>NZ_JAQVCH010000016.1 GCF_028689845.1 Flavobacterium sp. | reverse complement strand
ATCCGTGTTCCATCCTCCAAACAAATCAGCAATCGTTAATCTTCAATTCACTTCGTTTTCTCTTTCATCATAATGATCATAAGCGAAGATTGCTTCGCCAGTTCGCTGTCGCTCGTGTCCTCCTTCTTCGGAATGACAAGCGAGTGGAAAGGGAGTTTTAATTAAAGCAAAAGAAACCCCCATAATAAAAATCTGTGAAAATCAGTTTCATCAGTTTCATCCGTGTTCCATCCTCCAAACAAATAAAAAAGCGTTAATCTTCAATTCACTTCGTTTTCTCTTTCATCATAATAGAAATAAGCGAAGATTCCTCCTTCGTCGGAATGACAGACTGAATGATTAATGATTACTCGTTTTATCATTTATCATAATGATCATAAGCGAAGATTCCTCCTTCGTCGGAATGACAAGCGAGTGGAAAGGAATAGTGGTTAATCGAAGCCATGAGTAACTCCCTAATAAAAATCCGTGAAAATCCGTTTCATCAATTAAATCCGTGTTCCATCCTCCAAAATAATCAAAAATCAGCAATCGTTAATCATTCTGCTTGTTATTACGTTTTGTGGAGATTGCTTCGCCAGTTCGCTGTCGCTCGTGTCCTCCTGCGTCGGAATGACAAGACAACGAAAAGAATTGTGGTTATTTCAAAGTAGCATAAACCCAAAACAAGCATCCGCGTAAATCTTTATCATCCGTAAAATCCGTGTTTCTTCCTTCAGAGAAAAGTCAAAAATCAATATTCCATCCACCAAAAAAATAAAAAACCTTCCCAAACAAATACGCATCAAATTATAACTAAAATAATATAACCTTCATTTTTTTTCTTAAAATGACCTTGCACTTCATCGTATAAAAAGGTATTTTATCGAATAGTGAAATTTAGCTTAACAAGCTATTAACAAATTTCACTATATTCACTGTCTTAATTTAAAACCAATTTTTTTATTATGATTAAATACTACAATTCGTTGAGTTGGCGTTTGGGGACGCGACTCAAAACTCGAGAACCGGGCGTGTTGGGCAAAGATCCAACAGACACGCCCTATTCCACGAAAAGTTCGTGGCTAAAATGTTTAACTTTGTGCTTGCTGTTTTTAACAGGAGCTTTAGGATTTTCACAAACGATTACCATTGGGACTGGAACGGCAACCCAATCAAACTTACCAATTGTAAGTTGTTATGATTATAGCTATTCTCAACAGATTTACACCTCTGCGCAATTAACGCAAGCAGGAACTATTGAGAAAATTAGATTTTATTATAATGCAGGTGCATCAATTGAAAACTGGAGTAATTGGACGGTTTATATGGCTCATACCGCTAAAACAACCTTTACTACTACTACGGATTGGGTTCCGTTAGCGAGTTTAACTCAGGTGTTTTCTGGAACGATTAATCCAGTTGCAGGAAACTGGTTTGATTTAATCTTAAATACTCCTTTTGCATATAATGGAACGAGTAATTTAATTGTGGCCGTTGATGAAAACTCATCAGGCTATTATTGTTCAGCAAGCTTTAGATCTTTTACAAGTGGAGCGAATACAGGTATTTACTATAGACGTGATGGTACAGATGTAGATCCTGCTGCACCGCCTACTGCAACTGGCAGAACGGCTTCTCTAGCTCAAATGCAAGTTGTTTTTCCTTCTGCTACAGTTCCAAACTGTGCTATAACTCATGTGCCTGCAGCTTCTGCTACAGGAGTGCCTACAAATGCTTCATTAACATGGGCAGATGGTGGTGCAGGGCCAACAAGTTATGATGTGTATTTTGGTACAGCAACAAATCCTGCATTAGTAGGAAATCAAACAGGAACTACTTATACCCCTAGTATATTAGCTCCAAATACTACTTATTACTGGAAAGTTGTGCCTAAAAACGCAAATGGGTCAGCAACGGGCTGTATTGAGCGTTCTTTTACTACTGGAACTGGTTTGGCCTATTGTACGCCTTCTTCTAGTAGTGCTTCAACGTATATCAATAATTTTTCTACCACATTAGGTACAACTAATATTTCAAATTTAGCTTCAGGATATACAACTACAGGATATCAGAGTAATTTTTCTGGTGCCGCAGTAACTTCCTATGCTACAGGTTCCTTTAATTTTACTATGGATGTAGTAGGTGGAACGCTGGGTGCAGCTATTTGGGTAGATTGGAACGCCAATGGTGTTTTTGATGCTGCTGAAAGAGTTTTTGTAACTTCTGGTTACGGTAACGGTCCTTATTCGGGAACGATTGCGGTTCCGTTAGGAACAGCTAATGGCGATTACAGATTAAGAGCTATGGTAGATTATAATGCTAGTGCACCTTCTGATCCATGTATGACAGTAAGTACAAGAACTGAAACAGAAGATTATAAAGTAACCGTTAGTGCTCCACCAGCATGTGTTAGTCCATCGGCGTTAACTTCATCAGCAATAACGAATGATAGTGCTACTATTTCATGGTCAGCATCTGTAAGTGCGCCTTCTGGTGGATACGATTATTATTATGATACAACAAATACTGCTCCAACGAGTGGCACAACACCTAGTGGAAATGTGGGTGCAGGTATAACTACTGTAAATTTATCAGGTTTAACAAGTAATACACAATATTACTATTGGGTTCGTGCCAATTGTGCAGGTTCTGGAACAAGTACATGGTCACCGGGCGGTAGTTTTACAACAGCTTGTGATAGTCTTACTTCTTTCCCTTGGACAGAAAATTTCGAATCTGTAACAGCTCCAAACTTGCCAAACTGTTGGTCGCAAAATGATGCGAATGCAGATAATGATAAATGGATAACGTATACAACCTATGGTGTTGGTTCCTCAATTGCGGCAGGTTTATATACTGACTATAATTCAGGAGCTAATAATGATTATTTAATCTTGCCTAGAATGACCTTAACAGGAAATCAAAGATTAAAGTTTTTTGTTAGTGCACGTTCTACAAGTGAGCCAAATGATTATAGAGTGGTATTATCTACAACAGGAAATCAACCTGCGGATTTTACTAACGTTATTAAACCGCTTACAACTGTTTCATCCGATGTGATGACTGAAATTGCTCCAATAGATATGTCTGCTTATTCAGGCGATGTTTATATTGCAGTTCATGTTCCATCTGGAGGTTTAGATGGTTATTATTTATATGTAGATAATTTTACGGTAGAAGATAATCCATCTTGTATTACTCCATCTGGTTTAACCGTTGCTTTTTCATCTTCTACGAGTGCAGACCTTTCATGGGTTGCTCCAGGAATTGCTCCAGCAGTGGGTTATGAGTGGGCATTTACCACCTCAATAACACCACCTGCTTCAGGTACTGCAACAACAGGTTTAACTGCAACTATTGGTTCGTTACTTCCTGCAACAACGTATTATTTACATGTACGTTCCGTTTGTATTACAGGAGTTGATAACAGTACGTGGACTACTTCTGCTGGATTTGTTCCGCCAGTTGTAACGGCTGTACCTTGGACTGAAGGTTTTGCAACTACTACCTTACCGGCTCAATGGACTAACAATTCTTTTACTGTTGGTTCATCTACTGGTGCTGGTGGAAATCCAGGTAACACTATTTATAAAAACCTTTATAGTTATGCAACTACAGGTAATTTTAGTACACCTAACTTAGGAACTGTTGCTGCAAATCAATTGTTTTCATTTGATTATCGTTTAGCTAACTATAGTTCACCATATGATGCACCCGCTTCGGGTTCAGGTAATGTTATAGTAGAAGTTTCTACCAATTATGGTGCTACTTATGCCACGTTAGAAACAATTACGAATGATGGTGTAGCAGGTTGGAGAACAAAATCTTACAGTATGGCTGCTTATGCAGGTCAAAATGTGAAATTTAGAATTACAGGAAACGTGATTTTAGATGAAGATTATTATTTAGCATTTGACAACTTCGCTGTAACTGCTTTATGTGAAGGAACGCCAACCGGAGGAACAGTCAATGTTACTTCGCAATCGGTTTGTTCTGGATTCCCAGTTGCACCAATTACGGTGACTGGAGCTACTATTGCTGCAGGAATTACTTTCCAATGGGAAGAATCTATCGATGCAGGTTCAACTTGGGCTAATGCCACAGATGGAACAGGAGCAACGACATTAACCTATCAACCACCTGCATTTGCGGGAACGACTATTTTATACCGGTTAAAGGTAACCTGTACGAATTCTAGTCAAGTGGCTTATTCTACTAATTCAGAAATCAATAGCAACCCTAGAGCGGTACCGTTCATGGAAAACTTTGATGTGATTGAAAATTTAGCAGGATGGAGTACTATTGGATTTGGAGTAGGTACTGCTCGTGGAGCGATAGGTAATCCAGGAAACAATGCTTATGCTAATATATTTACAAGTACACCCAAGAATATAGCTACGGCTAGCTATGGAGCAATTGTGGCTGGTCAGGCATTAGTGTTTGACTATCAGTTTTCTAATTATTCTTCACCTTTTGCCTCTCCAGCTAGTGGATCAGGAACGCTAGTTGTTTCTGTGAGTACAGATTGTGGAGCAACATTTACGGTGTTACAAACAATCGCAAATGATGGTATTAGTGGTTATAAAAACAAAGTTATTTCGTTAGGAGCTTATGTTGGTCAAAACGTTTTAATTGATTTTACTGGTAATCGAACGCTAGGTGATTGGGATTTATCAATTGATAATGTTGGAATTTTGGTTCCAGCACCAATTGTTAACTTGTTAGACCCAATTTCTGTATGTGAAGACAGTGAAAGCCTTGTTACTATTACAGGTGATTTCTTTAATAACGTTTCTAGTGTTAAAATAGGTTCTACCGATACTGTATTTACAGTTGTAGATATCAATACGATTACATTTACAGTGCCAATTGGAGCAACTACAGGTCAGGTATCTGTAACTACACCAGGCGGAACAGCTACTAGTGCAGGAAACTTAACGGTTTACCCTTTCCCAGCGAATGGTCCAATTACAGGTCCAGACGATAAAGTATGTTCTAATGGAACATTACAATTATCGCCAGGTGGAGCAGGAGCAGATTGGGCTTCTTCAAATGAAGGTGTGGCTACGGTAGACGGAAACGGATTAGTAACAGGAGTAAGTGCTGGTTTAGCAACTATTTCCTTTACAATCACCGACTTTGGTTGTGCATCTGTACAAACGTATGACGTGGAAGTTTTTGATGCTGTTGTTATTACATCACAGCCTCCATTTACTTCTTCAATCCAAACAGGTACTTCAGGAACAATTTCTGTTACTGCTACTGGTTCTGGATTAGCATACCAATGGTACACGTATGATGCTGATAATGACGTTTATGTCGCTTTATCAAATGGTGCCGATTTTAGTGGTGTTGATTCTTCAACATTATCTATTATTGATGCACCTGAAACCTTAGATGGTTCAGAATATTACTGTGAAGTTTCAGGTTCTGCACCTTGTGAATCTGTAACTTCAGGTAGTACCATAATTTCTGTAGGTTCTACAGCAATTGTAAGTTCTCCACAAAGTGAGTCAATATGTACTTCAGGTACAGCAGTATTCACTGTAGTAACTTCAGGAGATGTTGATACTTATGTATGGTATGAGGATATTGGTTTAGGATTCACTCCACTTGGAGATTCTGAGTCTGGACTTACTTTTTCAGGTGACGGGACTCCAACCTTGACTGTTTCTGGAATTACGTTTGCAAATAATAATACTAGATATTATGTTGAAGTAAACGGACCAGCAAATACAGTAAATTCTGAATTAGCTTATATTTATGTTAGCACCCCACCAGTAGTAGATACTGTTTCACCAACTTCTGCAATTAATTGTTTAGCTGGAGGTTCTACTAATTTTGTGGCAACTACTTCTGGTTCTGTAGATGGATATACCTATTTATATTCAACTACTGGGAATCCAGGAACTTTTGCACCAATTGCAAATGGTACGCCAGCTGGAGCAACTTATAATACATCGGTTGCAGGAACTTTAGGTGTTACTACTTCACCAGCTACACCAGCAGGTGTTTATTACTACCAAGTTGTAGCAAATGGTACAGCACCTTGTGCGGCTTCTAATGCTGTAGGATTTACAGTTGAAGTTGCTAACCCTACCATTTCAGGACAACCTGCTAATGCAACAGCTTTAAAAGGAAATTCAGCTACTTTTACAGTGGTGAGTCCAACGGTTGGTGCTACATACAAATGGCAACGTGCCACTACTTTAGCTGGTACGTATTCTGATGTAGTCAATTCAACTCCAGCAGGAGTAACTTACTCAGGAACAACTACTGCAACTTTAACCGTTTCTACTTCTGCGGCAACAGCAACAGGTTCAGGTAATTTCTACCGTGCGGTAGTGGCTTATCCTGCAGCATGTACTGTTAATTCTACAGGAGCTCGATTAACGGTAACTGATTACTGTGCTTCTGTTCCAACAAGTAATGATGGTGCAGGAATTTCAAATGTTACTATTGGTAGTACTAGTTTCCCAATTGCGGATGTGATGTATGCTAATAATAGTGGAACGCCAGTAAATGCTACACAATCTACAAATGTTAATTTCCAAGTAACTTTTGCAACTGGATATACTTACGATAGTCATATCTGGATTGATTTTAACGACGATGGTGATTTTATTGATGCAGGGGAATTGGTTAAGTCAGGAGTTTCTCTTGGTTCTAATCCAACTACATTAGATTTATCTTTTGTTATGCCTTTGTCTGCTCCAGTTGGAGTACATCGTGTAAGGTTAGGTACTGCTGACTCTGGTCAAGCAACGCCAAATCCATGTTATTCGGGTACTTATGGGGTTACTTTAGACTTTGCAATTAATGTATTGGCAGCACCAGCTTGTGCTGGAACGCCAACTGCAGGAACTGCAACAGCATCAGTAACTGACATTTGTGTTTCTGGAACAACTACATTAAGTGTTTCAGGATATACTACGGGTGTAACAGGAATTAGTTACCAATGGTATGAAGGAGCAACTGCTATTGTAGGTGCCACAAATCCTACCTATACTTCAGGAACTATTTCTGCTAACACTACTTTTTATTGTAAAGTAACTTGTGCTAACAGTGGCTTGTCTGCAAATACCAATACGGTTGCAATCAATGTAAATTCTCCTTCTGTTGACAGCACAGTTGCTGCTAGCAGATGTGGAACCGGTACTGTTGATTTATCAGCTACACCTTCCGCTGGAGCAACAATTAGTTGGTATGCAGACGCTACAGGTGGTGCTCCACTTGCTACAGGTGCTTCCTTTACTACTCCAAGTATTTCTACTACAACTAATTATTATGTAGACGCAAGTATTGGTGGTACTAGTTCAAATGCTGGTAGAGTTGCTCCTGGAGCATCTGATACTGGTTCAACATTCACTGATTGGGGAATTGTATTTGATGTTTTAGTGCCATTAAAGTTGGAGTCAGTTGACTTATATGCTACAACTGGAGGTACTGTTAATATTAAAATTATGAATTCTGCTTTAACAACGGAACTTTTCTCAACAGGAAATGTAACGGTTGTTGCAGGAGGAACTACTACTCCAAATGTTATTCCGTTGAATTTTAATATGGTACCCGGTACTGGTTATAGAATCTTAGTGAAGTCTTATACAGGAGCAAATTTAGTGAGATCTTCTTCTGCTAATACTTTCCCATATAATTCTACGAATTTAAATGTTACTTCATCAGAATGGGGAGGTACTACAACTGGATCTTATTATTATTTCTATAATTTAAAATCAACAACAGGATGTGCGTCGCCTAGAACAATGGTAACAGCTACTGTAACGGCACCACCTGCCTTAACATTGAGTGCTTCAAGTGCTACAATTTGTTCAGGTAATTCAACTACGGTTAACGTAAGTTCAACCGTGGGTGATTATGATACGTATACTTGGTCACCAATGACTGGTGTTTCTGGTTCTGCGGTAGCAGGTTATACCTTTAACCCTACAGCTACGACAAGTTATACGTTAACAGCTTCTAATACTGCTAGTGGTTGTGTGAATCTAGCTAGTTTTGCGGTTAATGTTGACCCATTGCCTGCAGCTATAATTACACCGGCAACGAGTTCAGTTTGTGCAAATGGAAGTCCAGTATTATTGACTGCTTCTTCCACTTCATCTGGAGCTGTAGTGATTGGAACAGGAACTAATCTAAATGACCAGTATGCTTATCCTTCACCATTTTCAAATTGGTATGGCGGTGCGAAACATCAAATGCTTTACAGAGCTTCAGAGTTGACAGCTTTAGGCTTTGTTTCAGGGGATATTATCTCTGGATTGGCTATCAATGTTAACTCTGTAGCAAGTGGTTTCTCTGGTAGCTTAACTGGATTCAGTGTGGCTATGGGGCATACAGCTTCTAATGTGTTGACTTCTTCTTCGTTTATTGGAAGTTTAACAGTAGTTAGAACAGCTTCGACCTTAACAGTGCCAACTTCTGGTTTCCCAGCGAATGTAAATGTTCCTTTAACATCGACCTTTATATGGAATGGTACCAGTAATATTGTTATTCAAACATCTTATAGTACTAACAATGGAGGTTCAGGTGCTGTAATTACTGCAAATTCTAACCCCGGTTTTGTAAGCACAAACTGGTATAGAGCAGATAGCCAGTCTGTAGCAAATGTATTATCAGCAGGCACGCCAACAGGTTCTTCAAATGATAGACCTAATATCGTGTTGACTAAGTCAAGTGTATTTAATTATACTTGGGCTCCAACTACTGGATTATTTACAGATGCAGCAATGTCTATCCCATATACGGGAGGTGTTTCTGCTACTGTGTATGCCAGACCAGGAGAAACAACAGCCTATGTTGCTACAGCAACAAATCCTAGTACAGGATGTTTTGCTGCTACTACTTCCGCTAACGTTATTGTAGTACCAGCAACTATTTGGTATGCAGATGCAGATGGTGATGGTTATGGAAATGATGCTATTACTATTTCAACTTGTGATCAACCTGCTGGATATGTTGCCATTGCTGGCGATTGTAATGATGCCGTAGCTTCTATCAACCCAGGAGCAACCGAGATTTGTTATGATGGTATTGACCAAAACTGTAATGGAAGCACAACAGATGGTTGTCCTGTTATTACAGCAACATTACGTGCGGAGAATTGCGGAGAATTATTAACGTCGCTTAATCAAGCTGTTAGAGGAAACTCCTATTCGCAATCAATTCCAAATGGAGTTACTGTGACGGGTTACCGATTTAGAATAACGAATTTAATAACCAATGCGGTTCGTATTGTAGATCGTTCTAACTATATTCTTCAATTAACTTATACTGATTTTGCAGAATACAATACGCCTTATTCAGTAGAAGTAGCTCTTCGATTAAACCAAGAGTGGATGGAAGTTTATGGTGCTCCTTGTACAATTACTACACCAGGAGTTCCAAACACGGTTTTAACGTCAACTTCATGTGGGGCAACATTAGTACAAATGAATAACATCATTCGTGCAGTTGTCGTGCCTTCAGCATTAAACTATGAATATAATGTAGCTTTAATTGAAGGTGGTTTACCAGTAGCAACAACAACATTAGTTCGTTCAGGCGAATCATTTAACTTGTTACAATTAACAGGTATTCCAATTAAATTTGGAGCAGAGTATAGCGTAACAATCCGCGTTCAAGTTCCAACTTCAAGTGGCCCACAATGGTCTGCAGTAGCTGGAGCAGCTTGTTCGGTATTTACACCGTTTGCCCAAGAAGCTTCTATTGAAGGTTGTGGTGGAGAAAATGGAATTACACCTGCCAACTTAAACACAGTAGTGTATGCTTCTCCAGTTGGTGGAGCGACACAATACCGTTTTACGTTAACAGACGGATTGGCTTATAGCCAAGTGTACACAACTCCTTCACGTTTCTTTAAATTGAGTAATTTTAATGCTTTATCTCCATTAACAGCAGGCGGAACTTATTCTGTAACTGTAGAAGTAGAGATTTATGGCAACTATTACGCTGGTAAAGATTGTAATATTTTAGTTCCTGGAGGTGTTGGAAGACCAATCACACCAATTACTAGAACTACAGTTGGAACAGAAACGCTAATGGGCGAATTCAAAGCAGTGGCTTATCCAAACCCATTTGCAAATAACTTTGCGATTAACCTACGTTCAAACAGCACTACTCCAGTTAGCATTGCTATCTATGATATGGCTGGAAGATTGTTAGAAGCTCGCGAATTTAAATTCGACCAATTAACAACACAACAATTAGGAGATCGTTATCCTGCTGGCGTTTACAGTGTAATCGTTACGCAAGAGCAACAAACTCAAACCATTCGAGTTGTTAAACAATAATTCCATTGAACTTTAGTTCAATCCTAAAGCCCCCGAGCAATCGGGGGTTTTTTTATGCTCAAATCGGATATAAGTTTTTAAGGAATAAGTTTAACTCATAAAAAAACTTTACTTTTGAAAAAATATTTGATTACCTATGCAAGTTCCAAAATCAGAAGATTGGTTGTTTGAAATTTCGGCAACGAAAAAAGCAATCAATTTTAATATCAAAGAATTATGGCATTATAGAGATTTACTTCTTTTATTTGTCAAACGTGATATAGTTACGTTTTATAAACAAACAATTTTAGGGCCTGTTTGGTTTGTGATTCAACCCTTAATTACCTCTGTAATTCAATTTGTTATTTTTAGTAAAATTGCATCGATTCCTTCTGATGGTATTCCTTATTTTTTATTTGTACTAGCAGGAAATATTCTTTGGTTTTATTTTTCAGATTGTTTAAAAGCAACTTCTGAGACTTTTACCGCCAATCAAAATATATTTGGAAAAGTCTATTTTCCTAGAATCATCATGCCCTTAAAAGTTGCGGTCTCCAATTTGATTAAATTCGGTATTCAGTTTGTTTTCTTTTTGATTGTTTTGGCCTATTATGTTTCACAAGGGGCTCCAATACATATAACAGCGTATGTGCTTTTTTTACCATTACTACTTTTGATAATTGCGTTTATTGCTTTAGGAGCGGGGATGCTTATTTCTTCGTTAACGGTAAAATATAGAGATCTAAATTTTGTAATTACATTTGGAATATCGCTCTTTATGTATATCACACCAATTGTTTATCCTACCTCTTTAGTATTAGAAAAAGCTGACCCAAAATACCACCAATTAATTTATATGAATCCACTCACCGGACTCTTTGATTTTTTTAAATATGCCTTTTTAGGGTCGGGTAATATCGATTGGGGAGCGATACTGTATTCGGTTATTTTTTCGATAGTGATTTTGTTTTTCGGTTTGCTCGTTTTTACTAAAACAGAAAAAAGTTTTATCGATGTTATTTAATTTAGAAAAAAACGTATGAGCCAAGTTATTTTAAAAGTAGAAAACATCTCCAAACAATACCGTTTAGGGAAAATTGGAACAGGAACGTTGAGCCACGACCTCAATAGATGGTGGCATACCATTCGTGGGAAAGAAGACCCATATTTGAAAGTAGGAGAAGTAAATGATAGAAGCGTTAAAGGCTCTAATCAATATGTTTGGGCATTAAAAGATATAAATTTTGAAGTCAAAGAAGGCGAAGTTTTAGGTATCATCGGAAAAAACGGAGCTGGTAAATCGACATTGTTAAAAATTTTGTCCCGCGTTACTTCGCCCACAACAGGCAATATTAAGACTAAAGGAAGAATAGCAAGTCTACTCGAAGTTGGTACTGGTTTTCATCCTGAAATGACTGGTCGTGAAAATATTTATCTCAATGGTGCCATTTTAGGAATGACAAAAAAAGAAATTACTTCCAAAATAGATGAAATTATCGATTTTTCGGGTTGTGAACGCTATATCGATACGCCGACAAAACGCTATAGTAGCGGAATGACCGTGCGTCTAGCCTTTGCCGTAGCGGCTCACTTGGAACCCGAAATTTTAGTAGTTGATGAGGTCTTAGCCGTTGGAGATGCTGAATTTCAAAAGAAAGCCATCGGAAAAATGCAAGATATTTCTAAAACACAGGGAAGAACGGTTTTGTTTGTGAGTCATAACATGGCGGCAGTTAAAAGCCTATGTACCAGAGGAATTGTCTTAGAAAATGGTGGAATTACTTTTACAGGAAATAGTGATGATGCGATTAATTATTATTTAGAAAACTCATACAAAAAGAGTGAAATTAAAGTTAGCGATAGACAAGATAGAAAAGGCAATCAAAAATTAACGGTTCAAGATATTTATGCTAAAAATAAAGATGGGGTAAAAGTAGGAGAGGTTCACAGTGGTGAATCTTATCAACTCCATTTTGATTATATTAAGAGGGGTGAAATTGACCCTAAACAGTTTACAGTTGTAGTTCAATTGAAAAATGAATCGGATGAATTAGTAACAACAATTGCTACAGATGAATTGGGTACACAATTTTATGAAGTGAAAGAAAAAGGAAGCATTGTAATTGATATTCCTCGTTTACAATTCAGAGAAGGACGTTATTCAGTTGTATTTATGATTAGTGAAAAATTAGCTTTTAATACACCACATCAAACGATTGATTTTTTACAGGATGCTTATACGTTAAACGTGATTCGAGGTGATTATTGGAAATCGGGACTACTGAATAGACCCAAAGGCTTTATACAAGAAGCGTCCATAGAATTAATTTAATTAGTGCATAAAAGGTATGAATAGTTTATCTCAAAAAAAGATTTTAGTCACTGGAGCCGATGGATTCATAGGATCTCATTTAGTAGAATATTTAGTGCAACAAGGCTATCAAGTAAAAGCGTTTTGTTTTTATAATTCTTTCAATTCTTGGGGTTGGTTGGATAGTTTAGATAAAGAGACAATACAAAAAATAGAAATCTTTATGGGCGATGTACGTGACCCCAATGGTGTGCGTGAAGCGATGAAAGATTGTCAAATCGTATTTCATTTAGCGGCATTAATTGCCATTCCGTTTAGTTATCATTCGCCAGATTCCTACATTGATACCAATGTGAAAGGAACCTTGAATATTTTACAAGCTGCCCGCGATTTTAATGTTGAACGAATTTTAATTACTTCTACTTCAGAAGTGTATGGCACAGCACAATATGTTCCGATAGACGAGAAGCATCCAAAACAACCTCAATCGCCTTATTCTGCATCCAAAATTGGAGCCGATGCCATAGCCGATTCCTTTTACAGAAGTTTTAATTTACCAATTACTATCGTTCGACCGTTTAATACCTTCGGTCCTCGACAATCGGCCAGAGCTTTTATTCCAACGATAATCACCCAATTATTAAATGGAAAAACAACTATTCAATTGGGCGATACCACTCCAACACGTGATTTGTTATTTGTACAAGATACCGTTCGTGCTTTTGAAGCCATTGCCAATTGTCCTGCTTTAATTGGACAGGAGGTGAATATAGCGACCAATTCTGAAATCACGATTCAAGCAGTAGCAGAAAAAATAATCAAAATAATCAATCCGAGTGCAAAAATTCAGTTAGATGAAGCTCGTTTACGTCCTGAGAAAAGTGAAGTCTTTAGATTGTTTGGCGATAATTCCAAATTAAAAGAATTGACCAATTGGGAATTAACCTATACTTTTGACCAAGGAATTCAAGAAACCATAGATTGGTTTGCGTCTCCTGATAATTTAAAAAATTATAAATCAGATCTATATACGCTTTAAAATATAAAGTAGAATAGCTCAGGCATTTTATGGTAAAATAGTAAAATCATGAATGAAACCGTTTTTTGTAGCGTGATTTTTCCAGCTAATCTTCCTTATTTTGAGGATTTTATTCGCTCTCTTGAAAATCAAACGGATACTGCCTTTACACTGCTTTTATTTAATGATGGCATCGCTGAGTTAGAAGACTATTTGAAAAATACTTCCCTAAACTATCAACTTGTCAAAATTCAAGGAAGTATTCCGCAAACCCGGACCTACGTTCTTTCTTTTCTAAAACACAGTCATTTTTCTAAAATTATTTTTGGTGATACCGATGATTATTTTTCAGAAAATAGAGTAGAAGTTTGTAAAAAATTATTAGAGGATTATGATATTGTCGCCAATGATTTGGTTTTAGTTTCACAAAACAAAACGGTTTTAGGTGATTTGTTTTGGAAAAACCGTAAAGAAGTAGCACAGCCCATAAATTTGGCTTCTATCACACATTACAATTTTTTAGGATTAGGCAACACTGCCATAAACCGAAACGTTTTGCCAGAGCAAATCTCGTTTAATTCCGATTTAATAGCCATTGATTGGTTTTTATTTTCAGTAATTTTACAGTCAGACGTAAAGGTGGTTTTTTCCTCTGAATCACACGTGTTTTACAGACAACATGACGCCAATAGTATAGGAAGAAAAACGATGACTTTTGCCGATTTTAAAAAAGGAATAACAATCAAATTAAATCATTATCGTACTTTAGCCTTACATAACCCAGATTTTAAAGTGCTAGCCAATCAATATGAAGCTTTTATGCCTCAATTGACAGCAGATTATTTTAATGAAATTAGTAAACAAAAAATTGAAAATCCCTTTTGGTGGGAAGAAATTCAACTATGAAAGTACAATTAACCCCTAATAAAGAAGTGTTTAACTTCTGTAATCCTTATATTATCGCTGAGATTGGTGCCAATCATAATGGCGACATGGATTTGGCAAAAAAAATGATTGACAGTGCTGTTGAATGTGGCTGTGACGCTGTGAAATTTCAATCATGGACACCTCAATCGTTAATTGCGAAAGAAGAATATGACCGAAATCAGTCTTATGACGATTCGGCTAAAAAGCATTTTGGCTCCTTAAAGGAAATGGTCGAAAAATATTATTTGCGTGATGAGCAGCACCTAGAGTTAAAGCAATATTGCGAGCATAAAGGTGTAGATTTTTGTTCCTCTCCTTTTTCAAAGGGAGAAGTGGATATGTTAGTCAAACTCGATGTCCCTTTTTTGAAAATTGCGTCCATGGACATTAACAACCTTCCTTTTTTGAAATATGCCGCCAAAACGATGAAACCCATTGTCGTTTCCACAGGAATGTCGAATATGGCAGAAATTGAAACAGCTGTAAAAACCATTCAAGCCGAAGGAAACAACCAAATTGTGTTGCTGCATTGCATTTCAATTTATCCACCAAAAGATAAGGATATTCATTTGCGAAACATCTCGATGTTGCAACAAACGTTTGACTTGCCTATTGGTTTTTCAGACCACTCTTTTGGAGCCTCGATTCCACTAGCTTCTGTAGCTTTGGGAGCGTGTATTATCGAAAAACACTTTACCTTAGACAAAGATTTACCCGGCTGGGACCACGAAATATCGGCAAATCCAGTGGAAATGAAAACCATTTGTGCGGATTCCAAAAAAATTGCCGCTGCTCTCGGAAATACATTCCGAGTGGTGTCAGAAGAGGAAGAACAGAAAAAAGCTAAATTTAGAAGAAGTATCGTTTCTGCAAAAAATTTAGAAAAAGGACATGTCTTAACGGAAGCTGATTTGAACTATAAAAGACCAGGGACTGGTATTCCGCCAAATGAATACCACTATTTGCTGGGAAGAAAACTGAATCAAGCCGTTGATGAAGATTTTTTATTTAATTGGAATAATTTTGAATAATGATTGTACTCATTCCAGCAAGAGGAGGTTCAAAAGGGCTGCCCGGTAAAAATATAAAATTACTGAACGGCAAACCCTTGATTGCCTATACCATTGAAACCGCATTACAGGCAAAAAGTGTGACGGCAGTTTATGTTTCAACCGATTGTGAGGAAATTGCAACTATTGCCAAAAACTATGGTGCGTTGGTTCCAGCATTGCGTCCAGCTCATTTGGCCACTGATTCGGCTTTAGCAATTGATTTGTATAACTACATGCTTTTAGAATGGGAAAAAAGCGGTTTAACTATGGATCATTTTGTGGTATTGCAACCTACTTCTCCTTTACGTAAAGCAATTCATATTGAAGAGGCAATTGCCCTCTTTTATGAAAAAAAGGCAGACTCAGTTATTTCATATACGCCAGAAGTGCATCCGATTTCTTGGCATAAATATATCCGAGAAGATTTAACTTTTGAGCCTATTTTTGATGATGAATTATCCAATCGACAAAGTTTAAAAACGAGTTATTATCCCAATGGCTCCATTTATATTTTTACTAAAAATTTGATTCAGCAAAATCGCTATTTTTCAGCCAAATCATTTGCTTATCTTATGGACAGAAAATATTCCATCGATATCGATTATCAAGAAGATTTTGATTATGCTGCTTTTTTATTAAGTAAATCAATCGCCTTATGAGTCAGTCTTTTAGAGTAAATATCAATCAACTTCGCTCTTTTGAAGATATCATCCGACAACTAGATGCGTTTGGTGTTGGTTTTCTGGCAGTAGTAAATGATGATGAAACCTTGTACGGTATTATTACCGATGGTGATATTCGAAAAGCATTGCTCAATCAAAAAAAAGCAGTTGAAGACATCATTAATACGAACCCGTTTACACTATCTTATCGCACACCTAAAAACCAAATTATTTCCTTTTTACAGGATAAAAGAAGGCTACACGTTCCGTTAATAGATGAAAATGGCGTTTTAAAAGAAGTTTTTTTACTCAATAATTTCGAGAAAGAAATTCTTCCCAATGCGGTAGTCATTATGGTGGGTGGCTTAGGTTCTCGTCTAGGCGAATTAACCAAAGAAGTGCCAAAACCAATGTTGCAAATAAAAGGGAAACCTATTTTGGAATATATTGTAGAATCATTTAAAAATCAGGGATTTGAAAATTTTATTTTTTGTGTCAATTATAAAAAAGAAATTATTCAAAATCATTTTGGAAACGGAAAATCACTAGGTATTTCGATTGAATATGTTGTGGAAGATAAACGTTTGGGAACTGCAGGAGCTTTGAGCTTAATAAAACCAGAGCGTTTGAAACATCCTTTTTTTGTGGTGAATGGCGATGTGATGACCAGTTTAGATTATCGGGCAATTTTAGAATTTTATACTTCACTTCAGGCCGATGCCGTAATGTGTACCAAAGAAATGAGCTATACCAATCCGTATGCTGAAGTAAAATACGACACGAACTACAATTTGTTATCACTTAAAGAAAAACCAACCTCTACTTTTGATATTAATTTAGGCATCTATATTTTGAATGAAAATGTGAGGCAATTGTTAATAGAAAACGACTATTTTGACATGCCTAATTTATTTGTGAAAGCAATGGATCAAAAAAAATGTGTAAAAATATATCAAGCCAACGATGATTGGATGGACATCGGATTACCGACCGATTACCAAAATCTGCAAAATGATTAAAACTCGTCTTGACATACAACAGTTTATACTTTCTCTAGAGCAACAATTTCCAGTAAATCAATGGAAAGTTGATTCTATCCATTTATGGCCACATCTAAGAATCAAACTTTTTTTTTATTTGATAACGACTATAGAAAAAAGTGAATTCACTCCCAATAAGCCAAAAAATAAACCTTTTTTAGAAAAATTAAAAGGAAAAGGAAGAACTTTAAAAGCCTTGTTCTCTTATTTTTCATGGATGAAAACCTTGACTAATAAAGAAATTATTTTTGTGGGGGCCGATGCTCATCGTGTTGATTATCGAAATGCACGATTTAATCGGTATTTTGATTGTATGATTGACCAATTTAATTTGGCAAAACAATCCATGTATTTAGAATATGGGCCTCATTCTCACAAACAATATAATTCTAATTTAATTTTTTCATTTTCAACAGCTTTAAAAGGCTTTTTATATCGCTATTCTGGTTCTACAAAAAAAGTGACGTTAGAAATTTCGGGTTATGAAGATTTTTTAGCTTATTTAAATCAAAACCCAATTTTTGATCAATTTTGTAAAAAATATTCAACAGCACAACTTGGCCAATGGGCAACGACTCAATTTTATCCAAAAGTGCTTTTTTTTGAAAAAGTAATGGCTAAAATTAAACCCAAACGAGTCTTAATCTTGTGTTATTATATTGAAGATATTTTTGCCTTAACTGCAGCCGCAAACCGAAAGAATATAATGACTATTGAAATGCAACACGGGCCGCAATCGATTGTGCACATGGCCTACAGCAGTTGGTTTTCATTGCCAGCAGAAGGCTACGATATGATTCCTAGAAACTTTTGGTGTTGGGATGAAAGCAGTAAAAATGTAATTGAAAAATGGACTTCAAAAAATAAGTTATATTCGGTTCAAGTAGTTGGAAATCCTTGGATTGACTATTGGAAAATAAAAGAAAATACTTTTCCAGAGAAAGATTTTATACTTTATTCTTTGCAACCAAGTCCGTTAACAATTGAACAACTTTTTCCAGAATCAATAATCAATTTTATAAAAGACAATCCAACGCATTGGTTTATCCGATTACATCCCAGACAGTTGAAAGAAATGGAGGCTATAACTAACTATTTAAAAAACAGTCAAATACTACATTTAGTAACGATTGAGTCGGCCACCAACGAACCGCTTCCCTTATTGCTGTCAAATGCTTTAGTACATATTACTCATTTTTCGGGAACTGCTATTGAAGCGTCTTTGTTTGATGTTCAAACGGTTTTACTCAATGAAATTGGTGTTTTTTCTTTCGAAGATTTAATTTCTGCACAAAAGGCTGTATATTTGAATAGTGGAGACGTAGCTTTTTATTCTAAATTAGAACAAATTTTAGAAAAGGCAAAGAACCGAACCCAAACGAAAATTGAACCCAAAAAAAGCCTAAACTTATTTAGTTAAAATGATTTTTTTTAATCGAATTTTATCCAAAATCAAATCACTTTTAGGAAGATTAAATTCCATTAGTTCAACTATTCATGTACCCAAACAAACTCGTGTAATTGGATCGGTTCTTCAAGGTGCAATAGTGCTCCAAGAACCGCATTCTATCGTGAACAGTAACCTAAAAGGAACGATTTCGATTGCTCAACATACCACTATTCAGGAAAGTAAATTAAAAGGAACCCTTACAATTGGGGCAAATAATAAAATTAATGGAGCTACGCTTTTGGGTGTGGTGACTACCGGTAAATTTACGTCGCTTTGGGGACCTAATTTAGATATTTATTCCAGTGTGGAAGCACCTGTTTTTATTGGTAATTTTTGTTCGATTGCACGGAATGTTACTTTTCAAACATTCAATCATAATTTTAAAAAACCGACAAGTTATTTTATTGGACAAAATTTTTTTAATGAAAAATGGAAAGATGAAAAAGTAACCAAAGGTGGAATCATCCTAAAAAACGATGTTTGGATAGGGACACATTCAGTTATATTAACCGGTGTCACTATTGAAAATGGAGCTGTTGTAGCCGCCAATAGTGTGGTCACAAAAGATGTTCCGGCCTATGCCATTGTCGCAGGAAGTCCAGCAAAAGTAATTGGGTATCGTTTTGACCCTACCTTAATAAAACAACTTGAAGAACTGGCATGGTGGGATTGGACTGAGGAGAAAATTGCCAAAAACAAAGCTTTTTTTCAAAATGAAATTTCGTCAGAAACGTTAACTCGCATCAACCATGAGTAACGGTTTAGTTTCCATTATTATCCCTGTTTTCAATCGAGAAAACTTGATTGCCGAAACCTTAATTAGTATTCAGAATCAAACGTATTCAAATTGGGAATGTATTGTGGTTGATGATGGTTCAACTGATGAGACTGTTGAAATTGTTACTTCTTTTGCGAAAAATGATCAGAGAATTACAGTAGTTCATCGACCAGTTGAATTGTCAAAAGGAGCCAATTCTTGTCGGAATTACGGATTTGAAAGGAGTTCAGGTGAATATGTCAATTGGTTTGATAGTGATGATGTAATGTTGCCTGATTTTCTTGAGAAAAAAGTAAATACTTTTACGCCAAATCTTGATTTTGTAATTGCTTCTGGCTATTATTGGGATGCAAACACAGATGAAAAAACGGTTTTAAAAATAGAACAAACGCCGAATTTGTATGAAGATTTTGCGATGTGGAAAATCAAAATTATTACAAACTCTGTTTTATTTAGAAAATCATTTCTCCAAAACAAACCGTTGTTTAATCCAAGGATGAAAAGAGGGCAGGAAGCCGAATATTTTACTCGTCTTTTTTTTGATTGTCAACCGAATCAATATCAAATTATTGCTCATTTCGGATTTCTGTATCGACAACATGAAGAAACCAAATCGAGTAAAAATGCAGTTTATAATAAGGGATATAAAGAATCGTTATTGTTTTTTCTATCCGAAAATTTCACACGAAGTGAGCAAATTAAGTCGGCTGTTTTATTAGATTTTTTTTATGATAAGTTGGTAAAACTCCTTTTTACAAGCAACAGCTACCAACATGATGAAGTAACCAAAGCCATCATCAATGATTTTTTTCCGAAATTAAAAAAGTATAATTATTTTAAGGCTCTTGAACTCATTCTTTTCAGTAAACTCATGGTAGTGATCAAAAAATCACCTTATATTTTAAGAAATAGATGGCTTAAATTTAAATTCAAATGGAATGGATAAATTGGTTTCTGTCATTATTCCAACTTTTAATCGAGCAGCTGTAATCATCGATACGCTCGAAAGTATTCGTAAACAAACCTATCCAAATTTTGAATGTTTAGTGGTTGACGATGGTTCTACCGATGATTCGACTAAAGTAATTACCGCCTTTTGTGAGAAGGATAATCGATTTCAGTTGTTCAGTCGACCTTCAAATAGAATGAAAGGACCAAATGCATGCCGAAACTATGGTTTTGAAAACGCAAAAGGTGATTTCATTTATTTTTTTGATAGTGATGATTTTTTAAAACCAACTGCATTAGAAAGTTATGTTGATGCTTTTCAGCAAACTACAGATGGTGTTTTAGCTCATGTAGAACGCGTTAATAAAAAATCCGGTGAACTACAAGATGTGAATCGAATTGAATCAGATAACCTGATTGAAGACTATTTTACGAATAAAGTGTGTTACTTTGTGTGTGGAATTTTATGGAAAAAATCTTTTTTAGACCAACAAACTGAACTTTTTGATGAAACGATTGGCAATCATGACGAATGGGATTTTAATTTGCGGATGATTTATGCTAATCCGATTATGATTCGATTACCACAAGTTTTGGTAACTTATTTTCAATATGACGATTCTTTTAAAAAAGAAATTCAAAAAGGAAATGATGTCGAATTAAATTCTGCTTTTCAAGCCCGCTTTAAACATTTGGCTTTATTGGAAAAAATGGATTCGCAAAATAAAGCCAAATTCACAAACCATATTGCCAACTATTATAAAAAAACCGTACGAAATAAACTGTTTGCGAAGCAAGACAATTGGTTTTCGTATTATCAAAAAGCGAGTCGACTTTATTTAAAATCAAATGCTTATCTTTCTTTTTTGAAATTATCTGGAGCAATTGTGTTCTTTAAATGTACTAAAAAAGGCTATTCTTTATTTGATTAATGCATCTCGTGGTTATTTTTTAACAAAAAGTACCACAATTTCGAAGGCATTTCAATAATAAAAATTATTTTTACCTTTTTGTTAAAATTTAAGTCACGTTTTATGCACCCTCAATCAAAAATACTTGTCATTGTGACCGTTTTTCCTTCGGTTACGGAGACATTTATTTTAAATCAAATTACTGATTTAATTGATCGAGGATTTGAGGTGACGGTGTTTACGTATATCCAACCCAAAAATCAAGTGGTTCATCAATTATTTCATGATTATCACTTAGAAAAGCAAACAGTAGCTCATTTTAAAAACTATTCTTCAAAACTAGAAGTGCTAAAAAAAGGCCTTGCTTTTTTTAGAAAATACCGAAAAAGAATTGATTTTGCTAAGTTTATTCCGCTATTAAATCCTTTTAAAATAAAGTCATCGATTCCAATTATAAAAAAGTACTACGATTTACCAATTTTACTTTTTAAAGATAATTTTGACGTAGTACATGCTCATTTTGGATACAACGGAAAAAAAGTTGCCGATGCGTACGCTTTGGGAATTTGTTCGTATCCAAAAGCAATTTTGTCTTTTCATGGTTCCGATTTAACGCCTTCTAAAGTGGACTATTATAAAAATTTATATCAAGGTGTTTTTAAGTCTTTTAATGATTTTACAGTGAATTCCCCTTATTTACTTGCTGTTTTAAAACAAGTAAATCCTATGATTGCGAACGCACACTTAATTCCAGTAGGGTTTAAACAATCGTATTTGCAGCAATTTTCAAACGTAGAAAAAGACAAATCTGCTTTTCATATTGTTTTTTGTGGCAGATTAATTAATTGGAAAGGACCAGACCGGGCTATCCGAATTTTAAAAAAACTACTGGATTCTGGACGAAATAAGTGTACTTTACACCTCATTGGAAACGGCGAAATGAAAGAAGAGTTACAAGCATTAGTAAAAACCTTACAACTAGAACAAGCTGTTGTTTTTTATGGAGCAATTTCACAAGAAAAAGTTTTTCAAACGATGGCCAGTTCCACTGTTTTTTTATTACCGGGAATTGTCGAAAAAATTACCGAACGTTCAGAAACTCAAGGCTTAGTTTTACAGGAAGCACAGTTTTTTAAATTGCCAGTTGTAACCGCCGATGTAGGAGGAATTAAATACGGAATGATACCTGATGAAACAGGTTTTTTGATAGAAGATAATACTGAAAACCGTTTTGTAGAGCAATTGATTTTATTGTATGATAGTCCAGAGTTGAGAACACAAATGGGAGAAAAAGGACATGAATTTGTTTTGCAAAATTTTGAGAGTAACGTTTTGGGAAGAAAAATGGAATCAATTTATAACTCTTTTTTTAATTAGGATTCAAATTAGTATTTTTGTCAATGAATGAGAGGGTAGCGACTATTTTGCGTAATTGACTAATTTATTTTTGTAATTACACTTGTTAATAGAGGATTTAATAAATAAAAATGACAAAAGTTAGTGTAATTGTTCCAATTTATAATGGTGAAAATTTTCTACCGTCTTTTGTAAATCATTTAAAAGAATTTACATTTCAAGACTTTGAAGTTATTTTTGTTGATAATAATTCCTCGGATAATTCCCTCGTTTTGTTAAAAACAATTCTAGCTGACTGTGCCTTTAACTATCTTATTTTATCAGAGTCAAAGCAAGGTGCTGGTCATGCAAGAAACCTCGGACTGTCTGTTGCCAAAGGAATTTATGTTACTTTTATTGATTGTGATGATTCCATTAGTAACACAAAATTAGAGGAGGACATCAAAATTATTGAGCAAAATGAAGTAGATTTCGTCTTATGCCGAACACAACGAATTTATACTGATGGTCGCACTATCAAACACCCACTGCCAAACGTTGAAGAAGGAATCGTTGAGCCGCCTCATTTGGGAATAATTTGGATTTCTAATTTTTTTAATTTACAAGGAACTGGAGCAATTTTAGCAAAAACAGAAGTTATCAACTATTTAGGAGGGTTCTATGCCTCAAAAACAGGAGAAGATGCTTTTTTATTTATAAGACTTGGCCTTTATGGAAGAGGTTTTTATTATAATAAAGTAAGCTTTTTTTATGTAAGGCATTCAAATTCAACAATTTCTAATAGGAATAAAGAAAAAAATGGTGTTTTACTTTCTTATTTTAATCTTCGAAAAAATTTGTATTCTGACGAGTTGGTTATGAATAATGTTCAAGCAATTCGTATTTTGAATAAGCAAATAAATTCTGATTTGTTTAGATTGCATCACTCGGGTTATGATGTTAATGAATTAATTGATGACGAAAGATTAAAGGATTTTAAGTTGAACTTTTTACTGTTTAATACCGTTAGTTTACTTATTAATAAAATGATACCCCATATCAAGTACAACCCATTTTTTTATGTATGGAGAAGAGTAAAGTAAAAATAGTTTTTAGTATTTCTAATTTTGACACCTCTGGAAGTGGGAAAGTGGTCTATGACCTAGCTAAATTTCTAGATCCTGCTAAATTTGAAGTTGAAATTGTTTGTAAAAATTCAAAAGGTTATTTTTTTAAAGAAGTTGAAGAATTGGCAAAGCCTGTCCACTTTATGCAATTCAATCAACCGTATCGACCTTATTTTAATTTATTATTTCGGATAAATCCATATCGGAAATTTATTAAAAATAAAGGTTACGACATTGTCCATTCTTGGTATTGGAGTAGTGATTGGACAGAAGCTTTAGCAGTTCGTTTAGCAGGAGCAAAATTTATTTATACTAAAAAGTCCATGTCTTGGGGTGGAGTTCATTGGAAAATTAAAAGCTTTCTCTCTAATTTTATCATAACGACCAATAAAGGAATGGATGTTTTTTTTCCATCAAAAGTAAATAAAATGATTATTCCTTTTGGAGTAGATACCAATCATCTTAAGCCAGTAAAAGACGATTCCAAACAAAAAAAGTATGCCTTTAAGATAATAACAGTTGCTAATTTGGTTCCTTTAAAATCGATTGAAGATATCATGAAAGCAATGCATCTGTTGGATAAAGAAGATATTGAATTCACTATATTAGGAGATCATCATAATGAATACGGCCACTATTTACAAGATTTGGCCAAAACCTTAAAGATACATCATCAAGTATTTTTTTTAGGAAAACAATTGGACATTAAACAATTTTTAAACGAAGCGGATTTATATATTATTCCTAGCCAACGCGAAGGTTTACCTGTGGCTTTACTCGAAGCAATGAGTATGGCCTTGCCCGTTCTAGGTTCTGATATTGACGGCATACGTTATGTGCTAGATGATTTTCCCGATTTACTTTTTGAGCAAGGAAATGAAAAAAAAATAGCAGAAAAAATACTGTATTTTTACAAGATGTCTCCCGAGGAAAGAAATGCGTTAGGTCAAACTATTCGGGCGTATTGTATTAAGCACTTTTCAATGGAAGTTTTTATCCAAAAACATGAAGAATTATATTTAAAAATTGTAAAAAAATAATGGAACTTGTTAAAACCGATATCATTCCCGCTAAGCCTTACTTTATTGGCGAAAAAAAAACAGTGGATTATGAAGCAATCTGTTTCTTTGCCGCTACAGGTTTTTTTTTAGATCAAGATTCCTATTTCAAAGAACAAAAAGTTTTAAAACCTGCCCATCACTATCAAATTGAAGAGGGAGTAATTCAATCTGCTAAACCCTATTTTAAATGGCATTATTCACCGATTGAAAGACCATTTGAACAAGTGGTTCAGGAATTTGCTACCTTATTTGAAACGATCACTGATGAACAAGTAGGCGATAAAAAAGTGATACTTGCTTTATCGGGTGGATTAGACAGCAGAACACAAGCAGCTGCTCTTCATTACTTAAAAAAAGACGTTCAAAGCTATAGCTATGAATTTGAGAATGGCTTTAATGAAACTTATTTTGCTAAGAAGATAGCTCAAGTTTGTCAGTTTCCATTACAAAAATGGATTATTCCAAAAGGCTATTTGTGGAAAAATATGGAAGAAATCGCAACAATCAATCAATGTTACTCAGAATTTACGCATCCCAGACAAGCCGCAGTATTAGATAAGCTTTCTAATTTAGGAGAGGTGTTTAGTCTTGGACATTGGGGCGATGTACTTTTTGATGACATGGGCGTAGACGACCAACTTCCATTTGACGAACAAGTAGATTTAATGGCTAAAAAAGTACTAAAAAAAGGCGGTCTAATTTTAGGTAAAAAGTTATGGAAATCATGGAATTTAGAAGGCGATTTTGAATCGTATGTGAAGCAAAGAATAACCGTTCTTCTTCAAGAAATTAATATTCCAACAAGTGCTAATGCTCAAATACGGGCTTTTAAAAGTTTATATTGGGCACCGAGATGGACTAGTGTAAATCTGGCCTATTTTGAAAAAGTAGCACCTCTAACGTTACCGTATTATGACAATCGTATGTGTGAATTTATTTGCACCGTTCCTGAAAAATATTTAGCAGGCAGACAAATTCAAATTGCTTATTTAAAAATGCGAAATCCCGCTTTGGCTAAAATTGCATGGCAAGATGCAAGACCTTTTAACTTGTATAATTACCATTGGAATAAAGAGCCGTGGAATTATCCATACCGGGCTTACCAAAAATTTAAAAATGAATTTTTAACTAAAAATAAAGTAGCCAATAATTATGAAAATCAATTTATGGGCGAACAGAATGATCAAATACTATCCGAATGGTTGTTTGATAAGGAAGAATTTAAACGTTTTATTGATCCAAAACTGACAAAAGAAATCTATGAACTCTTCAAAGGAAAAGAATTTTTAAAGTATTCGCATCCCGTCAGTATTTTATTAACGCTTTCGTTGTTTACCAAATTAAAAAAGGATGAAAGGGTTTAAAATAGCTATTTTTTCTGGAGAAATTCCGCCACCGACCTTTATTAATCGATTAATTAATGGGTTGGCAGCACAAATGGTTGAAATACTTTTAGTCGGGCATTTAAAAAAGAAAGTGTCCTATGCTTTTGCTAACATTAAAATAGTTGGCTATTCTGGGAAGATTAGTAAACTATGGATTTTTTTAAAATATACTGTTTTTTTGACGTTATATAAATCAAAAGACAAAAAGAAATTAGATGATTGGATAGCCGAAAACGCTCCGAATCAACGGCTTGCTAAAGTTCGTTTTTATCCTGTCTTATACCAACAACCTGCTATTTTTCATTTACAATGGGTAAAATCTATTGGCGACTGGATTTGGGTTAGGGATTTTAACATCAAATTAGTGGTTAGTTTACGAGGTTCGCATGTGAATTATACCCCAATATGCGAACCAAAATTCGCAAAAATATATCAAGAATATTTTCCACAAGTAGATGGCTTTCATGGAGTTTCAGCCAACATCATTTTAGAAGCTTCAAAATATAAGGCGAATACTAAAAATGCAAATGTAGTTTACAGCGGATTAAATCTAGAAAAATTTATATTCGAATCCAATAAAATTAAAACAAAACCGCTTCAGATTATTTCTGTGGGAAGAAGTCATTGGGTAAAAGGGTATCGCTTTGCATTGGATGCGATGCGGGTTTTAAAAGAGATGAATATTGAATTTTCTTATACCATTATTGGGGTGGAAGAAGAGGAAGAATTGCTTTTTCAAAGAGCTCAATTGGATTTAAAAAACGAAGTGGTTTTTGAAAAAACCTTGCCATTTCAAGTTGTTTTAGAACGAATTAAAGCAGCCAACATTTTGTTGCTTCCAAGTTTAGAAGAAGGTATAGCCAATGTGGTTTTAGAAGCAATGGCACTGGGAACTCTGGTGGTATCAACCAATTGTGGCGGAATGAATGAAGTGATTCAAAACCAAGAAAATGGGTTTTTAGTACCTACTCGAAACCCTCATGCAATAGCAGAAGCAATTGCAACTATTGAGGCATTAACTTCTAAGGAATATCAAGATATTGCAAAGAAGGCTCGAAAGAAAATAGAAGAAAATCATACCGAAGCACAAATGATTGATGGAATGCTAACGCTCTATAAACAAGTTTATGAAGCAGACTAATAAAGAACGTATCGGATTGGTTTTACCCAATATTCCTGCTTATTCTGAAACTTTTTTTAATTCTAAAATTAAAGGATTACAAGAAAATGGTTTTGAAGTGGTTTTATTTTCGAAATCCAAATCCAAATCCAACTATCCCAGTTGCAAAACAGTCATATCGCCCAACTTCGCAAAGCGTCCGTACCTAATTGTAGAATTTCTTTTTATTTTTTGGCAGTGCTTACTTCATTTTAAAAAAGCGTTTAAATTATTTAAATTAAATCGAAAAGAAAGCTCCTCTATTGCAAATTCAATTAAAAATGTTTTTATAAATAGTTATTTCTTTCCCCATAAACTCACCTGGTTGCATTTTGGATTTGGCACGATGGCCTTGCAAAGTGAGCTGGTCGCTGAAACCATTGGAGCCAAAATGGCCGTGAGTTTTAGAGGTTTTGATTTGTATATTTATCCCGAGAAAAATCCTAAATGTTATGCGTTGTTGTTTTCAAGAAAAGTATACTACCATGTTTTATCAGATGAAATGAAAGCAACCTTAATTCAAAACGGAATTTCATCGGATACCATTTTTAAAATTACACCTGCCATTGACATTCGTTTTTTTAAACCCATCGAGAATAAAAATAATCAGCTTACAAAGCAGTTTTTAACCATTGGACGTCTTCATTGGAAAAAAGGGATTGAATATACACTCGAAGCCTTTTCACTATTCAAACAACAAGGTATACCTTTTCATTATACGATTATTGGTGAAGGAATAGAAAAAGAAAAATTGATGTTTGCGGTACATCAATTAGAATTACAGGATTATGTTACCTTTACGGGGAAAATTTCGCCTTTAGAAGTAAGAAGTTATCTTGAAAATAATGATTTTTATGTTCAGTATAGTATCCAAGAAGGTTTTTGTAATGCCGTTTTAGAAGCACAAGCCATGGGATTACTTTGCTTAGTGAGTGATGCAGATGGACTAGCGGAGAACGTATTACACGAAAAAACAGGTTGGGTGATTCCAAAAAGAAACCCTCTTTTACTAGCTCAAAAAATGGCTGATGTAATGCATTTGGATGAAAAAATAACGCATGAAATGAAAACGAATGCAATGGAGCGAGTGCAACGAGAATTTAATTTAGAAAAACAAAATCAAGCTTTTAAGCTTTTTTACTCCTAATAATATACTTGTAATTCATGTTATTTAATTCCCTCGAATTTCTTGTATTTCTGCCTATCATCTTTGCATGGTATTGGATGTGGCAAAAACAAAAACTGTCTTTACAGAACGGCTTACTTTTGGTTGCGAGTTATTATTTCTATGCGTGTTGGGATTGGCGATTTTTGTTCTTGTTAATGTTCTCCACTGGTTTAGATTACTTGGCCGGTTTGATGATGCAAAAAGCAAAATCAGAAGCCTATCGCAAGTTTTGGTTTTGGCTCACCATTTCTGTAAATATTGGATTTTTAGGTGTTTTTAAATATTATAATTTCTTTATTGATTCGTTTGCAAATCTTCTACAGGATGTTGGTTTTCAAGCTCATTATTGGACTTTAAATGTTATTTTACCAGTTGGGATTTCATTTTATACCTTTCACGGACTTTCGTATGTAATTGATATTTATAAAAAACGGATTGAACCCGAGCATAACTTTGTAGAATATGCTTTATTTGTAAGTTATTTTCCGCTATTGGTTGCTGGGCCAATTGAACGAGCTACGCATTTGCTTCCTCAAATTAAACAGAAACGTAAATTTGAATGCCACAAAGCCATTCAAGGGGTTAAACAAATTATTTGGGGATTGTTTAAAAAAGTGGTGGTGGCCGATAATTGTGCTTTTTTTGTGAATCAGATTTTTAATAATGCTAATGGCTATAGTGCGGCAGAACTTTGGCTGGGTAGTATTTTATTTGCGTTTCAAATTTATGGTGATTTTAGTGGCTATTCTGATATTGCATTGGGAACCTCAAAATTATTTGGTATCGATTTATTGCGAAATTTCAATTTTCCCTATTTTTCAAAAGATATAGCCGATTTTTGGCGACGTTGGCATATTTCACTATCTACTTGGTTTAGAGATTATTTGTATATTCCGTTAGGAGGTAGTAGAGGAGCAAAATGGCAAAGTATTCGCAATACGTTTATCATCTTTTTGGTGAGTGGTTTTTGGCACGGAGCAAATTGGACTTTTATTATCTGGGGATTAATTCACGCTTTACTGTTTATGCCGTTATTGCTTTCAAATTCGAATAGAAGTTCTCTTAAAAATGAACATTATAGTTATAAAGATTTTCCGAAAATCGGCATTACGTTTATTTTTGTTTGCTTAGCTTGGGTGTTTTTTAGAGCAGATAATTTATCAGAAGCTTGGACCTATATTCTTGGAATGTTTGATTTTACGCGGTTTGATATTTCTTTATTTTATAAGAATGCCAATTACACGCTGATTTCTTTATTATGTCTAACTTCGATTTGCTGGCTTGTTTTTACAGAATGGCAAAATGTAAAGAAAAATAACTATGAAATTCAATTGTCAAAACTGAATTTATTTATTTTAATATTGATGATATTTTTCATGGGAGCTTTTAAAAATCAACTAAGTTTTATTTATTTTCAATTTTAGATGAAAAAGTTTTTAAAAACATTAGCAATTTATGGTTTTAGCACGTTTATAGTGCTAAATCTACTTGCTTATTTATCTCTTTACTCACTTGAAAAATCTTATTTCTACAAACAACAATTTGTCAAAAACGGGATTACTGAAAAAGAATTTGATTATGTGATTTTAGGCTCAAGCACGGGGTTAACGACCTTAGACTCTAAACAAATTGACTCTATTTCTGGGTTAACGGGATTTAATATCAGCATGGACGATTCTGGATTGAGTGCACATTACTTAATGTTACAGCAGTTTTATAGCTTCGGATATCAAACAAAGGAACTTGTGCTATGTGTCATGCCCGAAGATTTGTCTAATCTCAACCCAGTCATTAACGGAAATGATTATCGCTTTTTGCCTCATAGTTCAGACGAAAATGTAAAACAGTATTTTAGGGAAATGGATGGAAAAAATAAATGGATTTATCAAGCTACACCGTATGTTCCGATAATAGGCGTGAGTTATTTTAATACAGAATTGTTTTATCCAGGCGTTCTAGCAACGTTAAAACCCAAACAAAGAAATTTATTTGATGACAGAGGAAATTTTAGCTATCCAGAAAACCAGAATTCTTCCAAAAGTTTAAAACAACTTACTAATAAAACCAAAAAGGTAAACATTGTAAACCCTTATTTCATTAAAATTGTCGAGTTTTGTAAACGGAATACGATACAATTAACGGTCTATCAGTCGCCCGTTTACGGCGTAACGCTTGATTATGACTCCAATTTAAATTTAATTAATCATGCTTCCTTGTTTAATGAAGCTTCTTTGTTTTATGATAAGATTCATGTCAATCGAAAAGGAAGAGCAATTTGTTCTCGTGAAATGGGAGCTTATTTTTTAACACAACGCCAAAATAAATAGTGAAATCTTATGATTTTTAATTTTATAAAATATCATTCACCGATTTGGTATTTTAACTTAAAACCAACGAAAGACTATGGTTATTTTCCCACAGAGAATCAACTAGAACAGGCTGGTTTTAACTTGAAAATTGACCATCGCTATTTGTCAAATGAAAGTAAGATTCGCGATTTGTCATGGAACGCTTTTCAATCGGGTTTTATCAACAAAGAGTATGAAGCAGGTGTTGATATTTGGCAAAAAGTTAATCTGCCAATCGAAGATGAATATTTGTTTTTAAGAAAAAATTATCATTCGGCTTGGGTTATTTATACTTTAATAATTCGTTTGTTTACTTTTCATAATCCTTTTAAAGAAGTAAAGGCTTTTTTTAAAAATACCAAAGTAAAACGAGAAGATTATTCAACACAAGTATTTGAAGTTCAAAATTATAAAGATTTTAAAAGTGATTTGATAAACGAAAATCCTTTAATTTCAGTTGTAATTCCAACCTTAAATCGGTATCAATACCTAAAAGATGTTTTTAAGGATTTAGAGAATCAAACCTATAAAAATTTCGAAGTTATTGTAGTCGATCAAACAGAACCTTTTCAAGAAGATTTTTATAAAGAATGGAAATTTGATTTGATCTATTGGTTTCAACCTGAAAAAGCCTTGTGGAAAGCAAGAAATGAAGCAATAAAATCAGCCAAAGGAGATTATGTTTTATTATATGACGATGATTCATTAGTAGATTCTAATTGGATTGAAGAACATTTAAAATGTTTAGATTATTTTCAAGCCGATTTATCTTCAGGCGTATCGCTTAGCGTAGTGGGAGCAGAAATTCCAAAGCATTACAGCTATTTTCGATGGAGTGATCAGTTAGATACGGGGAACGTATTGTTAAAAAAAGAAATTTTCTATAAAATTGGTTTTTTTGATTTGCAATTTGAAAAACAACGAATGGGAGATGGCGAATATGGTTTACGCTGTTACTTGAATGGCTTTAAAAATATTTCCAATTACAAAGCAAAACGCATTCATCTTAAAGTGAGTCAAGGTGGTTTACGCCAAATGGGAAGTTGGGATGGATGGCGACCTAAAAAATTATTTGGACCAAGGCCTGTGCCTAGTGTTTTATATCTTTCAAGAAAGTATTTCGGAAATTCCATTACAAGATATTTGCTGGCTAAAGAAATTATACCATCCTTAGTCCCTTATAAATACAAAGGAAGTAAAGTAGGGAAAGTGGTAATCTTTCTACTCACCTTATTTGTTTTACCCTTAGTTTTTATTCAAGTTTACTTGTCGTGGAACGCTGCTTCTAAAATGCTAAAATCACAAAAGCCATGATAGAGCAAGTCATTTTTTTTAAGCAGGATGTTATACGAATGTTAGGAAAAAATAAATTTCGCATTCTGTTTATTTGGCTGAGTAGGGCTTTTATAGGTTGTTTTTACTATCGATTTGAGCGTGGAATGTTTCTTGCTTTGGGTCGGTTTTATAGCGTACTGAGAGTGTTGTTTTACCCGTTTTTTACGCTTGTTCAGGTTTATACAAATATGGACATTCATTATAAAGCAAACATTCAAGGAGGTTTATTGGTGTTGCATCCAGCAGTTGGAATTGTCATCTCAGCTAAAGCTACTATTGGTAAAAACTTGACTTTGGTTGGGGGTAATGTTATTGGTTTTGGTTCAGGAGAAAAACAAGAATTTCGAATTGGGAATAACTGTAGCTTAGGAGCTAATGCCGTAGTTATTGGCCCTTTAGTTTTAGCAGATAATATCAAAATTGGAGCATCGGCTTGTGTCGTTAAAAGTTGTGATTTAAAAGGAGCTGTTTTAGTAGGGGTTCCCGCAAAACCATTAAAATCTTAATGTGATGAGGATTATTCAAGTTATTGATACCTTAAATGTTGGCGGAGCTGAAAAAGTTTTTGTCGACATGAGTAATATTCTTTTTGAAAACCAGCAAGATATCAATGTGTTATTTTTGTTAGAAGGTGGCGAATTACAATCAGAATTAAAAGAAGAAATAACTTTCCATGAACTTAAACGAGAGAAAAAATGGAGTTTAAAAAAAATAAAAGAATGCAGCCAAATCTTACAAACATTTGATTTAATTCACTGCCATTTTAGGCACGTTTATCGTTACATTACCTTAGTGAAGCTGCTTTTTCCCTTTAAAGGGAAAGTGATTCTACACGATCATTACGGCTCTATTGAGGTGGATCAAAAAAAGCCTTTTTTATTTTCTTCCTTTTTTAAACCCAAGTATTATATTGGAGTGAGTAAAACACTAACAAAATGGGCAGAAAAGACGCTTTCTGTTTCTTCAAAAAATATTTTTTTACTTGAAAATATTAGTATTAAAAGTACGATAAAAGCACCGCAAATGAAGCAGTATGATTTTATACTTGTTTCAAATATTAAACCAATAAAGAATAATTTATTTGCAGTTCAGTTGGCCCAAAAAATGAATAAAAAATTATTGTTAGTGGGACAAAATCAAGATCCAGGTTATTATGAGCATATAAAACAAACTATAACAGACAAAGTTGAAATCGAAACGACCATTTCAAATGCACAAAGTGTCATGCATTGGGCTAATTTTGGATTACATACTTCGGTGTCAGAAACTGGCCCTTTGGTTTTGATTGAATATTTAGCACATGGATTACCTTTTTTGGCTTATGAAACAGGAGAAGTAGCCCAACGTCTAAAAAAAGACTTCCCGCTTTTCTTTATCGATAATTTTGATTTAGAACAATGGCAAGAAAGAATTCAGAAAATCAAGGAAATGCCAGTTGATTATGCTAAATTTGACAACATTTTCGAAAAGGAATTTGGCCAGCAAAACTATTATCAAAAATTAGAAGCTATTTATTTATGTATTCATCAAAAAAACTAACGGTTATTTCTGATACGGCAATGTTTCAAAATGAAAGTGGTCTTTTTGCTTTTGGTCCCGTGGTCCGTGAATTGGAATATATTGCTCCTTTTTTTGAAGAAATTACCTGGGTCGGATTTGAACAGATAGACAAAGAAGGTGATTTGTCTATGAAGAAAATAGAATCTGACAAGATTAAAATTGTTCTTTTAAAAAGTGTTGGTGGTAAAGGTTTTTTAGCTTTTTTTAAAATTTTAATAAACTATCCTGTCATGTTTTTTGTGATAGTAAAAAGCATACGAAAAGCAAATATTATCCACACAAGAGCTCCTTCTCATCCGGCTTTAATTGCTTTTTTGGTTTCATTTTTCATGAAGAAAAATAAAATTTGGTGGAATAAATATGCGGGCGATTGGGGTCAATTAAAACCCTCTTTAGCTTATAAATTTCAAAGAGCCATTTTAAAAAGGATGTCTTTCTCCAAAGTTACTATTAACGGTTTTTGGCCTGACCAAGAAAAACATTGTTTTTCTTTTGAAAACCCTTGTTTAACCAATGAAGATATACAAATAGGTAAGGAGATTGCCGATGGAAAAGTATTTTTGCCTCCTTATACATTTGCCTTTGTAGGTAGATTTGATGACGTAAAAGGTGTTTCAACCCTTTTAAATGCGTTAAAAACAATACCGAGTGAACTAATTGATAAAATTCATTTAATTGGAGATGGGCCTAAAACAGCAATTTATAAATCGGAAGCGATAGAACTCGGACCGAAAGCAATTTTTCATGGTCAATTGGAAAAATTAAAGTTACACGAATTAATCGCAGAAGCACATTTTTTTCTTTTACCTAGTAAAGCAGAAGGTTTTCCAAAAGTAGTGGCAGAGGCGGCTTGTTACGGAGTAATCCCAATTGTATCCAATGTGGGAAGTATAGAACATTATATCAATAAGACGAATGGCTTTGTGTGGAATATTAATAATAAGGCAATTAGTTATGAAGAAGTGCTCAAGCAAGCTATTTTAACAAACACAAAAGAATTAGACAAAATGTCTACTGAAATATTAAAAATCGCTGTATTGTTTACGTTTGAAAATTATTTAAGAAAGATAAATCAATACATTTTAAATTAATAATTCATTGGATAAAGTTGCTCAAATAGATTTATTGGATAAAAATGTCGTCCCAAAAACGCATTTTTCTTTTATGGTAAGAGACAACACTTATTTTGTATTGGTTTTACTAATGATTTTTTCCTATTTCTATAATTTGCCAGTGATTAGTTATAGCATCAAAGGAGATAATGAATTCCGTTTATATGATATTGTAGGCGTTTTTATTATGTTTGTTTTTGTTGCAAACTTTAAGTTTTTCTATTATATCATTACAAAAGTTAAAGTGTTTAAGTGGTTTTTCTATTTTGCTCTTTGGTGTACGTTAACAATTTTGGTCACGTTGTTTTTTAGTATTTTTAAAGATAATATAAACGCTTTTATTCAATCTGTTTTATATCTATTTCACCTTTGGGTGTTTTTTGTCACTGCTTTGATGTTTTTTATTATCAGTTTTAATCGAAATAAGTTAAACATATTTGTGCTCTTTATTTTAGTATTGTCCGTAATTTCATCCATCCTTATTATTATGCAAAACTTTGGTTTTGTTCCTTTTTTGTGGAATGCGACTTATAAAGCTGGATATGCTGGATTTCTATCAGGTACTTTGGGACCAAACAAAATTATAACAGGAATGTATTCTCTGATGATGGCTGCATTTGCCATTGGTTTGTTGAATAATAAAAAATCAGGTATAAATAAACTTTTTTTAATTTTTGTTGTATTTATTAATTTATATGTGCTTTTACTATCGGGCTCAAGAACCAGTTATGTTGGGTTAATTATATTTTTCGCTTTTTTCGCTTTTTTTAAAACGAGTCGATTTGTCTTTTTCGCTACGTTAGCTGGATTCGTTTTTGCTTTTTTGATTGTGACTAATGATACCTTGTATTCTAAAATTGACGATGTTATTAGTAATAGAGTTGTTTCAAAAGTAGAAAATGAAGAAGATTTACAAAATGCCAATGTAGGAAAATTATACGAAGACCTAGGAGCGGGAAGAGATAACATTTCAATTGGTTATATAAAATTCATATTAAACAATCCTGAAATAATTCCTTTCGGCCTTGGTTTTAATAACCGGCTAACCAGAGCAATTGCTGCTCACAATATGTATTTAACAACAATTAAAGAATTGGGGATTGTGGGTTTCGTCCTGTATTTTGGTTGGCTTATCCAATACCTTTTAATTCCTTTTAAGAAATACGGTGGGAATGAATTAGCTATTAAAGGTCTTGCCTTGTCTATGTTGGTTACACTTTATTTTGGAGAACATTTATATATTTATCGTCCCTTGTTTGCTACATTAGGAATGTTCTTATTAGTGATGACTGCTTTAATGTCTTACCTACATGATAACGAAGTTGATACTAAAAACACGAATTAATTATATTAAATTCTAAAATTATCAAAACAAACTATTTCTTTTTTCTTTAATTAATTGTTTATACTTTTGACTTCAAGCTAAGCATCAAAAATATCATTTATTTCTGCTTTTTAATTGTATGTTATCACTCCTAAATTAGAATCTTATTATGAATAAAGTTAAATTACTTACCATTATGATTCCTCTTTTTAATGAGGAAGAATGTATAAATGAACTTTATATTCAGTTAGATAAAGTAAGTAATTCGTTAACATGCAGTTGTGAGTTCCTTTTTATCAACGATGGAAGTACGGATCAAACACTTGAATTAATTAAAAAAATTCAGCATTCCGATTCGCGTATAGCTATTGTTGATTTGTCACGAAATTATGGTAAAGAAATAGCCATGACCGCCGGATTAGATTACATGAAAGGAGATACTTTGGTTATTATTGATGCCGATTTACAAGACAATCCTGAGTTATTACCCTTAATGGTTAAAGAAATTGAGAACGGTTATGATGATGTTTATGCTCAACGAACCTCTAGAAAAGGAGAGAGTTGGTTAAAAAAAACGACCTCGTTTTTATTCTACAGACTTTTAGCAATGATGTCTTCAGTTCCCATTCAAAAAGATACCGGAGATTTTAGAATGTTAAGTTTTAAAGCCATACAAGCCTTGCGACAATTGGGAGAAAATGAACGAAATATGAAAGGCCTTTTTTCGTTTATCGGATTTAAAAAGAAACCAATTTATTATGTTCGAGATGAAAGAATTGCTGGCAAAACTAAATGGAATTATTTTAAATTAATCAATCTTGCTATCAGAGGAATAATTGCCTTTTCAATCAAACCACTGAGAATTATTTCGATTACAGGTTTTTTTATTTCTTTAGCATCTTTTGCTTTTTTGATAAAAATTGTCATAAAAGCAGTGTTCTACGGAGATCCTGTAGCCGGTTATCCTTCTATGATGTCTGCTATTTTATTGTTAGGTGGACTTCAATTGTTGTCGATTGGTGTACTAGGCGAATACCTCGGAATTGTTTTTTCCGAAACCAAAAAGAGACCGATTTACTTTATAAATGATTATTTTAAAATCAACCAAAATTCCGAAACCAATTCAAATGCAAAAGGCAATGAAGTTAAACCCAATTAAGTTTTTAAGCTTATTCATCTTTAGCTACACTATTTTTCCCTTTATCATATTGTGTTTTTATAATGTGCCGTTGGGCGATGATTTTTGGTATGCCGATAATTTTAGAACAAATGGATTTTGGCAAACCCAACTTAAGTTTTATCAGGAATGGTCTGGAAGATATATTGCTTCGGCAGCTATTTCAACACTAAATCCAATCTCTTTTGGCTATTTTAACCTCTCTTTCATTCATCCATTAGTATTAATTAGTGGTTTTGCTTTTGCCTTAAATCAGTTGCTTAAAAATTGTGTCACTTTTTTTAAACTCCCCATCAATTCTAGCTTGCTCTTTTGCTTATTGTTCTTTTTTTACTTTAATTATGTGCCTGATTTTGGCGAAACATTTTACTGGATGGCTGGAGCCTATACCTATCAGTTGCCCATTGTTTTTTGCCTTGTTTATCTTAATGCTTTGTTGAATTTATTTAAATCGGATACTAATTTTTCTATAATTAAGAATCAATTAATAGCTTTGTTTTCATTGTTTGTAATTGTGGGATGCAATGAAGTTATTGTGGTGTATGTCAATTTTATTAACGTATTAGTACTCCTTTATTTATTTTATACTAAGAATTATTTTAATCGTTTTACACTGCTTTTTGTATTCACACTAGCCATCTCCGTTTTTATGATTACTGCTCCGGGTAATTTTGGCAGAGAAAGCATGTTTCAAAAAACTGATTTTCATTTTTTAAAATCGAGTTTAAATGCACTTTCTAGAAGTGTATTCGTCATTGGTTTTTGGTTTGCTTCTTTATTTATATTATTACTCAATTTAAAAGGCGTTGCTACCTATCAGGATTATAATTTTAATTTTTTAGAACGCTTTTCTATCACCAAAAAGAAAATAGTAATTGCCGGAATTCTATTCTTGATAGGAATCTTATTCATCGGTTTCTTTCCAAGTATTTATACCACAAAATGGATTCCACAACGGGCTTACACTCCTATCTTTTTTGTTTTTATGCTTTTTTCGGCAGTGTTTATTTTTATGACTATTGCAAAAATTGAAATGTTAACTCGTATTAATTATACAATTTCTAACTATTCAATCAGTATAATTCTTTTGCCTTTATTGATAGTATCACTTTCGCATAACTCAAATGTAATGAATGCGTATGTTGATCTAACTTCAGGAAAAGCGAGTTCTTTTCATCATCAGGTTTTAGAAACGTATGAAATGCTTCATGCAAACACAAAAGATACGGTATACATTAAGCCACTCCAAAAAAAGCCTTTGATTTTGCCTTATCGTTGGCCTGGCGATAATCGATTGGTCAATGGAGAATGGGAAAAATATTTTAAAATTAAGCGAATTGAATATGTAAATGAAAATAATTAATTTTAAGTAAAGATGAATTTAAAGAGTATCAAAATTCTCTACATCGGCAACCAACTTTCCAAGCATGGTATTAATGTTTCAACCATCGAAACCTTAGCACCTTTGCTGTCAAAAGAAGGCTATGAGATAGTTACTTCTTCTTCGCAAAAAAATATTTTTTTTCGGTTTTTTAGTATGATTAAAGCAACTTTTGTCAATGCTTCAAAAGTTGATTATGTGTTAATTGACACCTACAGCACCTTGAATTTTTGGTATGCTTTTGCCGTTAGTCAATTATGTAGAGTTTTAAATATAAAATATATTCCTATTTTACATGGTGGTAAATTGCCTGAAAAGATTGATAAATTTCCCTATTTAACTGGATTAGTCTTTAAAAACGCTTATGTAAATAGCGTACCTTCTCAATTTTTATTCCAAAAGCTTAAAAGTAAATCTTGGAATAATTGCATTTTTATTCCCAATCAGATTGAAATTGATAATTATTCTTTTCAAACAAGAAGGAATGTAAACCCTAAACTTCTTTGGGTTCGTTCGTTAACGCCCATTTACAATCCTAAAATGGCTATTGAGGTATTGGAACAAGTAATTCAAAGTTATCCGGAAGCAGAATTGTGTATGATTGGTCCAGAGAAAGGGATGACAATTAACGAGTTATCAACTTATGCGGCAACTAAAAAAGTTAAGGTAACCTTTACTGGTAAACTTTCTAAACCAGAATGGACCAAACGTGCAGCACACTATGATATTTTTATCAATACCACACATTTTGACAATACACCCGTGAGTGTGATGGAAGCAATGGCTCTTGGTTTACCTGTCGTTTCAACAAACGTGGGCGGAATTCCGTATTTACTTCAAAATAATGAAACAGCTCTATTGGTTCAAGATGCTGCAGTAGACGAAATGGTTCAAGCAATTATAAAATTAATTGAAAACCCTGAATTAGCAAGTAAATTAAGCCAAAACGGGAGAGCATTAGTTGAACAATTTGATTGGAATGGTGTTAAAAACCAATGGAAAGAAATTTTAAAATAGGTTAAAATTTCTCCTATAAATTACTAACTTGCACCCTTGTTAAGTCAGCGGAGCGAATGAAATCTAAGAAAAAAATACATTTTGAAGTGTCGGAACGGAAAATATTACTCCGTATTTTCGACGTACTTTTTGTTCTACTTTCTTTATATCTTGTTGGAATTGTTTTTAACTTCGATTATTTTTCCATTACTCCCTCAAACTTTTATTGGACCATCGTTCTTGGCACTTACATTCTAGTAATTGGTTCTGTATTTGAAATGTATAATCTTCAAGTAGCGAGTAGCCAGTATCAAGTTGTAAAAAGTATTATTTTAACGGCTTCTACAACGGTTTTAGTTTTTTTATTAACTCCCTTTTTTACACCTGCTTTACCGTCAAATCGACTTCAAATTCTTTATTTCTTTCTAGCGATTTTTCTTGCACTTTTTCTGTGGCGAATGTTCTATCTAAACTATTTGGCTTCGCACCGGTTTGAAAAGAAAGTTATTTTAGTTTGTGAGAAAGAGCTGGTTGATGAATTGGTTTTGGGATTAAAAAGTATAGATCCACATTATTCCATTATCGCTGTTGTGAATACCGATGAAAGCTCAGCGTATTTTATTCAGAATAAAGCTGTATCAGTCATTTTGGTCTCACAATTAGAAAAATTTGTAAAGAAAAATTCTGTTTCAGAAATTGTTATTGCTACCCAGAAAACAGAAGAAATTACGGTAGAATTACACAATAAATTGCTGCAATTACTTGAAAGCGGTTACATAATTCGGGAATATACACAAGTATATGAGAGTTTAACACAGCGAATACCCGTGCAATATGTCGCCCGCGATTTTTATAAATATTTTCCGTTTAGTCGTAATAATCAAAATCAATTGTACCTTGTTTTTGTCCGAGTTTTAGATATTGTAGTTGCTTTAGTTGGAATTTCTATCGGATTATTGTTTCTCCCGTTTATCTTGCTTTGTAATACCATTGGTAACCGAGGAAAGCTATTTTATACTCAAATCCGTGTTGGTAAAAACGGTGAGAATTTTCGAATTATCAAATTCAGAACCATGGTTAAGAATGCGGAATCTGGTGGTGCCGTATTTGCCACTACTAATGATACGCGAATTACTCCTTTTGGAAAATTCATGCGGAAAACTAGAATTGATGAATTTCCACAGTTTATAAATATTTTATTGGGTCACATGGCTGTAATCGGACCAAGACCAGAACGTCCCGTTTTTGTAGATAAAATTGCTGAAATCATGCCTTTTTATCAAACGCGTCACATCGTTAAACCTGGATTAACGGGTTGGGCTCAAGTGAATTATTCGTATGGCGATTCGATAGAAGATAGTCTGATTAAACTACAATATGATTTGTATTATATTAAACACCGTAGTATATTTTTAGACTTTAACATCATGCTAAAGACCTTTAGTACAATTCTTTTCTTTAGAGGACAGTAATTGTTTTCTTATCCCTTTTGTATATTTTTATTCAATCGAAATAAAATGTAACTTGTGGTCAACGCCATTGGAAGCATTTGAATGAAATGTGCTTTGTTGAATATAAATAACAGATACAATCCAAAATTAATCAACACAAAATAAAGCAATCGTGTAAACCAAATTTTATTTTTTTGAAGATAAAAATAAACGATACCAAGTAGGAGTGGATTGAATAGTAATACGTTATAATTCAGAAGCACTTCGCGATGTAACGAATAAAAACCAACTAACGAAAGAAAAATTCCCAGCAAACTTAAAACAACTAAAAAACTTAAATAAATTTTAGTGTGATGACTTAAGGCAATTACAAGCAAAATGAACAAAAAGGTATAAATAGTATTCCACCACGAACTGCTCAATAACGAACGGTCCTGTTCAAATAAAGTAACGGTTTTGGACACGATTGGTTTTTGATTGAATTGTAGTTTTTCTAAACTATTCATCAATTCAACGGGTAAAAATAACTGGGTTGCTTTTTCATCAGTACGACATCCAAAAATGATATTAATCCCCAATTTTTCATAAAATAAATTGGTCAAATACGGATTCAGAACATCGCGATAACTTTCTTCTCGATTTCCAACTTTTTGAATCAAGGGTTTGCCCAATTCTTCGTTTACTTTATCTAACACCATGGTGGTGCAGTTTTTATCAATAAATTTATAGGTATAAAATCGTTCGTCTGAAAATAAAATTTTATTTAATTCGTCAAAAAGATGTTGCTTTTGTTCCGTCGATAAGTCTAATTCTTGTTCAAAAACACTTCGGTTTTCCATACGATAGCCATATATGAATTCTTCAAAAGTGTTGTTGGCTACAAAATATTGCATGTCGCCTTTTACAAATTTTAAATAGAAATTCGGTGTGCTAAAATCAAACATTCCAAAATTATAGACCACATCAATATGGCGTTGTGGCTCTTGAATTCGAATGGCAGTATGTCCGAATATAGAATGTAATTGTTCACCACTACCACAAGTTAGAATGCTCACTTTTGAGGCAGGAGAAAGCGGATACGTTTGGCTATAAATTGTTGAGCCAAACAAGAAAAGAAACAGGTATATTGTTTTAAGTTTTAGTTTTTGTAGCATCTTCACTATCTAAAAATTCCCAAATCAACTTTTACAGAAAAAATATTAGAATATAAAGCGGCACTTTGATCACCAATATCTGTCAAAGCATAATCAATTTGAATCCCTTTATACTTAAAACCAACACCTATATTTGGTTGAAAACCAACTTTTTCAGTATCGTCAATTTGTCTGATATTCTGAAAATTTCCAACACCAGCCCGTAAAAAAACTAAATTGGTATAACCAAATTCAAAACCTAATGCAGGATCAATGCTCATGGCATCAGTAGAAAAGATATCATTTGTTTTTGCAAATTGCATGTTTAAGTTTAGTGACGATAATAAGGTGTAATCATAACCAAATTCAAATAATCTTGAAATACCAAGTTGGGCTTTTGGGGGTGTAATTTCAGTGCTTTCTGGCAACTCTTGATTTTCACCTGGAATTGCATTGGCAATGGCTTCAAATTTTTCCTCGTCAATATTCCAAATATTATAGGTAGTGGTGATGTCGCGAACCATTAAGCCAAATTTCCAATCGTTTCGTTCAAATTGAATTCCAGCATCAAAACCAAATCCCCATGAATTAGCAAATTTTCCAATTATTCGTCGGATTATTTTTGCATTTACGCCATATTGCCAACCTGGAACTTGCAAACTTCGAGCATACGAAAACGTTGCTCCATAATCGGCTGTTGAAAATAAATTAATTCGGTTATAGTCTATATTTCCTTCACTATCAATTAATTGAGTAGTGTCTAAAATGTCATCTACACCAAAGCGAATTAGCGAAATGCCCCATGCACTTCTATCGTCAATTGGTATAGCAAAAGCGGCATAATCATATTGAGCAATATTTGCAAAATAACTCGCGTGCATTAAACCAAGTTGACTGTCTTCGAGATGCATTAATCCTGCGGGGTTCCAATAGCCAGAATTTACATCGCTAGAGTTGGCCGTTACTGCATTAGACATGCCTAAAGCAGCCGCATCAACTCCAATATTCATAAATTCATTAGAATATTTTCTAATGGATTGACTTTGGGATGCAGTAGAAACAAGTAATAAAAAGAGAAACAAGTTGTATTTCAAAGCAATTTATTTTCTAACCAAAAATGAGTTTACAATTTTTTTCAAAAATAGAAAAATTAAACGAGCTGCTTCTTTCTAAAAGCTAAATAAACACAAAAAAACTAGCTCGGCTAAAATATCAAGTAAAAAACGCACTTGTTTGAAAGTTATTGTATTAAATTTGTTTTCAAACCTAGGTATATGAACATAAAAGCTTACATTCCAAACTTTATTACGCTACTCAACTTGTTATCAGGCTGCTTCGCTCTTGTTTTTGTAGCTCAAAATCAATTTTATTACGCATTTTTCTTCGTAAGTTTAGGAATCTTCTTTGACTTTTTTGATGGTTTTTTCGCTCGATTATTTAAAGTGCAAAGTCCTTTAGGGGTCCAATTAGACTCACTAGCCGATATGGTTACAAGCGGGGCAGTTCCCGGTTTTGTCATGTATCAATTACTTTTTAACTATTTAAATTCGGGTGGAGTTGAGGTAACTAATTATATGTCATTAGCTTATGTTTTGCCTTTGTTTGGTTTTGTGATTACTTTAGGTTCTTGTTACCGTCTCGCTAAATTTAATATTGATACGAGACAAACAGATTCATTTATTGGTTTGCCAACTCCCGCAAATGCTTTATTTATTTTAAGTATTCCTTTAATTATTGATTCAACTTCGATAGAGGGAGTGCGAGAATTGCTAACTAATCCTTATGTTTTGATGGGGATTACGATAGTAAGTGCCTATATTTTAAATGCGGAAATTCCTTTATTTTCCTTAAAAATGAAAGGTTTTTCATGGCAAAAAAGTAAAATTCAATTTATCTTTTTGCTCTTGGCTATGGTGTTACTTGTCGGATTTAAAATTTTAGGCTTACCATTGGTCATCTTGCTTTACATTTTACTTTCTATTGTTCAAAATAAAATGACGGCCTAACCGTTTTGATTTTCTTGACTGTAATTTATGCGAAAGCCAACTAAACGAAAACCAACCCTTCGAAAAAAAACAACCAAAAAGAAAGGTTTTTTTGGAAAGCGTTTTTATACCATCCTTGGTGTTGTATTGCTTTTTCTAACCCTTGCTTTTACTGCATTTCATTATCGTGACGCGTTAGCTTTTTATTTTAGTTTTCGGTCAAAGCATGAAATCAAACTAAAAAACACATCCAAAATTGAAGGTGCCAGAATTTTTCAGGTCTTAAGTAATCATCCTAATAAAGTTTTTGGTTTTGACGTATCGGAATACCAAGGTAAAATAAATTGGGAGGAAGCAAAAATAATTGAAGATACCTTTCAATTAAGTTTTGTATTCATACGAGCAACCGCTGGAAAAGATAGAGTTGATGCTAAATTTAAATCGAATTGGGTTCAAGCCAAAGAAAGAGGAATTATTCGCGGAGCCTATCACTATTATCGTCCGAATGAAAATTCGATTGAACAAGCGGAAAATTTTATACAAACAGTTCATTTAAAAAAAGGTGATTTGCCACCTATTTTAGATATTGAAAACTTACCAAAAAAACAATCTATTGATAGCTTGAAAGTGGGTTTAAGACGATGGTTAACTAAAGTAGAAAAGCATTATAAAGTAAGACCAATTATTTATTCAGGTGAAAGTTATTACAAAGATTTTCTACAACAAGAATTTAAAGATTATTATTTTTGGATTGCTAATTACAACTTTTTTGTAGAAGAAATTAAAGACCACTGGCTTTTTTGGCAATTTACAGAAAAAGCAAGCGTTCCAGGAATTAGTGGACCTGTGGATGTTAATATCTATAATGGCACACCCAAAATGTTGAATTATTTGGTTATTCAGTAAAAAATTAAAATTCTAATTTCTTTTTTCGCAATTCAAAGTTTTGTCCTAAATATACTTTACGAACCATTTCATCGGCGGCTAGTTCTTCTGGATTTCCAGCTTTTAAAATGCCGCCTTCAAACATTAAATAAGTTTTGTCCGTAATGGCAAGTGTTTCTTGTACATTGTGGTCTGTAATTAAAATACCAATATTTTTGTTTTTTAACTGAGCCACAATCCGTTGAATATCTTCTACTGCAACAGGGTCAACTCCTGCAAAAGGCTCATCTAATAAAATAAATTTTGGATCGGTTGCCAATGCTCGTGCTATTTCTGTCCGACGTCGTTCGCCTCCAGAAAGTAAATCACCCCGATTGGTGCGAATGTGCTGCAAACCAAACTCATCAATCAAACTTTCCATCTTAGCTTCTTGTTCTGCTTTGGATAGTTTAGTGAGCTGTAAGACACTTAATATATTGTCTTCGATGCTAAGTTTTCTAAAAACCGACGCTTCTTGAGCTAAATAGCCAATGCCATTCTGAGCTCTTTTATACATAGGGAAATTGGTTATTTCTAAATCATCTAAAAAGATTTTACCGCTATTTGGCTTCACTAATCCCACAATCATATAAAAAGAAGTGGTTTTTCCGGCACCGTTTGGGCCTAACAAACCGACAATTTCTCCTTGATTTACTTCCACAGATACGCCTTTAACAACGCTACGTCCTTTATAGGTTTTAACAATATTTTCGGCTCTTAATTTCATTTTTTAAAGTTACTGAGGTTTCTAAGCTGCTGAGTTACGGAGCATGTATTTATTGCAAATAAACAAAATTAGCTCATTTAAATGACGTTATTAACAATAGATTATCTTATTCTTGGTTTTCAAGTGCTTCCCAAAATTCATAAGCCCTCCGTAAATGAGGAATGACAATGGTGCCACCAACTAAGGTAGCAATTCCCATGGCTTCCATCATTTCTTCACGCGAAATCCCTTCTTTATAACTGGTTTCTAAATGGTATTTGATGCAGTCGTCACATCGCAAAACAGCGGAGGCAACCAGACCTAATAGTTCTTTTGTTTTAACGTCTAAGGCTCCAGCAGCATAGGCATTGGTGTCTAAATTGAAAATACGTTTAATAACCAAATTGTTGTCGGCTAACAATTTTTCGTTCATTTTAGACCGGTAATCATTGAATTCTTGAAGTATATCGGACATGTTTTTTTTATTTATTAGCAATTTTTAATTGATTTCGAGTAACGAGGTAGCTGATCAAAATACTAAATTCATAGAGTATCATAATCGGAATAGAAACAATAATCTGACTAATGATATCGGGCGGTGTAATAACTGCTGATACTATTAACACAATAACGAAGGCATATTTTCTATATTTTCTTAAAAAAGAAGGAGAAACCAATCCTAGCTTGCTTAAAAAATAGATAATAATTGGGAGTTCAAATAAAATTCCACATGCAATCACAGAAGTTTTAATCATGCTGGTATAGGATTCTAAATTAAATTCGTTTACAATTTCTACACTTGTAGAAAACGAACCAAAGAAGTAAACCGATAGTGGTGTAATAATGAAATAACCAAAAAGCACACCTAGAAAAAATAACAAAGAGGAAACGATTACAAAAGCAGCCGCATGTTTTTTCTCTTTGTCGTATAAGGCGGGACTAATAAATTTCCAGACTTCCCATAAAATAAAAGGAAAACCAACCACAAACCCAACCGTAATACAGACCCAAATTAACAAGGATACTTGTCCTCCCATGTCGGTATTTTGGATGATGAAAGGCATTTCTACATTGCAAATAGCCGAATCAACGATGCCGAAAAATTGGGTTACCGAACAGAAAAAACGATACGTTAAAAAATTAGGGTCTTTGGGTCCAAATAGAATGTCGGTAAAAATGAAATCACTCACAAAAAATGCAGCAATCGAAATAATTAAAATAATCGACACGATGCGAACTAACATCCATCTCAATTCTTCCAGATGGCCTAAAAACGACATTTCTTTGATGTTTTTTTTAGCCATTATACAATTCCTTCTTTTAAAATGTCGTGTAAATGAATGACGCCTTTATAGTCTAAACCATCAGCCACGATTAATTGTGTAATTGAAAAATCTTCCATACTATTTAAAGCATCAACCACCATGTCTGTTGATTTTATCATTTTCGGGTTGTGAGTCATAATATCTCTGGCCTGAATACCCGTGATCGTTTCTGTTTTACTCAGCATGCGTCTGATATCACCATCAGTAATAATACCAATTATTTTTTCATCTTCTATGACGGCTGTGACACCTAATCGTTTTTCGGAGATTTCAAAAATAACCGATTGGATAGAAGCATCAGCTTGCACCATTGGTTTTTTAGACTCATCCAACATGTCTAGTACACGAAGGAGTAATTTCTTTCCTAATGCTCCACCTGGATGATATTTTGCAAAATCTTCACTTTTAAAATTTCGCATTTCCATTAAACAAACGGCTATGCAATCGCCCATAACCAACTGTGCGGTGGTGCTGTTGGTAGGGGCTAAATTATTCGGACAAGCTTCTTTTTCTACCGTGGTGTCTAATACAAATTGTGCATTTTTAGCTAAAAACGATGATAAATTACCTGTGATAGCAATTAATGTATTACCAAATCGATTTAAAATAGGAACTAATATTTTTATTTCAGGACTATTTCCGCTTTTTGAAATACAAATCACCACATCATCCGGCTGCACCATTCCTAAATCGCCATGCACCGCTTCTGAGGCATGAAGAAATTGAGCTGGAGTTCCAGTAGAGTTTAAAGTAGCTACAATTTTTTGAGCAATAATCGCACTTTTTCCAATTCCTGTTACAATCAAGCGGCCGTTCGATTCATAAATTAATCGCACAGATTCTGCTAAGTCAGCGGTTAGTAATTCAGCGAGTTTTAAAATGGCTTGGCTCTCACTTATTATCGTCTCTTTTGCTAGTGCTAGAATTTTTTCTTTGGTTATCAAAACGGAATAGATATAAAATTTGTATGAATAAAAGAAAGTTGTATCTTTATAGATGCAAATTTAATTAAAATACCGTTACATAAGAATGAATCCCAACGAAATTGATATTCACAAGGAATTAAAGAAGTATTTTGGTTTCGACCAATTCAAAGGTCTGCAGGAACAAGTGATAGAAAGTCTTCTAAGTAAGCAAAATACGTTTGTTATTATGCCAACAGGTGGAGGCAAATCATTATGTTATCAGTTACCTGCTTTAATTCTAAAAGGGACGGCCATAGTGGTTTCACCTTTGATTGCCTTGATGAAAAATCAGGTAGACGCCATTCGAAGCGTTTCTTCAGAAGATGGCATTGCCCATGTGTTAAATTCCTCTTTAACAAAAACTGAAATTAATCAAGTTAAGAAAGACATCGTCACAGGAGTTACTAAATTATTATATGTAGCCCCCGAATCCTTAGCAAAAGAAGAGTATGTCGAATTTTTTAAATCGGTGCCTATTTCTTTTATTGCGATAGATGAAGCCCATTGTATTTCAGAATGGGGTCATGATTTTAGGCCAGAATATAGAAATCTTAAAAATATTATTAAACATTTAGGAAACGTTCCTGTAATCGGTTTAACCGCAACGGCTACTCCAAAAGTGCAAGAAGATATTCTTAAAAACCTCGATATGTCAGATGCCACCACTTTTAAGGCATCGTTCAACCGACCTAATTTATATTATGAAATTCGAACAAAAACAAAAAATGTAGAATCGGATATCATTAAATTTATTAAGCAAAACAAAGGAAAATCAGGAATTATATATTGTTTGAGTCGTAAAAAAGTAGAAGAAATCGCTCACGTTTTACAAGTTAATGGAATCAGTGCCGTGCCTTATCATGCGGGTTTAGATGCAAAAACACGAGCGAAACACCAAGATATGTTTTTGATGGAAGATGTAGATGTGGTCGTAGCCACAATTGCTTTTGGGATGGGAATTGATAAACCGGATGTGCGTTTTGTGATTCATCATGATATTCCAAAATCTTTAGAAAGTTATTATCAAGAAACTGGCCGAGCTGGTCGTGATGGCGGAGAAGGACATTGTTTGGCCTATTACTCCTATAAAGATGTTGAGAAACTCGAAAAATTTATGTCCGGGAAACCAGTAGCCGAACAAGAAATTGGGTTTGCGTTATTGCAAGAAGTAGTGGCTTATGCAGAAACTTCCATTTCGAGACGGAAATTCTTATTACATTATTTTGGTGAAGAATTTAACAGCGAAACTGGTGACGGGGCCAATATGGATGACAATGTACGCAATCCAAAAGTAAAAACGGAAGCCCAAGACAATGTGGTGAAGGTGCTAAAAGTGGTTCGTGATACCAAGCATTTATATAAATCGAAAGAGATTGTTTTTACCCTTGTCGGAAAAATAAATGCAGTTATTAAAGCACATAGAACGGATACACAACAGCTATTTGGCTGCGGAAAAGACCAAGAAGAACGCTATTGGATGGCTTTAATTCGTCAAGTTTTAGTAGAAGGCTTGCTTCATAAAGATATTGAAACCTATGGTATTTTAAAACTTTCTGCCGCTGGAGCAGCCTATCTCGAAAACCCAACCTCATTTTTAATGACTGAGGACCATGAGTTTAAAGAAGAAGATGACGATTCCATTATAACTGCGTCAAAATCTTCTGGCACAGCCGATGAAGCCTTGATGGCAATGTTGAAAGATTTACGTAAAAAAGAAGCTAAAAAATTAGGAGTTCCTCCGTTTGTGGTTTTTCAAGATCCGTCTTTAGAAGATATGGCTTTGAAATATCCAATAAATATAGAAGAATTAAGTAACGTTCATGGCGTTGGCGAAGGAAAAGCAAAAAAATATGGCAAACCTTTTGTCGAACTGATTTCCCGTTATGTCGATGAAAACGATATTATTCGTCCCGATGATTTAGTAGTGAAGTCGACGGGTGTAAATTCAGCCAATAAACTATATATTATTCAAAATATTGACCGAAAATTATCGCTAGAAGATATCGCCAAAGCAAAAGGGTTTACGATGGATCTTTTACTTAAAGAAATGGAGCAAATCGTGTATTCTGGTACCAAATTGAATATCAAATATTGGGTGGATGAGATTTTAGATGATGACCAACAAGAAGAAATTCATGATTATTTTATGGAATCACAAACTGATAAAATTGAAGATGCCTTAAAAGAATTTGATGGCGATTATGATATTGAAGAGTTGCGGTTAATGCGAATTAAATTCATTAGTGAAGTCGCTAATTAACATTGCATAATCCGTTTTTTGTAGACAGTTCATGAATACCAAAAACGGATAATTATTCATTAAAAAGTTCTCCTCGGTGTGGTTTTAACGCATCGCGAAGAGCAATCATATGTTCATCAGTAACTACTATATAAGCGATGGCATACATTTCGTCATATATTTCAAAACCCGTAATAGTAATGGGTAATTTTTCAGCAGCGATGTATTCTTTTAAATGAATTTCGTGGTGTTCGGCTGTTTTTGCAGAAGCAGGTCCTCTAAAATCCCAAATTAATTTTATTTTTCTAGACATCTTTTTTTTGCAAAGGTAACTTCCTTTTCTAGATTTTTGCTTAAAATCAGTTGGATAAATTTAAGTTGCTTTTGTTACCTTTGCGGCATGCCAAAAGAACTGCTCCTTCAAGTTTCACCCGAAGTCGCTGCCAATGATTTTTTACTAAAAGATCATGTGGCTAAGATGTTAAAGGTTTCTAAGCCAACTATTCAACATATTTCCATTTTAAAACGTTCGATTGACGCTCGTCAAAAAACCATTAAAATCAACTTAAAATTGATGGTTTTTTTTCAAGGAGAACCGTTTATCGAGCAAAAAATCGAATTGCCCACTTATCCTAATGTAAAGAAACAGCAAGAAGTAATAGTGGTCGGAGCTGGGCCAGCCGGACTTTTTGCAGCTCTTCAATTAATTGAATTAGGTTTAAAACCGATCGTTATTGAGCGTGGGAAAGATGTTCGAGGTCGTCGCCGTGATTTAAAAGCGATTAACGTGGATCATCTTGTAAACGAAGATTCTAATTATTGCTTTGGCGAAGGGGGAGCCGGAACCTATTCTGACGGAAAACTGTACACAAGGTCTAAAAAGAGAGGTGATATCGATAGAATATTGCATTTGTTTGTTGGATTTGGAGCTTCACCTGATATTTTAATTGAAGCTCATCCTCACATCGGAACCAATAAATTACCACAAATTATCCAAGATATTCGTGAAAGAATTATCGAATGTGGTGGAGAAGTCCTATTTGAAACCCGTGTGACCGATATTCTAATCAAAAATAACGAAATAAACGGTGTTGTCACGCAGAACGGTGACCGTATTTTGTCGAACAAATTGATTTTAGCTACCGGACATTCGGCTCGTGATATTTATGAATTATTACATCGTAAAGGTATTTTAATTGAAGCGAAACCGTTTGCATTAGGCGTTCGGGCAGAACATCCACAAACATTAATTGATTCCATACAATACAGTTGTGATTTTCGAGGTGATTATTTGCCACCAGCTCCTTATTCTATTGTAAAGCAAGTAAATGGTCGCGGAATGTACTCTTTTTGTATGTGTCCCGGTGGCGTAATTGCTCCTTGTGCTACTAGTCCGGGAGAAGTGGTAACCAACGGATGGTCGCCTTCAAAACGAGATCAAGCTACTGCGAATTCTGGAATTGTGGTCGAACTGAAATTAGAAGATTTCAAGCCTTTTCAAAAGTTTGGTCCTTTAGCTGGAATGGAATTTCAAAAAACAATTGAACAAAAAGCATGGCATTTAGCGGGTGAAACTCAAAAAGTTCCAGCTCAACGCATGATTGATTTTACACAACATAAAGTTTCTTCAGCTATTCCTAAAACTTCTTATGTTCCCGGAACAACTTCAGTTGAATTAGGTGAAGTTTTTCCTAATTTTTTATCTCAAATTATGCGAGAAGGTTTCACTGAATTTGGAAAATCGATGCGAGGCTATTTTACCAATGAAGCCATTTTACACGCACCCGAAAGCAGAACTTCTTCGCCTGTTCGGATTCCACGAAATCCAGAAACTTTAGAACATCTTCAAATAAAAGGGCTTTATCCTTGTGGAGAAGGAGCCGGTTATGCAGGAGGAATCGTTTCCGCCGCTATAGATGGCGAAAAATGTGCCCAAAAAATCAAAGAAAGTTTGTAATTTTTTTTGGTGTATTCAACAGCCGTTAAACTTTTCACAAAAACCTAAAATTGCGGTAAAAACGTAACTTTTTCTTACCTTTGGGAAGCTATACCTATGCTATGACAGAAGAAAAAGTTATTTTAGTAAATGAAAGAGATGAGCCTATTGGTTTAATGCCAAAATTAGAAGCTCATGAAAAAGCAGTTTTGCATCGTGCCTTTTCAGTATTTATCTTAAATGATAAAAAAGAAGTCATGTTGCAACAACGAGCTCATCAAAAGTACCATTCTCCTTTATTATGGACCAACACTTGTTGTAGTCACCAACGAGAAGGGGAAACGAATATTCAAGCGGGAAAAAGAAGATTAATTGAAGAAATGGGCTTTTCAGCTGATTTGAAAGAACTTTTTCATTTTATTTATAAAGCTCCGTTTGATAATGGATTGACCGAACATGAATTAGACCATGTTATGATTGGCTACTATAATGGCGAACCGATTATCAATCATGAAGAAGTAGAAGATTGGAAATGGATGAGCATTGAAGCCATAAGAACAGATATGCAACAACATCCTGAGCTTTATACAGTTTGGTTTAAAATTATTTTTCAAAAATTTTATCATTTTTTAGAAAGTCATGTTGTTTAAATCGCAACAAGCAAACAAATTCAATAATTGTCAATCTCAACTCGTATGAATGTAACCGTTTCAAGAAAAGCTCATTTTAATGCTGCCCACCGATTGTATCGAAAAGATTGGTCGATGGACAAAAACAATTTAGTTTTTGGTAAGTGTAATAATCCCAACTATCACGGACATAATTATGAATTGATTGTGAGTGTAACAGGGCCCATTGATCCAGAAACAGGTTTTGTGGTGGATGTTAAAATATTATCCGATTTAATCAAAGAACACATTGAAGCGGCATTTGATCACAAAAACCTCAATGTTGATGTGCCCGAATTTATTGATTTAAATCCAACTGCCGAGAATATTGCAGTCGTAATTTGGAATAAATTGCGAAAGCATATCAACGAAAAGTTTGCGTTAGAAGTTATTTTGTATGAAACACCTCGAAATTTTGTAACCTATAAAGGAGTGTAAAATGGCATTAAAAATTGGAGATAAATTACCGAATTTCAAAGCAAAAGATTCGCAAGGAAATGTTTTTGATAGTCAATCTGTCGTGGGAGTCAAACCGGTTGTGTTTTATTTTTATCCAAAAGATGATACACGAGTTTGCACGCAACAAGCCTGTGGTTTTAGAGACCAATATGAAGACTTTACCCAATTAGGAGCAGAAGTTATCGGAATTAGTGGCGACTCTGTGGTGTCACATAAAATTTTTGCAGAAAAATATAAATTGCCATTTACGTTATTATCAGATGGCGATAAAAAAATCCGAAACTTATTTGACGTTCCAACCGCTTTATTTGGATTGTTGCCAGGTCGTGTGACTTACGTAGTGGATGAAAAAGGAATTCTTCGTCTTCAGTTTGATAATTTAGGCGGAAAAATCCATATTGAAAAAGCTCTTGCAACATTGAAAAAAATGAGTAAATAGCATTTCAATTCTTCCAAGTCAATCTATTTTTGTAATTTTGAGTACTGAATATAATTAATGGAGCAGACTTTATATCCTTTTACTTTTGAACCTATTTTTAAGGAACGCATTTGGGGTGGAACAAAACTTCATACGTTTTTACACAAATCCATTTTATCCAAAACGACTGGTGAAAGTTGGGAAATGTCAACAGTTTCCAATGATATCAGTATCATTTCTAATGGAATTTATCAAGGAAAAAGTTTAAACGAATTAATTGAAGCATTTCCAGAAGCTATCTTAGGAAAAGATGTTTTTAAACGATTTGGCAAGCAATTTCCACTTTTGTTCAAGTATTTAGATGCCAATCAAGATTTGTCGATACAAGTACATCCCAATGATCGGTTAGCAAAAGAAAGACATAATTCCTTTGGTAAAACAGAAATGTGGTATGTGCTGCAAGCCGATGAAGGAGCACGCTTAATTGTGGGATTTAAACAAGATACCAATCGTGAATTGTATACCGAAGCACTAGCAAATAAAAGTTTATTAACACTTTTAGAGGAAATTCCTGTTCAAAAAGGCGATGTTTTTTTGTTAGAAACGGGAACCGTGCATGCCATTGGTGGCGGAGTTCTATTAGCCGAAATTCAACAAACGAGTGATGTTACGTACCGACTATATGATTGGGATAGGGTAGCTGCCGATGGTCAAGCTAGAACTTTACATACGGAATTGGCCTTAGATGCTATTAATTTCAAGTCAATTTCTCCAAAACAAAACTATCAGGCTCAACTCAATAAAGCAGTGACCTTGGTTGATTGCCCTTATTTTAAAACAGAAATGATTTTATTAACTGGAGCAATAACCATAAAAAATCCAGGAGATTCTTTTTTGGTACTGATGTGTGTGGAAGGCAGTTTTGAATTGACTCTAGATAATACTACATATTCTTTCGCTTTAGGCGAAACCATCTTACTACCAGCTGTTTTGGCAAAATTTGAATTGCATGGAAAGGCTACGCTTTTAAAAATCACGGCCTAGCTTTTTAAATATTTAAATCGTTTAGTTATAAAACTTTTTGCGTACTTTTGCACCGCAATTAAAATATAAATAAAATGGCAAGCATTAAAAACTTAAAGAAAGACATCAATTTTGTGATGGGTGATATTATCGAAGCGGTTTACATTCATGAAATGACTTCTACTGGAAAACCAACTGAACAATCTAACGCCTTGATTGATGAAGCAATAGCTACTTTTGATACGTTAATCTCAAAAGTAAATGATAAAAAAATTGAAAATCGTCAAGCTCATTTAAAACAAGTTGAAAAAGATTTGGAAACTGCTGCGATTCAATTGGTTGAAAAAGTAAACGCACTTTAATCAAATTTTTGATAAAAAAAGTGCGAATTTGTTTTGGAATATTCATTTTCAAAATTATATTTGCACTCACATTGAGACGCCGATGTAGCTCAGCTGGCTAGAGCAGCTGATTTGTAATCAGCAGGTCGTGGGTTCGAGTCCCTCTATCGGCTCAATTTTTTAAAAGGACAACGTAAGTTGTCCTTTTTTGTTTTTCTTTTATTTTTAATTCAACATGAGTTGATAGAGTTCAATCACAAAAATCTGTAGAGTGATGAGGTTTAAGTATAAATAGTAGTTAGCCTACAAAAGAAAAAGTGCAATTCGTTAAATTTTCTATAGAGGTGTTTCTTTGCTAATAAGACGAGAGAGGTGTAAATTCACAAAAAAAGTGCTTATAATTCTTTTTGAGCTTCTTTGGCCGATTTTTCTTTAAGAATAATAAGTTCTTTGCGAGGGTCAGAAATCTTTTTATAAGTGATGTGATAGCCCGGAACTTGACTCCAGTCGCCCTCAATACTACATTCAATTTGATTAGTTCTCCAAATCAATTTGTCATTATATTTTTGCGTAGGTTCTCCATAAGCAAATTTTAAGGTGGCGTAAACACTCAATACTTTTTCAGTTACAATTTTAATTTCACTAATTTTAGTATCGTTTATAATTAGGAAAATAAATAGAATTTTGGCTCCCGAGAGTTGTTCGTTTTCGTTTCCAACATAAACATAGTTGGCTTTTGCATTCATGCTTAATTTAAATAAAGCTGCATTCGTTTCTTCTCTTTTCTGAAATTCAGGATAATCAGAAATAGAAGTCCCCAGTTTTATATTTCTAAACCCATTCTTAGTATCTAAAAAATTGCAATCTTGACCATGTGCTAAGTAAGAGACACAGATTAAGATGATGTGTATTATAGAAAGTTTCATTGTATGATTTTATAATAGAATAATACAGTATCAATATAACAAAAAATGCATTAATTGATTTTGGTTATGTGATATTTTGCCTAAATTAAAACCATTTAAACTCTTCCTATATCATGCCAAAAATATCAACAATCCGTTCAGTTGAAAACTTATAATTTCCAACTAATTTCCTTCTTCCAACTTTCGTTTTTCAATAAAATCAGTCAGCATTTTGCCATATTTAGATTTGGCAACTTTTGGAGACATTGAATTTTGAATCGTGTCTAAATACTTTGTTTGAGCGTCATAAAGTTCTGACAATGCAATATATGGACTTACCTCATAATCCTTTTGACTTAAAGCATAATTGATGGCATACAAATATTTTCGTTTAAGTAATTGGTCTTTAGCCGTTAAAACACTATCCAATTGTGTTTGGTTATTAGCCTGTTTAGCTAGGAGTTCTTTTTCTACTAATTCCAATTGATTCGCATTAAATCGGGCTTTTATTTTTTGAAAATCTAAATACAATTCGTTGTTTTTAGAACCTTTTACTTGTGCATCCGCATAAAAAGTTTCTACTGAAGTTTCAAAAGACAACTTTCCGGGTTCTGCAAAAACAATTAAGTTATTGTCAATCGAGTTTGTTTGACCACGGTCTAAAAAGAAATACAACATTTCTGGTGATTCAATTGTCAAATAACTGTCAAATTTCGATTGACCATCAAAAACAATGCTATCCATCAAAACCAAAGCAGTGTCTTTGAGTTGTTGGATATATAGTTTTCCTTGTTTAATTCCTTTAATATTTCCTGCAATATGTAAATTATAGTCCTGCTTTGTTTCTTTTTTACAAGCAATAAACAGACAGAATGTGACTAAAAGTAATACTGTTTTTTTCATTTTTTTTATGTTATCGATTTTAAGTAATTAATTATTTAGGAGCTGCAATTTCCATTAGAAAAGCAGACAATAAAGCTCCATAGGTTCCAGCTACGTATCCAAAAACAGCCAAAAGTACACCAACGCTAGCCAATGATGGATGAAAAGCAGAAGCTACAATTGGAGCAGAAGCGGCTCCGCCAATATTGGCTTTGCTTCCTACAGCAAGAAAGAAATAGGGTGCTCTAATTAGTTTGGCAACAATGATTAGCAGTAATACATGTATGGCCATCCAAATCAACCCTACCATCAATAATCCTGGATTATCCATTACTGAACCTAAATCCATTTTCATTCCGATAGAAGCAACTAAAATATAAATAAATACGCTTCCAATTTTACTGGCTCCTGCTCCTTCGTATTGTTTAAGTTTAGTAAATGAGAATAAAATTCCTAATACTGTTGCAATTGAAACCATCCAAAAAAAGCGGTCTCCAAAAGTGGAAGCAAAACTAGTTGGGTCGTTTACAATATCAAAATTAGATTTTAATAAGTCAGAAAGCGAATTGCTTCCCCAATGTGAAAGTCCTACAGCGGTGAAAGCGATTCCTAAAATAATCATTAAATCGGTTAAGCTTGGATTTCTTGTGACATTGTCAGTGTAAGCGGTTACTCTTTCTTTCAATTCTTCAATAGAACTTGTATCAGCTTTTAACCATTTGTCTATTTTTTCTTTACGGCCAATTCCAAAAAGTAAAACCGCCATCCAAATATTTGCAACTACAATATCCACTAAAACCATGGCTCCGTATTTCTCTTGATTATACTTAAAAACTTCAAGCATAGCAGCTTGGTTTGCACCTCCACCAATCCAACTTCCAGCAATAGTGGAAAGTCCACGCCAAACAGCATCAAATCCTGCACCACCAACTGTTTCTGGCGAAAAAATAGAAACAATTAAAATAGCTAATGGGCCACCAATAATTACTCCGATTGTTCCCGTAAAGAACATAATCAACGCTTTTGGGCCTAATTTAAACATTGCCTTTAAATCGATGCTCAACGTCATTAAAACTAAAGCAGCAGGAAGCAAATAGCGACTTGCAATAAAATAAATAGATGATTTTTTAGTGATAAGTTCACCGTTTTCGCCCATCTCAGTCCACTCTGAGGCAACAATGTTTAAAGAACTAAAAATAGAAGGAAGTAAGTAGCACATTAATAAGGACGGGAAAATGACATAGAATTTTTTCCAAAACCCTTCTTTTAGGGAGGAAGTGTAGAATACAAATGCCAATAAAAGCATTAATAATCCAAAAACGATGGTATCGTCAGTAATAAATGGTGCGTTTTTCATTCTTTTTAATTTGTCTGCAAAATAGGGATATTTTAAAAAGTAGGCTGCTTTTTCCGCTAGTTTTTCACAAAAAAATCCCTGAAACATTCGTATCAGGGATTTGTAATCTGAGTTAATTTAAGTTTACCCTTTTAACCAAGCTTCGCGTAAAGCTTTTTTAGAATCGTCGGTGGCTTGGTAACCATCAACTTCGTCCATTGGAATTTTTACAGTCCCTTTTAATTGCATTTCTTTATCTTCTCTTTTGATCTCAAATGTAATTGGGGCGTTTTCTTGCCAAGCCATACTTCCAATAATCATATCATAAATATTATCTAAATTATAGGCTGTTCCATCAATAGATTTAATGATATCGCCACCTTGAAGACCAATATTTGTCATGAAATTATTTAATTCAATTCCAGGTAAAATGATGATTTCTTTAGTGGATGGATTAACCGTGATATAAGGTGATTGTCCTTTTAAAAACACATTTCCAGGAATCTGTATTTTTGTTTGTGTGACTCCCATTTTTGCAAAATAATCTTCATAGAGAAGCGGGGTTGGTCCGCCAACATAGGTATCTAAAAAGGTTTTGATTTCTGGATTGGTTAAAGATACAATTTTGTCAAAAAGTTCGTCATCGGCAAAAGGTTTAGTCGTACCGTATTCTTTAGAAAGTTTTTGCATCAAATCAAGAATTCCTCTTTCTCCATTGCTGCTTTCGCGTAGTTGAATATCGAGGCACATCCCAATTAAGGCTCCTTTTTCATATACATTTAAGTAGGCATCTTTATAGTCTTTTTGTAAAACTTCAGCACTCATTTTTGTAAAAGGCATGGTTTCATCATAGCGTTTAGAATTAGTGATTTTTCCGGCCATTCGCTGATAAAAATCTTCTTCTGTAATTAAATCTTGGTTTACCTGAAATAAATTAGCAAAATATTCGGTGATTCCTTCATACATCCATAAGTGTTTTGACATTTTTGGTGTATTGAAATCAAAATTATGAATTTCTTTTGAGTGGACACTTAACGGGGTTACAATATGAAAAAATTCGTGTGAAACCACATCAATCATACTTTCTTCTAATTGCTCAGCAGGCATCGCTTCAGGAAAAACAACTGTTGTAGAGGTATTGTGTTCTAAAGCACCATAGCCTTTTGCATCCTCTTTTTCATAATCAGAAAGGTATAACAAGATGGCATATTTTTTAGTAGAATTTACTTTGCCAAGAAATTTCTTTTGAGCTTGCATCATTTTCTCCATTGCTGGTTTTAAATCTTCCGCTTTAAAAATTCCTTTAGGAGAATAAATACTTAAAATGATTTCCATATCATCCACCATAAAAGTGGTGAAGTTCGGTTTGTTATACATAATCGGATGATCTACCAATTCTGCATAACGCGAGGCTCTATAAAGGTCTACGCTTTCGCTTTTATCGAGGTCAATCATCGCCGTTGCTCCATATAAAGCGGTAGGTTTTGTGATGGTTAATTGATAAGGAAGTTCATTTAAATCTTTAAAATAACCCACAAAGGCATGGGTGTTAATGACGAAGTTTTCACCTTCGGCAATGTTTGTTCCGGCTGGGGAAAAAATACCTCCTTTGCCAAATTCAGAACCTGATTCAGAATCATAGGTGTCATTTACCAAATACGTAACTTTCGCTAAAGATTTAGCCTCTTTAATAATCCATGAATTTTCATCCATTTTGGCAACACTCAGCTCTTTTCCTTTGGCATTATAGGCTTTAAAGTTTTCGATATAACGGCCATAATCGTCTTCAGAATAGGTTCCGGGAACAATTTTTGGCATGTAAAACGTCGTTTCGTCTGATTTTATTTTCGGAGGAACAATAGTTACAGCAACTCGGTCATTATTAATATTAACTAAATCTAAGGAAACTTGAATTTCATTCGTTTTGTTTTGAGCGAATAAATTACTGCTGTTTAAAAAGATAAAAGTACCTAAAATGGCAACTGATAAAAATGATTTTTTCATAAATATTAAATTCTATGAGGTATAAGTAGTCAACCTTCAAATTTTGTTACAAATAACAACAAAAAACGCTTCTATTCAAAGCGTTAATTTGTTAAGGGTTTTGTAAAGTTTAGCGTGTGTTTTTTATTATCCAATTTTTCATGTCTGATAGTACCATTGGCGAAAAAGTTTCTTCTAAAGAACCATATTCTTCAACAGTACAAGTGGTGCAGGTTTGAAAAAGATGGTTAAGTTGCGGATAAATCTTGATTTCTACTTTTTTGTTTTTTGCTTTATCAGTAGCCATCTTAATTCCATTTGTATTGGATTTCGGAGCCACTTGAATATCTTTTTCTCCATTTAAAACCAACATCGGACAATTCACTTTTTCCAGGTAAACTGCAGGTTCATACTGAATAAAAGTACGAAACCAAGGGGTGAGCAATTGGTTTAATTGTTGGTCTATCAATTGCTTTTTTTGTTGTGAAGACAATTCTTTTAAATTTGAATCGATTAGCAGACTTTGTTCAATTAAAGCAGTTAATTTTGGTTTTATTTCTTCTTTACTTTCTTTGGTTTTTAAAAGAGCATAAAGCAATTGATTTGTTTTTTCGGCTTCTTGAAGTTGCTCTTCTGACATTCCTTGGGATTTGCCGACTAGATTGGATTGTTCAAGCAATAATTCGGAACACGGAATTCCGGGGCCGGCAAGCAAAATCATGTAAGCAATACTTTTGTCTTTTGACGCTACAATAGGAGCAATCATGCCGCCTTCACTGTGACCAATTAATCCAATTTTTTTAGCGTCTACTCCCGATTTTGTTTTTAAATACAAAACGGCAGCTGCTACATCTGCAGCAAAATCAAAAGAAGTTGCTTCTGCGTAATTTCCTTCCGATTTTCCAACGCCTCGCTCGTCAAACCGAAGTACACCAATGCCATTTCGCGATAAATAATCGGCGATAACCCAAAAAGATTGATGACCTAAAATTTCGGAATTTCGATTTTGCGGACCGCTTCCCGAAATTAAAACCACGACTGGATAAGGTTTGTTTGTTTGCGGATACGTTAACGTTCCAGCAAGTTTGATGTTTTCTTTTGTGTTTTCAAAAGTAATTTCTTCTATTTCATAAGGGAAAGGTGCTTTTGGTTCTTGTGGCCGATTTGGTTTTAAAATTTCTTTACTTTCTCTCGTTAATACGAGCGGAAAATTTTGTCCATTTTGACTAAAAACACCTTCAATTTCTTGATTTTCATTAAATTTTCCTGTAAAAGTTATACCAGCAGCATCAAACAAGAATTGCAAGCCGTTATCTTCATTGGTTACAGAAGTTAACGGAATACCTTTGGCATTTTGTTGAGGTACACTCATCGTCCCAGTCCATTTTTCACCTGCAATTTTAAAATCAAAACTAAGTGACATCATGCTTCCCATTATGTTAAGGTCGCCAAACCACTCGCCTTCAATAGATTGAGAATGTATGTGTGAGATAAAAAACAAAGCAATAAAAGTGACTATTTTTTTCATAAGGTTATTTATTTAGATAAATAATTAAATATTTTGAAACAATTTCAGTAAGTAAAAGACTGATAATAAATACTATAATCGCTTTTTTTCCTTTTGCATTGGTTGCAATTTTAAAGCCATTCCACAATAAAATTACAAACCAGAGCAGGAGTAGAATTGCTATTACAGAAAAAGCAAGGTTTAAAATAAGATTAGTAGAAGAGATTTCTGTAAAATGGCCATTTTGAAAGTTCTCCATGATTTCTTGGCTTGAGCGAAACATGACTTGGTTTACATTGAAAAATGGGAGTATATAAAATGGAATCCGGCAAATTAACGAAATATTCAAAACATCAATTGCTCTGGTTTTTGGATTGATTATTTTTCCTGCAATAAAATATAAAATGCTTAAAGTAAGTAGGTTAATCAGGTTATCTACCGCTACTTCTTGCCATGTTACCGAGGCATTAAAATGTAAATCTAAAACACCATCAAACCGTGCATTAAATATAAAACCCAAAAAAGTCCCTAGTATTGTAGCACTAAGTCCAAAAAAAAGTAATTGCTTTTCGCTAAAGGTTTCAAATGGATTAATTAGTTTTTTCATGCGTCTGAGCTAGTAAATTTAATTGTTCAAGACATTTTTGTAATTCTTCTGGTTTTTGAGTGCCAATTAAAAGTGGTTTTCGATAATCAAAATAAAGCTTTAATCCTTTATCGCCTCGAACATTGAATGCTTTTCCGTTTAGGCTTAATCGCACACCCCAGCCTCCGTAATCTCTTATTGGCGAATATGTGATGATTTCCATTTTTTTGATTGTAGAAAAAGGATATTTTCTTTTTTTCCAATGAAAAGGAAAATAAAAAACCTGGATTTCGTTTTTAGTAACTGTCGTTTGTAGCCGTAGCGAAACAAATAATAGCAGTATAGATGCTTCAAATAGATTATATAAGAAAAATATATTTTTTGAAATTGCTCCATTATGGTATTGCATATAAATGGAGTAGGAGCCAATCAATAAACCAATGCATATAATCGCCCAAAGCCACCACTGCGTAAATCGCTGTTTTTCGATAAATAAAGGTTTTACTTTCATTAGATTATAGGTTTTGTGATTGTTTTATTTTTCCAATTAAATCATCTAATTTATTTCGAACGGTTGGATAGCTATTTCCCATTTGTGTTGCCATTTCTTTTAAACTTCCACTGCTTAGAAAAAACTGTAGTATGAATTGTTGTTCTTCTTCAGAAAGCGTCAAAAGTGTGGGTAATGGATAATGGCCAGTTACCTGCGTATTGCATGTTTCACAAGTTAATTGCGAAACCGTCAAGGAATGTTCGCAACTTGGACAACGTATGGGTAATTTGGGTTTCATTTAAATAATGTTTAAACAAAAGTAAACAATATTTAAATAGTATTCAATAAAATGTATAAAAAGTTTCTTCAAGAACAAGAAGGAAGTAGTGTATTTATCTTTTTGAGATTTTATTATGCGTAATTTGTCTTTGTTGAGAACATTTAAAACG
>NZ_JAQVCH010000047.1 GCF_028689845.1 Flavobacterium sp. | reverse complement strand
AGTCAAAGCCTAATCAAAGGCATGGATAAAGTATGAAAGCGATAACGAAAAGAATATGTATCTATCCAAAAGACATTGAACGAATAACAGGCAAAAGTTACAGACAAAGCACCAGAATATTAAAAGCAATCAAGAAAAGTAACAACAAACTTGATAATGAATTAGTAACAATTGAGGAGTTCTGTCAATACACAGGTTTGAAAATTGAACAAGTAGAACCGCTCATTTTTGGATAGAATTTAGAAATCATTAACTAGAATAACTATTCTAAAAAAACTATCGAGTTTAATTCTAACTAGTTCATTTTTTGGTTTAGATTAATTTGCTAAATACCTCATTATTTATTAACTTTATAATATTAAGATTTAGGAATAATTGCATCCCAAAAAAGGAGCATTATCGAGACCAAGTAGTTTTTAAAGTTTATATTTAACTATATATCAAGGAATTGGAGATAAGGTTTTGAACCCTCATCGCCCACAAAACTTCTTAAGCAATTAAGAAGTTTTTTTATTTAAAAAAGGGTCATTAACTCAGTTGGTTCAGAGTGTCACGTCGACAACGTGGAAGTCACTGGTTCGAATCCAGTATGACCCACTTTTTTTTAAATTTTCTTTTGATATTTTTCTCTAGTTCTAACTATAAAAATTCTATCGTTCGCTCTAAAGCCATTCCTCTTGACCCTTTGATTAAAAGAAAAGTGTTTTGAAAAGTATTTTTTTGAAGATAGTTGGAAAAATCTTCAAACGTTTCAAAGAAAAACAATCGTTCATTTTCTATACGCGTTGCATAAAATAATTTTCCGATAAAATAGCAATTGAAATCAGATTGCTTTTTCATTTTCGAAACAATAAACTGGTGCTCTTTTTCACTCTCCTCTCCCAATTCAAACATATCCCCAAGGATAACCGCTTTGCCTTCTTTGCGTAGTTCTATAAAATTATCAAGAGCCACCTGCATACTACTCGGGTTAGCATTATAGGCATCTAAAATAATTTCATTTCCTTTTACTTGAAGCAACTGAGAGCGATTATTTTCTGGAATATAACTTTCAATTCCGAACTTAATCATATCATTCTTAATTCCGAAATAGTTACCAACTGCAATAGCAGCCATGATATTGGAAGCATTATACAAACCAATTAAATGTGATTGTATCGTTAATCCGTCAAAAAATAAACACACAAAAGGATTTGCTTCCACCTTTTCAAAATAAACATTTGCATTTAAGTCTGCTTTACTGAACGTAAATCGGTTAAAATCTAGTGTTTTTTGAGCCTGAATCGAATCATCAAGGTAAACAAAAATCGTTTGATTATGTTTGAAGATAAAATCATACATTTCGCTCTTCCCTTTAATCACGCCTTCTATTCCTCCAAAACCTTCTAAATGAGCTTTCCCAAAATTAGTAATATAACCAAAATTAGGCTGGGCAATACCACAAAGAAAACTAATTTCCTTTTGATGATTGGCTCCCATTTCAACAATCCCTATCTCTGTTTCTTTTGTAAAAGATAAAATAGTAAGCGGCACTCCAATATGATTATTTAAATTACCTATCGTGGCTTTAGTTTTAAATTTTTGAGACAAAACAACTTGAAATAATTCCTTGGTAGTTGTCTTTCCATTACTCCCAGTTATAGCAATTATAGGTATCGCAAGATAATTGCGATGAAATTTTGCCAAATCCTGCAAAGACCGCAAAGTGTCTTCTACTAAGATTGTTCTTTCATCAACATAAAATTCTTTATTATCAATCAGCACATAAGATGCTCCTTTTTCTAAAGCAACTTTTGCAAATGAATTTGCATCAATCTTAGCTCCTTTTAACGCTACAAAAAATGATTTTGGGTTGATGTTACGCGTATCTATTGAAACGGACGAACATTGCAAAAAACAATGGTGTATAAAAGAAATATCCATAAAAAAATAAAAAATAAAAAGCCCTATAAAAGGGCTTTTGAAATTGAATAAAGTATTGTTTATCTTGACGATTTAGGTTTCCCTTTAGCCGTTTTCTTGTTAGATTTTGGTCCAACTTTAGACATCGCACATCTAAATCCGATATCATCTGTAGCAATTTCTTGTGGAAAATAACGACGTTGTGCTGGATCTAACCAATAGGCTCTGTCTCTCCAAGAACCTCCTTTATAAACACGAACATTGTCGTCAATAAGGGTAGTTCTTTTAGATGATTTATCATATTTTCTAACCATCTCAGAAGAAGTAGTGTCTACAGAAACTTTGTGTTGTGGTGAATCATACATTTTTTTACCGTCAGCAACTTTTTCCCCATCATCTTCTGCACCAAAGTCAAAGAAACGAGTAGATTGTTTATCACCATCACGATAATTTCTATTATCACTCTTATCAAAGTTTTGTCTTAAATACGTTTCTTTTTCATCAACTGGAACCTGAGCTATTTGACCAGGAATATTTCTGGCAATAATTTTTCCATTTGCTAACGTATCATACATAATGGTTTCGCTGGTTACAATTTCTACTTTGCCATCTTCACCAATTTTGTTTTTCATATAGACGTTACCTCTATAATAATTGAAGTCATTTGCCTCATCATCTACAATAGGACGATAGATATCAGCTACCCATTCGTTTACGTTTCCTGCCATATCATATAATCCAAAATCATTTGGAGGATACGATTTTACTACTTGTGTAATATCAGCTCCATCATCAGACCAACCTGCAATACCACCGTAATCACCTTTTCCTTGTTTGAAATTCGCTAATTGATCTCCTTTAACTTGTCTTTTTCCAGAACGAGTATAGCTTCCTGACCAAGGATATTTCTTTTTACCTTGATATAAGTTGTATTCTCTGTTTCCAACGTTTGCAACAGCCGCATATTCCCACTCTGCTTCGGTTGGTAATCTATATTCTGGTTGAATTAATCCTGAAGAACGTTGAGCATATACGTTTTTGGCTTCGCTAGCTTCGCCTTCTGCCCCTTTTTTTGGAGCACCACGGCCTTCTTTTTTCAATACAATTTCCTCATCTCCACCATAAGTTAAAGTAGGAGAATTAATATAGGTTTCTGTATCAAATGATTTTTCTGCGGATGCATCTAATAATTTAGCATCTTTTTTAAGGAATTTATTTTTCTCTAAAATATCCTCGTTCACACGATTTGTTCTCCATTTACAAAACTCAACAGCCTGAATCCAGTTTACTCCTACAACAGGATAATCTTTATAGGCTGGATGTCTCAAGTAGTTATTTGTCATGGTTTCATTGTATCCAAGACGATCTCTCCAAACTAATGTATCTGGCAAAGCACCGATATAAATGTTCTTATAATTGTCTTGGTTTGGATCAAATGTTCGTTTTAACCAATCTAAGTATTCCATATACATCAGATTAGTTACTTCGCTTTCATCCATAAAAAATGACTGTACGTGTTGTTGATTTGGAGTATTATTCCAATCATGCATCACATCGTCTTGAACTCTTCCCATGGTAAAAGTTCCTCCTTCAATAGCAATCAGACCTGGAGCAGCGTCTTGTTTCTTGAAGTTTGAAGCGTATTGAAAACCACCATTTTTATCGTTGATTTTCCAACCGGTTGCCGTTGAAGAATTTTTTGAGTTTGACTTCTTACTACAACTAGCAAAACCGAACATAACTGCTAGCACGACTAGCAATTTCAAAGTCACATTTTTGTTTACTTTCATACTTTTAAGTAGGTAAAATTTAGTGCCGCAATATAGCAATTAACCTTAATATTACAACAGATTTTTAAAAATATTGTCAAAAATACACATTTACTGTATTTTAACAAAGTTATAACGTAAAAAATATTTATTTATTATGAACTTTAATTCGATGATTTTATTTTTACTTTGTAATAAATTTGCCGTCCTGACGTTTACTCCTTTAATATGAAAAAGATTTTATACCTATTTATAGCTTTACAAACCATTTGTCTTCATGCTCAAAGTCCCGTAAATATTAACGTGGAATGGCAAGAAAACAAAAAATTAATTTTTGAAACCTATAACTTATCTATTCCTCATTTTCAGTTTGCCCATTTTAACTTTAATGAAACCGACAGAACGATATTTTTTAATTTTAAACAGCAAATTAATCAACCAATAGCAGAAAAATCTTTAATTATTTCGAATATTTTGTTTGAAAACATCTCTAATAATGAATTAGGCGACTTAAATCTGAAAAATATTCCCTCTACAATTAATGCAAAACTTACTAGTGGAAAAGCAAGAGACATCAACCAACTTTTCTTTACTTTTTCACCTATAATCAAAACAGTAGAAGGATATAAAAAAGTAAAATCACTAACTTTTAGCTATACTTTCGCTACTGCGAATGACCTCCGAAATCAACCTAATAGCACCTTTAGTGAAATTGAAAATTCAATTTTAAGCACGGGCGATTGGTACCGTTTTTATGTTGAAAAATCAGGCGTTTATAAAATCTCAAAAGGGTTTTTAAATCAATTGGGTTTTAACACAAATGTTAACCCTCAAAAAATTAAAATTTACGGAAATGGCGGTCGAATGATTCCGCTTTTAAACAGCATTAATTATCCCATTGATTTAGCAGAAAATGCAGTCCTATTTATAGGAGAAGAAGATGGCGTGTTTAATAATGAAGATTTCCTCCTTTTTTATGCCGAAGGAGTTGACCAATGGAATGAAGAAAGTAAAACCCATTTAAATTTATACGACACCAAATCCTATTATTACGTAACCGCTCAAGGCGAAAACGGCAAAAGAATTACTCCGATTTTACAACCCGAAGGACCGGCAACTACTATTTTTACTAATTTTGATGACTACCAATTTTATGAAAAAGACCAAAACAATATAGGAAGAATTGGAAGAGTTTGGTACGGCGAGCAGTTGTCTGCACAAAATCCAAAAATATATGATTTTAACTTTCCCAATATTGACACAGCCTCACCAATATTGATTAATGTCACGTCTGCAGCCGTTTCTTTTGGTTCTTCTTCCTTAAAAATAAAAGCGGGTGGGCAAGAACAAACCACAAACTTCGCTCCTATTCCAACCAATAGTAGCACCTTGTTTTCTACAGGAAATAGCAATTTAAGTATTAATGCAAGTGAAAGCATTTCGGTAGAATTAAATTATAATAACAACGGTATACCAAGTGCAAAAGGATTCATGGATTATATTATTGCAAGAGCAAAGCGAAATTTAAAAGGGTTTGGGAAACAATTTATGTTTCAAAATCAAAATGCAGCAACTGTTTTAGGCATTGGAGAATACCAGCTAACAAATGCTGCTGGAATTTCACAAGTTTGGGATATCACATCGATTTATGATGTGCAACGAATTGAAAACACAACCGTCGGTACCTTTAATTTTAAAGTAAATCTTGGAGAAGCAAGAAAATATATCGCCATTGATCCTGCAGATTATTTTACTCCTTTAAAAGAATCGCAATCCAAAGTAGTTAATCAAAATTTAAAAGGAACCATTTTCAACAATAATCAAGGTCAATTTGAAGACATTGACTATTTGATTATCACTCCCGCAAATTTAGCTTCGGAAGCAGAACGGCTCGCCCAATTTCATCGAAATTATTCGCAATTAAATGTCAAAGTCGTAACTTTAGACAAAATCTATCCCGAATTTTCTTCTGGCAAACAAGATATTGGAGCCATTCGAAATCTAGCAAAATATGTATATGAAAATGCTTCTTCACCCGAAAAAAGAATTAAATATTTAAATTTATTTGGTGACACCTCTTTTGATTACAAAAACCGAATTCCGAACAATACCAATATTGTTCCCGTATTTCATAGTTTAAGTAGTAATAATTTATTGTCGTCCACCATGTCTGATGATTTTTACGGGATGTTTGACCCATCGGAAGGCCGAATGACTTCTGGAGCAGATGGCTTAGACCTTGCCGTAGGAAGAATGTTGGTTTCTACTATAACAGAAGCCAGAGAAATGGTAGATAAAGTAGTTGACTACCACGACATTAAATCATACGGAAGATGGCGAAATTTATTCACCTTAGTTTCTGATGATGTCGACGAAAGTTGGGAAGGAGTAATCCAACAACAATTAGATATTTTAGGAAACACAATTAGCACTGAAAACCCACTTGTTAACGTAATGAAGTTACATGCCGATTCGTATGTTCAAGAAGCTTCTGCGGGCGGACAGCGATATCCAAAATTAAAACTAGAATTGCGTAATGCCATTGAGCAAGGCTCACTGGTTTTTAATTATTTTGGTCATGGCGGCGAAGATCAATTAGCCTCTGAACGTATTTTTGAAAAAACGGATGCACAGAGTTTAAACAATCGGTATCGTTATCCTTTATTTGTAACAGTGACTTGTGAATTTACACGTTTTGACAATCCTTACCGGCCTACTGCGGGCGAATACACCTATTGGAACTCAAATGGTGGAGCAATTTCTTTAGTAACTACGACGCGTCAAATTGGTGTTCAAACTGGACAAGATATTAACAACTTCTTTTCTGCCTATTTGTATGGATTTTATTCTGATGAAGTAATCTCGATAGCCGAAGCTTTACGCAGAGCCAAAAATGATTATAGCAGCAGCACCTTAATGGTTTTTTATGTAGGTGATCCTGCCATAATTTTACCTATCCCAAAACCAAAAATTGTATTGACTCAAATTAATGACGCACCCATTGAATCTTCTACCTTTATATTTAACGCATTAAGCAGAGTGAAATTAGCGGGTGAAATAAGGAATATGAGTGGCGATGTGCTTTTAAGCGATTACAACGGTGATATTGCTGTTCAAATTTTTGATAAATCAATTAACCGAACGACGCTAGGAAATGATGGTACTAGCAACGCAAATGGATTAATCCTTATGAATTTTCAAACACTAGGCGAAACCATTTTTAGAGGAAATGCGAGCGTTACCAATGGCTTATTTGAGTTTGAATTTATAGTTCCTAGAGACATCTCTGTTCCCGTAGGAAATGGCCGTATAAGTTTTTATGCAAAAACCCAACAACCAACGCTTCAAGATCAATCCGGTTATGATACCTCTATTAAAATTGGTGGCATAAACATTAATGCTCCCGAAGATAATATCGGCCCAACGGTGCGATTATACATGAATGATGAAACGTTTATCTCGGGGGGAATTACGGATGAAAACCCAATATTTTTAGCTTTTTTAGAAGATGAAAACGGAATTAATACCGCGAGTGGAATCGGTCACGATATTGTAGCCATTCTGGATGGAAACGAAAACAATCCCTATATTTTGAATGATTATTATGAAACAGAATTAAATAATTATCAAAAAGGAAAAGTGCGTTTTCCGTTTTTTAACTTGACTCCTGGTTTGCACACCATTATTTTTAGAGCTTGGGATGTGTACAACAACCCGATTTCTGCAGAAATTCAATTTATTGTCGTAGGCGATGATGCTTTGAGTTTGACCAACGTTTTAAATTATCCAAACCCATTTGTGAATTATACCCAGTTTTGGTTTTCCCACAACCACCCGTTCGAACCATTAGATGTTCAGGTTCAAATTTTTACCATCACTGGAAAAGTAATTAAAACCATCAACCAAGTGGTCAATACAGAAGGATTTCTTTCCAGAGAAATCAGCTGGGACGGCAAGGACGATTTTGGTGACCGAATCGGTAAAGGTGTCTATATATACAAACTCACCGTGAAGTCAAATCTCACAAATAAAAAGAGTGAAAAAATTGAAAAACTTGTAATACTTTAAGAAAACACTATATTTGTTGAATATAAGCTAGAATTTAAAATGAAAAAAATAACCGTATTTTTACTTAGCATTTTTGCCCTTCACAACACAGTTGCCCAAGAAAATGTAATCACAACAGCTGTTCCTTTTTTATTAATTGCAGCCGACGCTCGCTCAGCAGGTATGGGAGATATTGGTATCGCAACTTCTGCCGATGCTTTTTCACAACAATGGAATCCAGCCAAATACGCATTTGCCGTAGATAAAGTTGGAGTAGGCGTTAGTTACACACCCTATCTAACCGATTTAGTAAATGATATTTCGTTAGGACAATTAAATTATTATAACCGAATCGGAGAACGTAGTGCTTTTGGTGCAAGTTTGCGTTATTTTGGCCTAGGTGATATTGAATTACGACAAGAATTTGACGATGTTCCGTTCATTGTTAGCCCAAATGAATTGGCTTTTGACGTATCGTATTCGTTACAATTAAGTCCTAGTTTTTCGATGGCAGTTGCAGGTCGCTACATTCGATCTCAATTAAAAATTCCTTCTGAATTAGGAGACGCATCACCCGCGAATACTTTTGCAGTAGATGTAGCCGGATATTACCAATCAGAAGAACTAGCTTTTGATGATTTTAATGGTCGATTTAGAGGAGGCTTCAACTTTCAAAATATGGGGCCAAAAATGAATTACAATGCAGAAACTTCAGATTTAACAGCCAACTTTCTCCCTGCCAACATGAAATTAGGTGGAGGTTTTGATTTTATTTTTGATGAATATAACAAAATAACGATTAATGCAGAGGTTAATAAATTATTAGTACCAACGCCCCAAGAGGTCACAGACGTTAATGGTGATGGTATAATTGATGGATTAGACCAAACTATTGTGAATGACGAATACAATAGCATTGGATGGGTTTCTGGAATTTTTGAATCTTTTTCAGATGCTCCAGGCGGAATGTCGGAAGAATTAAAAGAATTTACATGGGCATTAGGAACGGAGTATTCTTATCAAGATTCTTTTATGTTTCGATTAGGTTATTTTCATGAAAGTGAAGACAAAGGTGCTAGAAAGTTTTTCTCTTTTGGTGCAGGATTTAAATACAATGTGATAAAAATAGACGTCTCTTATTTAATGTCAGCGTCAAATGTTAAAAACCCATTAGAAAACACCTTGCGTTTTTCACTCACCTTTAATTTCGGTGATAAATATGATGAATATTAGAAAAAAATAAACACAAAAAAAATCCAAATTTCATTCCGAGATTTGGATTTTTTTTCCACTATACGTTATGAAAAAAATCACGATTACTTCAGAATTTTCCGTATTTGAAAATCTTATGACACTTCCTTCAGAAATTCAAAACCTGATGGAAATGGCTATTTCTATTCGAAAAAAAGCTTACGCTCCTTATTCTAAATTCAGAGTTGGAGTTGCTATTTTATTAGACAATGGTCAAATAGTATTAGGTTCAAACCAAGAGAATGCCGCCTATCCCTCAGGCCTTTGTGCAGAACGGGTAGCTATTTTTCAAGCGGGTGCAATTTATCCAGAAGCAACCATTTTAAAATTAGCCATTTCAGCAACGGCAGATGAAAAACCAGTCGCTTCACCAATTCCGCCCTGTGGTGCATGTAGACAATCCATAGCCGAATACGAATTTAAACAAGATACCCCAATAGAAATTTATTTCATGGGAGAAACAGGCGAAGTCTATCTATCAAAATCACTAAACAACTTGCTTCCTTTGGCATTTGATAAAAAATTTCTTTAAAAAATATACTTTAACGATAACGTTATCGTAAATAACTTTTCATAAAGTTTGTCATTTTAAAGCATTTAAATTTTTACATCTACTTCGTATGTCTTATTTTTGCTACTCGCAATTTCTATAAAAACAAACATCGTAGAAATCACACGTTAAACAAGTAAGATTCAACAAATAAAAAAATGAAAAAAATCACCAAAGAAGTATACCTACAATGGTATGAAGACATGCAGTTTTGGAGAAAGTTTGAAGACAAATTAGCTGCCGTTTATATCCAACAAAAAGTGAGGGGGTTTTTACACTTATATAATGGTCAAGAAGCAGTATTAGCTGGTGCTTTACACGCAATGGATTTGTCAAGAGACAAAATGATTACGGCTTACAGAAATCACGTTCAGCCTATTGGAATGGGCGTTGATCCTAAAAAAGTAATGGCCGAATTATATGGAAAAGTAACCGGAACTTCTAAAGGAATGGGTGGTTCTATGCATATTTTTTCTAAAGAACATGGGTTTTTTGGCGGACACGGTATCGTGGGTGCACAAATTCCTGTTGGTGCAGGTATGGCTTTCGCAGATAAATATTTTAATAACGGTGGTGTTACTCTAACTTATTTTGGTGATGGAGCTGCCCGTCAAGGTTCTTTACACGAAGCTTTTAACATGGCTATGCTATGGAAACTTCCTGTAGTTTTTATTTGTGAAAATAATGGTTATGCCATGGGAACATCTGTTGAACGAACTGCAAATCATACCGATATTTGGAAATTAGGTTTAGGATATGAAATGCCTTGCGGTCCTGTGGACGGAATGAATCCTGTAAAAGTAGCCGAAGCAATGCACGAAGCTATTGAAAGAGCTCGAAGAGGAGATGGTCCAACATTTTTAGAAATGAAAACATACCGTTATCGAGGTCACTCTATGTCTGATGCTCAATTATACCGAACTAAAGATGAAGTAGAAGAATACAAAAAAATAGATCCAATTACACAAGTTTTAGATATCATTAAAGAAAACAATTATGCTACCGATGCAGAAATTGATAAAATTGATGAACGAGTGAAGAACCTAGTCGATGAATGTGAAAAATTTGCAGATGAATCACCGTATCCAGAAATACAACAAATGTATGACGTAGTTTACGACCAAGAAAACTATCCATTTATACCTCATAAACTTTAATAGCTATGGCAGAAATTATTACAATGCCGCGTTTGAGCGATACAATGACTGAAGGAGTTGTAGCTACATGGCTAAAAAAAGTAGGTGATACTGTTAAAGAAGGTGAAATTCTTGCCGAAATCGAGACCGATAAAGCAACGATGGAATTTGAATCTTTTCATAATGGCACCTTATTACATATTGGCATTCAAGAAGGCGAATCTGCACCAGTTGATTCTCTTTTAGCCATTATTGGAAAAGAAGGTGAAGATATTTCTAGCTTACTTTCAAGTGCAAATGCTGAACAGAAAGAAGAAAAATCATCTTCAGACGAAATAGTAGCTCAGTCAGAAACTAAAACAGAAGAAGTTAAAGCTTCCTCTTCTTCCTTGCCAAAAGGAGTTGTTGTAGTCACTATGCCTCGATTGAGTGATACCATGACCGATGGAACCGTAGCCACTTGGATTAAAAAAGTGGGAGATACAGTGAAAGAAGGCGAAATCTTAGCAGAAATCGAAACCGACAAAGCAACCATGGAGTTCGAATCATTTAATGAAGGAACTCTTTTGTTTATTGGTGTAGACGAAGGTCAAACGGCTCCTGTTGACAGCATTTTAGCAATCATAGGCCCAGCAGGAACGGATGTTTCTGGAATCGCTGCAAATTTCAGCAACGAATTGGAATCGCCTAAACAGGAACAGAAAGAAACTAGAAATAGTTCTGAAATCATAACAGAACAATCAACTTCAAGTTCTAATTCAGATACAAATGGTCGAATTTTTGCTTCTCCCTTAGCACGTCAAATCGCTAAAGATAAAGGCATCAATCTAGCTCAAGTAAAAGGAACGGGCGAAAATGGAAGAATTGTAAAAAGTGATATTGAAAACTTTACGCCTTCTGCAACGGTTGCACCAACTTCGCAAAATGCGGTACAATCCGAAACACCAACAACAAAAACAGCTGTTCAACAATTTGTTCCAGCGGGTGAATCATTTGCAGAAGAATTTAAGAATTCGCAAATGCGAAAAACGATTGCTCGCCGTTTAGCAGAATCTAAATTTACAGCTCCTCACTACTATCTCACAATAGAAGTAGCGATGGACGAAGCAATGAAATCAAGATCAATAATCAATACAATTCCTGACACCAAAATATCATTTAATGATATGGTGGTAAAAGCCTGTGCAATGGCTTTAAAGAAACACCCGAGAGTAAATTCACAATGGAAAGAAGATGCTACGATAATTAATCACCATGTAAATATTGGTGTTGCCGTTGCTGTGGAAGATGGTTTAGTCGTTCCTGTTTTAAAATTTACAGACCAAATGAGTTTAACTCAAATTGGAGCAGTAGTAAAAGATATGGCAGGTAGAGCTAAAAACAAAAAATTACAACCCGCAGAAATGGAAGGAAGTACCTTTACCGTTTCTAATCTTGGAATGTTTGGCATAACAGAATTTACTTCAATTATTAACCAACCTAATTCCGCCATCCTTTCAGTAGGTGCAATAGTCGAAAAACCGGTTGTTAGAGACGGACAAATTGTGGTTGGCAATACCATGAAAGTTACTTTGGCCTGCGACCATAGAACAGTGGATGGAGCAACTGGTGCTCAGTTCTTACAAACACTACGTACTTTTTTAGAAAGTCCAGTTACCATGCTAGCATAAAATAAAAACATACTAAAAAGCGAGTTATTCAAAAGATTAACTCGCTTTTTTTATAAATTCTGATTTTTTGCTTCAATCCATTTCGACATATATTTAGTGCTTTGCATCGAATGGTGCATCAATAGTAAACCTGTAAAATTTTCTGCTCGATACTCCTCTACATTTCCAATTTTATTATCAAGAGCTATTTTTAAACGTAACTCAAAATTTTCTTTCGTAAATCGAGACTTTAAAATTGAAAAACCATTTTGTTGAGCTTCTTGCCATTCAACTTTATCGTGATACAGTTTAACCGCTCTCATAGCAAAACCTTCAGGAGAATCAACAATTTCACCATTCCATGGCAAGGTTCCAAACATACCTTCTGCCCCTACTGAAGTCGTTACATTTGGTATCCCAAATTGCATGGACTCTAACAATTTACCTTTTATTCCAGCACCAAAACGAAGTGGAGCCAAAAGCAAACGAGCTTTTAAAAACACATCCTCAATTCGTTCTATTCTTCCATGCACAAAAAAATTCGACTTTGAATGATGACAAGCTTTAATTATATTGGTTGGATAAGCCCCATAAACATGCATGCTTACTTCAGGAAGTTGCTCTAGAATTAATGGCCAAATATGTTCTTTCAAATATAAAACAGCATCGTGATTTGGAGCGTGTAAAAAATTTCCAATAAAAATAAAATCTTTCCTGTCTTCAAAACTAGGCAACTTTAAAGTGGAGATTTCAGCCCAAATCGGTAAATAAAGTAAAAGAAAAGATGGGACTTTAAAATAGGTTTCTAATAAATTTACTTCATATTCTGAAATAACAAACGTTAAATCACAGCGATAAATACTCGCTATTTCTCTTTTTGCCAAATCAGAAGTCAAATCAAAAGCTTTATTTTTTAAAACAGTTTGCTTTCTAGCCTCTCGCAAACAATGCAAATCTTCTGAATCTAAAATTCGAATCGCTTTAGGGCAAGCTTGAGCGACACGCCATCCAAATTGTTCCTCTGTCATAAAGCGGTCAAAAAGCACTAAATCAGGCTGCAAATCACTAATAATTGAGTCGAAACTAGAAGAATTTAATTGAATCGAAAGTTTTGTAATTCCATCCAACGGGTCTGAAAAAGGACTTTCCATGGCCGTACTTGCAAAAATTACACTGCATTTCCTTTCTTTAAAAAAAGAAATCAATTGCATCATTCGATGTCCAGCGGCAGAAGAGTGTGATTCTGGCCAAACAAATCCAATTATCATAACAGACAGGTCTTCAAATGTTTTCATTTTACTAAAATAGTAATAAATGAGTCACTACTATTCTAATAAAACCTTTATTTTTGTGATTAATCAATACAAGAATTATGTTAGGCTTAAAGTTAAAAACCGATCCGCGTTGGGCCAATATTGCCGAATCAAATCTCGAAGAAATATTATCAGATCATTGCTGGTGCGAACAAAAAGCAGCAGCCAATGCTCTTTCTATTATCACAAACAATTCAGAAAATGTAGAACTTGTCACAGAAATGGCCAAAATTGCTATTGAAGAAATGGAACATTTTCAAATGGTTCACAATATCATCAAAGAACGTGGATTTGAATTTGGCCGTGAGATAAAAGATGATTATGTCAACCAATTAGTGAAATTTGTCAAAAAAGGAGGCAGTCGAAATGATGCCCTTATTGAACGATTACTTTTTGCCGCCATGATAGAAGCTAGAAGCTGTGAGCGTTTTAAAGTACTTTCAGAAAATATAAAAGATAAAAAATTAGCTATTTTTTATCGTGAATTAATGATTAGTGAAGCAAATCATTACACTACTTTTCTACGATTTGCTAAAAAATATTCCGAAAAAGTTAATGTCGACAAACGCTGGAAGGAATGGCTTGAATTTGAAGGTGAACTTATTACCAATTACGGCAAAAAAGAAACAGTTCACGGATAATTTTTGGGCGTGCCCCCGATTCATAAAAACTGGTTACAAAAAAAGGGAATAGTTACCAATCGGGGTCGGGCATTTCGTTGCAAGTCCTCGTTTGTCGTTCCTCCGCACTGTGGGCTTTCCTCTGCAATCCCTCACGCATTGTGCACGCCTAAAGAATAAATCCTATTAAGAATTGACAGTGAATGGAACTTTTAGTGAAAAAGATAATCGATATAAACTAATAATTTCTTATTTCATCTCTCCAAAACCTTTGCGACTCTGTGACTTTGCGAACTAAAAAACCAGTATTAGTAATCCAACTACTGCCTTTGTAACTTGCAAGTGATAAAATTTTACACAAAAAAACCCTTACCAACTAAATGATAAGGGTTTCTAAAAGAAGGCGGCGACATACTCTCCCACAAATTGCAGTACCATCTGCGCAGGCGGGCTTAACTTCTTTGTTCGGAGCATCTTTAACTAATTTTTTTAAAAAATTTTACACAAAAAAACCCTTACCAACTAAATGATAAGGGTTTCTAAAAGAAGGCGGCGACATACTCTCCCACAAATTGCAGT
>NZ_JAQVCH010000046.1 GCF_028689845.1 Flavobacterium sp. | reverse complement strand
AATCTTTTTATAAAAGTTAATTGGATTAAAACAGTATATTTTAATTTCAAAATGTTTCCTTATGAAATAGCAGTTAAGTTACCTGTTTTCTTTTACGGTAAAGTTAAGGTTCAGAGTTTAAAAGGTTCAGTACAGATCGATTCTCCAATAGAAAGAGGAATGATTGGTTTTGGAAAGAAATTTGAAAAACAAAGTGTTTCTAAAGGTATTTCTGAAGTATGTGTCAAGGGGAAAATAGTCTTTAAAGGAAGAGCATTATTTGGAAAAGATTATTTTATTTATGTAGAGAAGGATGCAATTCTGCAAATTGGAAGCATGTCAGGAATGGGGAGTAACACTAAATTAATTTGTATGAATAAAATTATTTTAGGAGATAATGTTAGAATTAGTTATGAAACCCAATTAATGGATTCAAATTTTCATCAAATGTTTGATACGGAAACAGGAGAAAGATTTCCCATTAAAGGAACTATAAATATTGGAGATTTTAATTTTATTGGAAATAGAGTAACGGTTTTACCAAACACAGAGACAAATAAGAATGTTACGATTGCCTCAAATAGTTTATGTAATAATAATTATTATGAATTAGGAGAATATATCCTTTTAGGAGGAATTCCAGCAAAATTTATAAGAAAAAATTTTTCAAGAGATTGGGAAAGTGAAAAGAATCAAAATTTTATGGATATATGGTTGAAAATTTAATAAACTATATATAGTTTTACAGCAAGAATTTAATATATAATTAACATTTTAATGATATGTTAAATTGATTTTTTTTATAATTTTAGAGAATTAACTTATTAATATTTTATTATTATGAAAAAAATTTCGTTTTTATTTGCTGTTATGATTACGACAGTAGTTTCAGCTCAATGGAGTCCAACAGGGACTTCTTTAACATCAAACATTTTTAGATCTGGTTCAGTTGGTGTTGGTTACACCACAACACCAAGTTTTGGAACAAACAAGTTTTTGGTAAATGGTAATTCTTATTTTTCCGGAAATTTAGGTATTGGTACTACTACTCCAAGTGAAAAAGTTGACATTAATGGTAATATTACTGCAAAACAAGCTTTGTTTTTTAATTCTGCTCCTAATGGAACAAATTATGCTACTTGGGCAGATAGATTTAGAGCCTCAATTGCCTTAACCGCAGGAACTAAATTATTTGACCAAGGAGTTCCTTATGGTGTTTTTAGTATATATGACTTTCCAGATAATCCAAGTGATGCTTATACACCGAATCCAACTGTGTTTTTAAATGTATCAGACAGGGCTGCTAAAACAAGATTGAGATTTTATGCAGAACAAGGTGATGAAACTGGGTTTAGAATAAATGGTAAAAATTCGGATGTGGTTTTTAGAATTTTTGATTCAGGAAATGATAATGATGTTTATTTGGATATGCCCAAATCGAACTCAAGGGTTGTGATAGCTGGTTGGGGTGACTATTTACCACAACATAAATTGGTTGTAAGAGGTAGTTCAATGATAGAAGGAAATATTTTAACAGATTCAAACATTGGTATTGGAACAAGCAATTTTACAGATGGTACAGATAGTTACAGATTATCTGTTAATGGTGCAGTAAGAGCAAATCGTGTTAGAGTTTATACAGACTGGGCTGATTATGTTTTTGAAAAAGATTATTACTTGCCTACCCTTGAAGAAGTTGAAAATCATATAAATGAAAAAGGGCATCTAATTGATATACCTTCAGCTTCTGAAGTTGAAGAAAAAGGAATTGAACTTGGAGAAATGAATAAATTATTACTTCAAAAAATAGAGGAATTGACACTTTATATTATTACATTAAATAAAGAGGTTGAACAACTAAAAGAACAAATTAAAAAATAGTATTCTATGAAAAAGAAAATTTGTTTGCTCATTTTTATGAGTCTATTTTCTTTAATAAGTTTTGGTCAAGACCTCAATTTCTTTTTAGTAGAAATGTCAAATAAGGAATTAGCTCCAAAATTTAAAAAAGAAAATAATTTTATTGTTTACGATGGAAAAGACGAAAGAGAATTTAATTTTTTTAAAAATTATAATATTCTCGATTTTTTTCAGGCTTTTCCAGATTCTAAAAGAGAAAGAACATTAAATGTATTTATGTTTGTAACCAAAGAAAAATTATTTGGTGAAAATTTGATAACTACATTGTCCGATAAATTTATAAAATTTGAAGATGTAACGGATTTTAAAGTTGAATTAAATAATAGCTATCCAAATGATTATGGAACTACTAGTCCAGTAGCTAACTTAGGATTCCCATTAAGTCTAAGTAACTTCGATTATGTTAATGTTCCTAAAGCATGGGATTATACTTATGGAAATGCTGAAGTCAAAATTGGTATTTCTGATGCAAATATTGATATAAATGATATTGATTTTATGTATAAAACAACTTTTTTGCCAGGTTATTATGAATCTCCAATTTATAATCCACCTTACTCCCTTTCTAATGAATCGTGGCATGGTACTGCAACTGCAGCCATTGCTGCAGCCCAAGGAAATAATTCTCATGGTTTAGTAGGTGTTTGTTCTAATTGTAGTATTGTCGCGACAAAATATTCTTGGGGAACACCAGGAACTTATACAAATCCAACACCTAATTTAAATAGATTATTACAACTTGCAATTTCAGGTGCAAAAGTAATAAATATGAGTTGGACTGGTCATAGCTATTCTCCTCCTAGTAATTATACTATTTATCAATGGATTTTTGATGAAATTTACGAGGATTATAATGTTGTCTGTGTTGGAAGTTCTGGAAATAATAATAGTGCACCAGGTTTATTATATGGATATCCAGCTTCTTACAATCATGTTATTTCTGTTTTATCAGTTAATCATAAAAATGAATGGAGCCAAGAAGTAGTAAATGACGCTAATTATGGTGAGATTTCTTTATTTGTAAAGGATATGGTGTCACCATCAGTTGTAACTAATTACAATGGTGATGGACCTTATGCCTTTAATTCATGGCACACAGTTAATAGTAGTGTCGATATTTGTGCTCCAGGCTATAGTAGTGTTATTTATCCTTGGTATGTTTTAGGAAACACTGATAATGGAAAACCTTTATACTACGGTAGCGGAACTTCTGGTGCTGCACCACATGTTGCTTGGACTGATGGTTTAATGTTTTCATTAAATGATTGTTTGTTAGTTGATGAAGTTGAAGATATTATTCAATTAACGTCTAAGAATTTGGAATCTATAAATGGTAATCAAAATTTTATTGGTTATTCAGGTTCTGGTAAGTTGGAGGTAGGTGATGCTGTAGAATTTACTTATGAATCGATGATTCCTAATGGCAATGCGGTTATTGATAGTCAAGACTTTTGGAGATTTAACTTTGATTTGAGTAGAATAAGTAATAATCTGACATTATCTAACTTAACTTTTAGAGAAACAAATACATCCACTTTTAAAGCTAAAAACAGCATTGATGTGATAGGAAATTCTGATTTTAATCCAACTACGGGATTTATTGATCTTAGTATCGATTCTGGGTTGGATATATGTTCCACTTCTCAAAGAATTTCTAATACTATATCTAAAAAAGAAGTAAATGACTATGATTTAATAAAAAGAAATTTTGATAAAAAAGTTCATCTCTATCCAAATCCTAATGATGGCGATTTTAGATTGATTTTTAATGAAGAAGTATCTGAAGAGATTGAAGTTAATATCTTTGATGTATTTGGTAAATTAGTATTTAGTTTAAATTCAAAAGAAACTGAAATTGATTTTAAACTGAATAATTTAAATAGTGGAGTCTATTTTGTAAAAGTAACTTCATCTGAAATTAATGAATCAATAAAATTTATAAAAAAATAGGTTAAGTTTTTGAAGAGGGCTGAAAAGCCCTCTTTATTTATTCCAAACCTCTAAATACCGTTCCGCAATCCTTACATAATCATGCTCCTTTTCAATGAAAGTTCTCGCACGTTTTCCTATTTCAATAATCTCTTGCGGATTTTCGATTAAAAAAGATAATTCTTTTACTAAATCATTCACATCGGGCAACGCATTAATTGCTACGCGTTCAGTCAGTTGATAATGTGTTGTAAACTCTTGTTCAGCACCAGTAAAAACTACTTTTCCTTTCGCCATGGCTTCTAAGGCATTGTAACCTTGGTCATAGGCATAGACTTGATCTAACAAAATGTGAGCTTTGTTATATAATTCAATATACTGTTCATACGGAATATTTTCGGTAATGATAATCTCAACTTGATTACCATATTTTTTTTCAATTTCTGCTAGTGCTTCTTCAAAAAAACGAATTCCTTTTTTGACATAATTATACCGATTAATCCCTAAAAAGAGCACAATTTTATCTTTTATCACCAAAGGTGAAAAATCTATCTTGGATGTATTAATAGGATTGGGAACCATACCACTATATTTTTGATGGCCAAGAAGTGGAAGCACATAATCAAAATCGGTTGCAATCACACCGTTTATATTTTCGAAAATATAGTCATGCAAACGAAGGTGATTTTTAGAAACATATCGCAAAATATAAGGATATTCATTCCTAGTTTCTTTTTTCTCTAAATAGGGTGTTAGAATCGAGTACTTAAACTTATTTGCCAACATGAATTGCACACCAATAGCATCGGCACCAGAAGAAAGCAAAAATAGCTTTCCGTTTTGTTCTTTTAATTTTTGGATTAATTTAATTTCTAATGAAACCGTTGTGTTGATGGCTGCTTCATTAATGAGTTGCACCACATCAAATCCTTTTAGTTTTGGTAATAAAAAGCGAAACCGAATGCCACGTTCAAAAGCAGCAATATCAAATTGAAATAATTTAAGAAAAACTCTTCGCGGATAGTAAAATAGTGCTGATTTACTCCATTTACAGTCATACGAAAAATCATTTGGATAATTCTTGAAATCGTCGCCATCACTGGCCAAAACGACTTCGTGACCTAATTCTACTAAGCCTTCTTTTAAAGAATTATGCAACCGACTGTATTCGCCTATCAATAAGATTCGCATGAATCAAGTATATTTGTATGAAATTAAAACAAATCGCTTGCAAGATAAGAAAATAAAAGTTGGATTAATAGGCACAAGTCTCGCTCATGGCGGAGCTGGGAAAATCCATGCTTTGTATTCCATTGCCTTTGAAAAAAGTGGTTTTGAAGTACACAATATTCTTGTCAATTCAAATATATCTTTTGTTTATGCTGGGCGTTTATTCGATTTAGGAAATCATAAAAGCGGTTTTTTCAATAGGTTAAAACGTTTTTCGCTACTCAAAAAACACATCAAACAAAACGAATTGGATTATGTTATCGATTTTAGAGCAAAAAACAAGCCATGGGCAGAACTTTTGCTCAGTCGATTCGTATTCACTTGTAATTATATTCCAACGATTCATAGTTTTGAATTAGGGTATTATTTTCCGAAAAATAAAACTTTGGCGAAGTTAATCTATCAAAGAGCTTTTAAAATTGTAACGGTTTCCAAAGCGATTCAATCAAAAATTGAAAAGGAATACGATTTTAAAAATGTCTTGACCATTGAAAATCCAATTGATTTTGAAGAAATAAATAAAAAAGCGGAACAACCCATTCTGACCCATTCAAAATTCATTCTTGCCGTGGGTCGGATGGACGATGACAATATCAAACAGTTTGACCAATTAATTGAAAGTTATGCGAATTCCATTTTGCCGCAACATGCCATTCACCTTTATTTTTTAGGAGATGGAGTTCAAAGAGTGAAATTGGAATTAATAGCCAAGCAATTGAAAGTTGCTGATTATGTCCATTTTATGGGTTTTCAAACAAATCCGTATGCTTATATGAAACAAGCTCAGTTTTTAGTGCTTTCTAGCCGTAATGAAGGTTATCCAACGGTTTTAGTCGAATCGTTAGTCTGTGGAACTCCAGTGATTTCGTTCGACTGCGAATCTGGACCCAATGAAATTATTCGCAATGAAATAAATGGTTTACTTGTTGAAAATCAAAATTTTGACCAACTTACACTTGCCATGAATCGATTGGTGACCGACACTGCGTTGTATGAAAATTGCCGATTTAACACAAAAGAATCCTTAGAAAAGCATCAGTTTGATAAGGTTATTGCCATTTGGAGGGAAACAATTTTCAAAAAATGAGGATTATATTTTTTTAAACTGTTAGTTTTGTATAACCTAATTTAATCAAAAACCATTTTGCAAGTTCAGTTACTTCAATTACCAAAAATTAAAGACCCTCGCGGAAATCTATCCGTCATAGAAAAAGAGGTTATTCCGTATGAAATTAAACGGGTATATTATTTGTACGATGTGCCAAGTGGAGCAGAGCGGGGAGGACATTCCCATCGTGTTCAAAAAGAGTTTTTGGTTGCTTTGAGTGGCAGTTTTAACGTAATCGTCAATGATGGTTTGAATGAACAGGTTTTTACATTAAATAATCCATCTGAAGGTTTACTGATTCATAACGGAGTTTGGCGAGAATTGAAAAATTTTTCTTCTGGAGCGGTTTGTTTGGTTGTGGCTTCCGATGTTTTTGAAGAAGAAGATTATATTCGTGATTTCCAAGAATTTAAAGATTCAATATAATAGTTATGGCTTCAGAAACGTCCTTGATTTCAATTGGAGATTTTCTTGATGTTTACTACAAAGTGAAGCAAAAAGGAGTGAAGCAATTGCTTTCCCTTTTTAAACTATCAAATAATACTCGTGTTGCTGAAAAATGGAATAACCACCAACAATCTTCGGATTATTGGATAATTCCACAATTGCAACAACACTGGAATACCTTGATTTCAGGAAATCCGACAGAAACCTATGAGTTTTATGTTTCAAAAAGGTATTTAGCCCAAAAACACAACCTTTCTCTTTTATCTATCGGTTGTGGAGAAGGTTTACATGAACGTCATTTTGCTCAATCAGGACAATTTTCTAACGTAATTGGTGTGGATATTTCTCCCAAAAGAATTGAAAAAGCTCAACAATTAGCAAACGAAGAAAAGTTGCCCATTGACTATATTGCTGGTGATTTTCATTCGATGAATTTACCAGAATCGAGTTTTGATGTGATTTTATTTGATTCAAGTTTACATCATTTTTCGAACATAGATGCTTTTTTACAAAAAGAGATTTTTCCTTTAATGAAGGATGACGGCATTTTAGTTATCAATGAATACTGCGGGCCAAACCGTTTGCAATGGACAAAAGCACAGCTAAACTATGCGAATGAATTACTGCAAGAAATTCCAAAAAAATATAAAGTATTAGTAGACGGAACTTCAATTAAACGAAAAGTATATCGACCAGGATTGCTTCGAATGTTTTTAGTTGATCCTTCGGAAGCTCCGGATTCTGCTAATTTGCAAAAAGCGTTGCATAACCATTTTTCTATACTCGAAGAAAAACGAATTGGGAATAACATTCTCCACATTCTCTTAAAAGGAATTGCCCATCATTTTGTGCAAACTGATTCTGAAAAAACAGCTTTGCTTTTTGATTTAATAGCAAAAGAAAAAGGATTTGTAACCAAAGTTGGAAAATCGGATAGTATTTTTGGTGTTTACCAAAAGAAAACTACGACTTAAATAATCGCGTATACCAATCAAAATATATCGTATTCGAATTGAAAGTTTTACTCAATTTCATTAATTTTTGAAGGACAAAACGAGGTGATTTCAATAGTATTTTACTTTTCAGTGAACAATTCTTCAAATCGATAGCAGCATAATAGAACTCGAAATTTTGAGAATCTCCCGCTAATTTGTGTTTTAAAGCATAAACTACTCGGTATAAATCCAAGAATCTCTTTAACGAATAATTCGTTTTTTCTTCGTCCTTAAATTTATTCAATTTTGCAAATTGGCGTTTTGTAGTTTCACTAAAACTGATTTTATTTTGAGCCGTCATTTTATAGCGTGCCGACTTAGAAGTTGTAAAAGCAACTGGAAATGTAATAGCAATCCGAATCCACATATCGGTGTCTTCTCCAGCTCCTAAAGTAATTGATTCATCAAAATTACCGATTTGAGCTAACACTTTTTTTGGAACTGCAACTGCACTTGTCCACGCCAAACGATATCGCATGCTTGACTTAAAAAAATCAGGAACAATTCCATTCCAATTTGAAGTTGGAATAGCATCAAAAGTGGGTTGAATGATAGAATTTTCTCCAAAATAAAGTTCATAATTTGTAGCCAACAAACCCGCTTTGGGAAACTGTTGGTATAATTGGAATAAATCTTCTAAATGATTCGGATACCAATAATCATCTGCATCAAGAAAAGCAATGAGTTGCCCCGTTGTTTTTTCCAGCCCAAGATTTCGGGCTTTTGATACACCTTGATTAGCTGTAGTTATTAATTTGATTCGATTATCCGAAAATGACTTTACAATAGTTTCACTACCGTCGGTTGAACCATCGTTGATGACGATTACTTCAAAATCATGAAAGCTTTGTAGCAAAACACTTTCAAGCGTTTGCCTAATTTCTTTTTCCTTATTGTAAAGCGGAATGATAATTGAAAATAAGGGTTTCATGGTCTTTTTATTATGCTAAGGAACAAAGATAACCCAAACGGTACATATCAAAATAGATTAGTTTTGGATTTGTACTCAGGATATTTTTCTTTAAAATAGGAGCAACAATTCTAAAGCCAAAGGCAACCAATTTAGTTAATCGCCACTTTTTTAGTTTGGTATAAGCTTGTACTAACGGATTCATTTGGTCGACTTCTTTTTCATGCAATAAGTATTTTTTTCGAGATTCTACGCCTTGCAATGCTTTTTGAAAATAAATTTCGTTGGATTCTAACCCTAAATGAATAATCGGATTGTCTAAATGAAGCACAGGAATTTTTTGTTGAAACAATTGATACCCAAAATAAATATCCATGCCATAATTTTTTTCGCTTGCTTGGTAATTTAAGCCTAGAAAAATGGATTTTGGCACAAGCATGTTTCCAGAAAACACGTAGGTATACGGATGTGTGTTTCGTTCTGAGGCTTGTTTTTCTTCCCGTTCTTTGCCGTAACGGTAGCGAAGAATTTTATTGAAATCACTTAATTCTTTTTCATATTCATAGCCTCCAAAAATCACGGTGCTGGGTTGTAAAGCATCAAGATAAGCTTGAATAAAAGTAATTTTGGCTGGAATTACATCAGCATCTAAAAATAAAAGCCAATCATATTGAGCCTTTTCGGCTAATTTTTGACGCGTTAACGTGCGACCACAATTAGTTTCATTGACACTATAAAAGCAGTTTGGCAAATCGGAAATAGTTTGGTTTTCAAGGTAATACTCGCTTTTAGATTGGTCATCCAAGCAAATAATTTCAAAAGGAATTTGAGCTTCAATACATTGTTCATGCACTCTTTGGACAAGAGTAACAATTGAATAATTATAAGTAGGAATTAAAATGGATACCATGATTACAATCTAAATAAACCGTATTTAAAGATACACCAAATGGCTCTAAATCCATCTTTCCAGTTGATTTTTTTTCCTTCTTCGTAGGTTCGTCCGTAATAGGAAATGCCTACTTCATATATTTTGATTCGGTTAATCCGAGCAATTTTTTGGGTTACTTCCGGTTCAAAACCAAATCGTTTTTCTTTTAAAGTTAAGGATTTTAAAATTCGAGCATCAAATAATTTGTAGCACGTTTCCATATCGGATAAATTTAAATTGCTAAATAAATTGGACAAGAATGTTAAAAATCGGTTGCCGATGGTATGCCAAAAAAACAAAATGCGGTGCGGATTTCCACCCATAAAGCGAGAACCATAAACTACATCGGCATGACCGTCTAAAATTGGCTTTAAAAGTAAATTATATTCTTCTGGATCATATTCTAAATCAGCATCTTGAATGATAATATAATCACCAGTTGCTTTAGCAATTCCGGTATGAATGGCCGCTCCTTTCCCTTGGTTCTGAGCATGTTTATAATAGGAGAGTGGGAGTTCGGGGTTTTCTTTTTGGTATAAAAGAATGTTATTTTCGGTGGCATCGGTTGAATAATCATTTACAATTATGACTTCTTTTGCCAGATTTTCAAGTAAAGTAACGGCTTTTATCTTATTTAAGATAAGATGAATGGTGTTGGCCTCATTGAAAGCGGGAATGATAATTGATAACTTTTTTATACGAATTTGGTTTTCCATAGAATTGAAAATAATACCCTATTTTTGACTATTATTTTTTGAAGGAGCAATTTAGTTTTTTTCAAGCAATAGGGCATTTATTTCCATAAAAATATGTTTCTTTTTTTTAAAAAATACCGTTTTCATTCTCTTTTGGTCTTTCTTGGACTGATTTGGCTTTTGTTTTTGTATACCTTTTTAGATATTTCTGCTCAAACTTTGATTTTTCCCGATGCAAGTAATTATAATGAAGCAGCTACTAATTTATATTGGTATTATCGTGGCCATTGTTATCGACCGATGTTGATGGCAGGAATATATGGTTTTCCGTTGCTGTTTGGAGCTTCGGATACTGATTTATATACCAGTTCGATTTACATCAATGTTGTTCTTTGGTTGGCTACTATTTTAATTTTATTTGAAATGTTGCTCTACTATGTTTCTCAAAAAATGGCTTTTTGGCTTGCGTTAGTTTTTATTTTAATGATTACTAATACATTATATAATTTTCATTTATTGGCGGAAACTTCCTTTTTATTTTTTCTGTTACTGAGTTTTTATTTTTTACAACGGTATGAAAAAACACGGGTTTTTAAGTGGTTAGCAATCGGCTTGGCGTTGTTGGTACTCAGTATGTTGATTAAACCGGCGAGTAAGTTTTTTGCCATCTTGGTCTTGATTTACTATGCACGCGTGTTATTTCTAAACTATAAAACCAAAGCGATATTTTTATTGTATGCGGCTCTATTTTTATGTTTTATACAAGCCGCTGGTTTAAAACACCAATTTGGTGATTTTACGATTAGTTATATTGATAGTGTCACGTTTCATAACTATTTGTTTTCGAAAGCAGATGCCTATCGAAACGGTGAAGAATATCACCAAATTGATAATCCTAGAGCTACTTATTTATTTTCTAAAAAAGTGCATGAGCAAAAACAAATTGCGAACGCGGATATCAAAGAACAATTGCTAAATAACAAAGTCAATTTAATAAAAGCTTATGGAAATAATTTTCTTTGGAATTCGGCTACAGGTTCAATATGTGTCAATGCTTATTCTAAAGAATCACAAAGTAATCCCTTTAATCAAAAGCAGTCCGTTTTATATATCATTTCTAAATACCAAAACCGATTAATGACGGTTTTAGGAATTATAGTGGCCTTGTTTTCACTGTTTTATTTTTACAAAAAAGAAAGCACCGCTTTTCTGGCGGCACTTTTTGTCTTATATATTATTGGAATTTCAGGAATTTCGAGTGATCAAGGAGATCGCTTTCATCTTATTACCTATCCTTTTACGCTCTTCTTGTTAGCGGCATTTTTAAAGTCTAAACTGTTCTTTGCACGACTTCAAAAATAGTACTGTCTTCGCATTTTAAGGTTTTGGATGGAAATTTCATAATTAATGCATAATCATGGGTGGCCATAATAATGGTTTTTCCGTTTTGATTAATTTTACGGAGCACTTCCATTACTTCTACACTAGTTTGCGGGTCTAAGTTTCCGGTAGGCTCATCTGCTAAGATTAATTCAGGATCATTTAATAACGCTCTTGCAATGGCGACGCGTTGTTGCTCACCGCCTGAAAGTTGGTGCGGCATTTTATGTGCCATCGATTTCATACCTACTTTTTCAAGTACTTCGTCAATTTTTTGATGCATATCGGCTTTTTCTTTCCAACCTGTTGCTTTTAAAACAAACTCTAGGTTTTCTTGAATAGTTCGGTCGGGTAATAATTTAAAATCTTGAAAAACGATTCCAATTTTTCTACGTAAATAAGGAATATCTTTTTCTTTTAATTTTGCCAAATCAAAATCAACAATCGAACCCTCTCCATTTGTCAAAGGTAAATCGGCATACAGTGTTTTCATAAAACTACTTTTTCCTGAACCCGTTTTTCCAATGACATAAATAAATTCTCCACGTTGTACATCAAGGTTGATGTTCTTGAGAATCATATTTTTTTCTTGAAAAATATTTACATTTTTCAGCGACGCGATGTGAGTTGACATAGTGGAATAGTTTGAACGGTAAAAGTAGTGAGTTCAAAAGGCTTTTCAAAATTTTATTTGAGTTAGCTTTTCAAAATCGAGTATAAATTTGTTCTATAAATTTAAGAAGTGAATTTGATTTTAGGTTGTAATTTATTGTGGAAACAACAAGGTTATTTGTGCTCTCAATTGTGAATCGGGACCATATTGAGGCTTTTCAATGTTAACATAATAACCTGCTTGAGCATTTATAGGAAGTTTTCCTAAGCGAAATAACTTGCCAAATCCAGCTCCTAAAGGAATTGTCCACTGTTCGCCAGATTCTGCTTCCCAATTGGCAGTAATGATAGGTGCCGAATTTACATACCATCCTTTTTCCAGGTTTTTTACGGCGAAAATTTGAGAATAAAAGAAATTCACGTCTCCACGATCGTCTGCTCCTGCAAATGACCAAGTATTTTGGATAATAGTACCAATTGTCCATCCTTTTGGTTGTACCAACAAGACAACCGAAGGCCCTGCTGCCCATTTTCCGGAGCCTAAATAAGAATCAGTCGCTGTAGGAAGTCCCAAGGCGACGCCTCCACCATAAATTAATTTTCCAGGTTTTGCTGGGGTAAGGAACATGCTTAAACTGACATCTCCCAATCCAAATTCACTGTCGTTCGATCCAACAGGTTGTGAAATTATAGGCAAAATAGTTCTAGTAATTAAGTTAAGGTTTTCATTTAAATTAAGCGGGATTACGGGTTGAATATTTAAAGTGTTACGGGTACGATTATCAGGACCAATACCAAAATCCGTATTGTTTTGAAAAGGAAGACTAATCAGATTGGCAATAGGGTTTTGAATTTTACTTTCTAAATCACTCGTTGGAGCCTGTTCTTTTTCTTGACTAATTGCAAATCCACTGCTTAGAAGAAATAAAATGAATACTAAATTAAGGTTTTTCATTGTTGTTATATTAACATTGTTTCATTCGAAACAGTTTTGTTATTTATACTTTAAAAAAATAAAATCAATTTAAATTTTGAGCATTATTGATTTTACTAATTTCTTAAAAAAAAATCGGTACAGAGAGAAAAACGCTCTGTACCGATTAAGTTTTATTTGTTTGTCTTTCCTTCTAATTCAGGTAAGATGATGCCTTTTTCTTTCATCAATTGTTTTGCCTGTTCCAAAGTACGGAATTGTTTAATTCCTACTGGTCCTGCATATGACTCACTTTGAAGTGGTCTAGGCGGGTAGTCCACGTAGGTCTTCATAAGTGTGGTAAGTTGTTTGGTAAAAATTGGTGCAGTCCAAGTCTTCTCGGTATAACTATTCATAAACACGTCATAACGCTCTTGTGGATCTTGCCATAAATCATAAAGAGCAGGTACAGTTGCTACATAAGCTTCAGCTCCTCTCCATCCCAATTGTTGACCTGGCATATCACTTCCTGCCATGGCACCATTATCTCCTCGTAAATTAAATACTGCTTTGAATTTACCAAATCTTATAGCACCTGGAGCCAATTCTGTTTCGGTAAAATAAAACCATGTAGTACGAAGTGGTTCTCCTTGATTGAACAATACATTAGCCATGTCATAACTATCAAAAATAATTGGTTTACCTTCTCTGTCAATTTTTGGTAATTCTACGCCTGCTAAATTAGCAAAAGTAGCCATTAAGTCAAGACCACCAACGATTTCGTGGCTATCGCTTCCAGCTTCAATTTGACCTGGCCACCAAGCAATAGCAGGTACGCGGCTACCAGCTTCTCTATCAGTGCCTTTGGTACCTCTAAACGGCGTGTATCCGGCATCTGGATGTACATCTTGCCAAGCTCCATTATCTACAGTATAAATGACAATAGTATTTTCTGAAATACCCAAAGCACGGATTTTATCCATCACGCGACCTACGTTGTAATCCATTTCCACTACGGCATCTGCATATTTGCTCTTGGCTGCTGATTTTCCTACAAATTGCTTAGAAGGCAAGTTTGGTTGGTGGTTCTTAGCGAAATTGATACTCATAAAGAATGGTTTTTTGTCTTTAGCATAAACATCTAATTGCTTTAGTACGTTATCGGTCATCACCATATCCAATTCTGCAATGTTTTCTTCAGTCACCTTGCTAACTTCTCTTACTTTTCCACCTGCTTCACCTTCTAAAACGCCAGTAGTTACTTTTTCAAAGAAAGCTAACATGTCTTTAGGCATATCTGGGTTAAAGGAAGGCATAGTATAGGTATAAGCATTCAAGTGATACAATACTACATCTTGCATTTTGTCATAACCTTGTGCAATAGGCATGGCATAAGCTTCCTCACCTAAATGCCATTTTCCAGAGAAATAGGTAGAGTAACCTCCTTTTTTAAGTACGGAGGCCAGCGTCCATTCTGCCGCTGGAAGTCCACCACCTTGACCTTGAAAAGCTACAGTAGTCATTCCACTTCGATTGGGAATACGTCCAGTTTGCATTGCCGCTCTTCCTGGAGTACAACTAGGTTGGCCGTAAAAATCCCAAAATTTCATTCCTTCTTTGGCAATACGATCTAGATTTGGCGTATCCATACCACGTCCTTTTCCTCCGCCGTAAACACCAAGGTCTCCCCATCCAGTATCATCGGATACGATTAAAACAATGTTCGGCTTCTTGGGTCTTTCGCTCTTTTTTTGAGCTTGTACCACTGACATGCTTAGGCAGATGATACTGGCCATAAATAAATTTAATAATTTTGTTTGTATCATTTTGTAAATATTAAAGATTAGCAAATTATTGATTAAGGTAATGTTTTCGTTCAAATACATCAAAATATACGTTTTTTGATGGGAATTGATTGCAATTTAATATTATTGTAGCTATTTTCATGCAGTAAAAGATTTTTTTATATTCATTTTTATCCCTATGTAAACTTTTACTTTATAAGTTCAAAATCTCCAGGAATCCATGTTTGGTCAAACCATGGCTCAAGCGGGCCATATAATCTAAAGGCCACGAAGAATCCTTTACCGGCTCTGGACTGTAGCCAGTTCGCCTCTTTACCTTTAGGGGCATTGTTTTTTGGTCCAACATATATGGTTATCGA
>NZ_JAQVCH010000045.1 GCF_028689845.1 Flavobacterium sp. | reverse complement strand
GAAGACCAATCACACCAATTACTAGAACTACAGTTGGAACAGATATGTTAATGGGCGAATTCAAAGCAGTGGCTTATCCAAACCCATTCAACAACAGTTTTGCACTTGATTTAAAAACCAACAATACGACTCCAGTAAGTCTCGCTATTTATGACATGACCGGAAGATTGTTAGAAACTAGAGAAATCAAAGTAGACGGATTATCAAGCCAAACTATTGGCGAGCGTTATCCATCAGGAGTTTACAATGTACTAGTAAATCAAGGTGAAAATACCCAAACCATTCGAGTGGTGAAACAATAAGAAAAGCGAACTATCGCAATTAAAACAAGAAACCTCCGAGCAATCGGAGGTTTTTTTATGGATTTAAACGATTTTTAAGGAAACACAACGATTTAAATGGGTTCTTAAGTAGATTAAAATTAATTTTGACTATCTGTTTTTAGTTTCTCAAATTATGAAAAAATATACGTTGTTTTTTTTAATTATATTTGTTAGTAGTTTGTATTCCAATACGATAAGTTTATTTTCTCTATTTAAGCCTAGTGAAAGTAATACAAAGGAAATAACTTTTGATTTGAATTCAAGCCATAAACAGTTCTCTACACATTTTCTCTTAGATTCCATAAGAAAAAACTCAAGTAGAGCTGTTTTAAATACCAACATTTATTTTCAAGATGCCGATAACGATGGTTATGGCAATGAAGAGGTTTCTGTAGAAGCAGAAGTGCCTCCAAATGGTTATGTATTGATTGGTGGTGATTGTGATGACACCAATAACACGATTTATCCAGGAGCAATAGAGATTTGTTTTGATGGAATTGATCAAGACTGTGATGGTTATTTAACACAAGGATGTCCAATTATTACCACACAGCTTTTACCCGAAAACTGTGGTGTAAATCTAAGTAGCATCGATCAAATATTACGTGCAAATCATTACTCACAGAGTTTGCCTATTGGAGTTTTTGCATTTCGATATCGGTTTAGAATTACTAATTTATTAACGAATGAAATTCGAATAATTGAAAGAGAAAATTATATTTTTCAAATTACATTTGCTGATTTTGCCAAATATAATACACCTTATTCCGTTGAAGTTCAACTGCGTTTAAATCAAGAATGGACTGGTGAATATGGGCCAGCATGTACAATCATAACTCCTGCAGTTCCTCCAACTCAATTAGCATTCACTTCTTGTGGTTCTTCGTTAGAGCAAATGAATAATATCATTAGAGCCAATGTGGTGCCAGTTGCAACTAATTATGCGTATGAAGTTTCTCTAATTGAGGAAGGAATTCCAGTAGAAACAACTACTTTAATAATTCCTAATGCATCTTTTAATTTGTTGTTATTAAGTGGCATATCAATTAAATATGCTTCGGAATATCGTGTGCGAATTAAAGCACAAGCTCCAACCTCAAATGGTTTGATGTGGTCATCTACTTTTGGAGAGCCTTGTTCTGTTTTTACGCCCCATGCACCAATAGTTTCCATAGAGGGTTGTGAGTCGGAAGATGGGATAATTGCAGGGTCAATGAATCAACTAGTTTTTGCTTCCCGAACTGGAGGGGCTACGCTTTATCGATTTACCTTAGCAGATGATTTCGGTTATCTCCAAACCCGCACAACAACAGACAGGTATTTTAGATTAAGTAATTTTGATGCTTTATCACCTTTAACAGCAGGAAGAGAATATTCAGTTATGGTTGAAGTTATGATTTATAACTACTTTTATTCTGGTAAAGATTGTAATATAAAAGCACCTGGAAGTGCACAACTGCCATTACTTAAAAACGCTCTTGTTGTAACTGATAAAAATGTTAGTTTCGAAAAAGCAAGGGCATATCCAAATCCATTTTTTACTACTTTTTCAATTGACTTGATTTCGGAGAGTTCAAATCCAATAAAACTTGTAATTTACGATATGACAGGGCGTTTATTGGCTACCCATCAAATGCAACCAAATCAACTTTCTAAACTTTCATTAGGTGAACTATATGCTCCTGGAATTTATAATTTGGTGTTGATTCAAAATGACCAAATAAAAACGGTTCGTGTAGTAAAACAATAATTCTTAAACTAAAAAAACCTCCAGTACAGAGGTTTTTAGCAATCATTATTTTTATTTGCCTTTTCCAGAGGCTTCTAGATTTCGTTCAATGGTATGACCTGGTCTTGACCATTTTGGTTTTTCTCCCAAGGCTTGAAATTGAGAATCTTCTGCTTCTACAGTCTTAGGCTGCATGATTTTAATGAATGGTTTTTGTGCTTGTAGACCTAATAGTTCAAACATCTTCATGTCTTCATTTACATCTGGATTTGGTGTTGTTAATAGTTTATCGCCAGCAAAAATCGAATTCGCACCAGCAAAAAAGCACAAGGCTTGTCCTTCACGTGTCATATCCATTCTTCCAGCTGAAAGCCGAACTTGCGTTTCAGGCATTACGATACGGGTAGTGGCCACCATACGAATCATTTCCCAAATTTCTATGGGATGTTGTTCTTCTAAAGGTGTTCCTTCTACCGCTACCAATGCATTGATTGGAACGGATTCTGGTTGTGGATTTAAAGTAGCCAAAGCAACGAGCATACCTGCACGGTCTTCTATACTTTCTCCCATTCCAATAATTCCACCACTACAAACCGTTACATTTGTTTTTCGAACATTGTCGATGGTTTTTAAACGGTCTTCAAAACCACGAGTAGAAATAACTTCTTTATAATAATCTTCTGAGGTATCTAAGTTGTGATTATAGGCATATAAACCCGCTTCGGCTAAACGTTGAGCCTGATTTTCTGTTAACATCCCAAGGGTGCAACACACTTCCATCTCTAATTTATTGATGGTTCTCACCATTTCCAATACTTGATCAAATTCAGCCCCGTCTTTTACATTTCGCCAAGCAGCTCCCATACAAACGCGAGATGAACCCGTTGATTTGGCTCGAAGAGCTTGGGCTTTTACTTGTGAAACAGACATTAAATCATTTCCTTCAATGTTGGTATGATAACGAGCAGCTTGTGGACAATAACCACAATCTTCTGGACAGCCTCCCGTTTTTATGGATAATAAAGTAGAGACTTGTACGACATTAGGGTCGTGTTGTTGCCGATGGATGGTTGCTGCCTCATAAAGCAAATCCATTAAAGGTTTGTTATAAATGGCAATGATTTCTTCTTTTGTCCAATTGTGTCTTGTCAGGCTCATATATTCAGGTTTAATTCTCAAAAGTAATTAATTTCTTCCGATGATTTCAGGGGTTAACTTGCTAAATTTTAAAATTTAATCAACATTTTTTTTTATTTTGACAGCGGCTTTCCATCCGCATCATATAAAATAATCCAATCGTTGTGTCCAAAATAATCCCATTTAGCTTCTGAGAAGTCAACCGTTGGGTCAATAAAAACCTCATAAGGCTTGCCGTTAACTGCCAATTTAGAATCTATGAAAATTTGAACTTCTTTGCCTTGTTGAGCAAACTCTTTTTTTATGTGTTGGGCCATTTGCCACATTCCGTCGGGTTTGGTGGCAACAAACCCTAATTGTTTTTGAGTTAGTTTTTCATTTATAGGATAGGCTAGCTCTTGATTGGTTTTTTTATCCACAATTCGAAAGCTTGTCATACCTCTTTTATCACGAAGCATCATTCGCCAACTTAAACGATGTCCTTCTTCGGTCCATAAAACATCTCCTTTGATAAACCAATGTCGAATTGGTAATAGAAGCTGAAGGATAAAAAAGGGAATAAAAAAATACATAAGCACTTTAGAAGAACTATAATACGGAATATCAACGTTTTTTAGACTTGGTTTTTTTCTAAAAAAGAGAGCTCGAATTGTTTCTGGTGGGTAGAAAAAAACCACAACGCTCAAAGCAAAATAAGGGAATATTCCAATTTTGAGTGTTGCCGAATTAAATAAATGAAAAATCAAACTGGCAATTAAAGCAAGGTTTCGGGTTCTTTTCCATAATAAAGCGGGAATGATTAATCCATCAAACAGAATTCCAGCATAGGCAATGAATAAATGAAACCATTTTTCTTTAAAAAGGAATCCAATAATGGGATAATCGGACATTCTATTAAATAAAATGCCTGTGAAAGTGCCATCTAACCAATCGGGATAAAACTTCGAAATTGTTGCGAAAAAATAAACGATTGTCATTTGCACAATAATAATCCAAGCACACCATTGCGGCATACTTAAACTTTTTAATTTTGGATTATTTTTTACATCGAGTGACGCATAACGATTTGCTGGCAAAAAATACATGATGACACAAACCAAAATTAGTAAGTAATAATGGTTGTTATACGACGCTTTTTGCATTAAAAAAACCGCTGTCCACATCAACGTAAAACCCGCAACACTTAGTCGGTATTTAAACCCTAAAAGTATTCCAAGTCCAAAAACTCCCATGATTGTATAATAAACATACATTCCAATTCCGGGTAGTGGAACTAAAAAATCAAAACCAATATGCGGAAGCGAAACTGTTGGATTAATCAGGTTTGTTTTTACCCATCCGGTAAACATTGAAAAAAAGCTTTCCGCCATTATTAAGGCTCCTAATAAAATTCTAAATAGAATTAAAGGAGCGTTATCAATTGGGCGATATGCTTTTTGTAGCATCATAAATTCTTTAAATAGGCTACGGCAACTTTTTTATCTTCAATTAATTGTTGGGCGAGCAAGTCTAGATTTTCAAATTTTTGTTCATCTCGAATTCTCTTTAAAACTTGAATTTGGATTTTTTTATCGTATAAATCATCGGTAAAATCAAAGAAATGGATTTCAATAGTTTGTGAATCACCATTAACTGTCGGATTGAAACCGATGTTCATCATGCCAAATATCAACTTTTCATTGATTAAGCTTTGAATGATATAGACACCGTTTTTCGGAATTAATTTATAGCTTTCTTCAATGGCTAAGTTAGCTGTTGGAAAACCAATCGTACGCCCAATTCCTTTTCCTTTGTTGATTGTGCCAGTTAAGAGGTAGGCATAACCTAAATAGGTATTAGCTAATTCGATATTTCCATCTAAAAGAGCATTTCTGATTTTGGTTGAACTCACTGAAACAGCATCAATTTCTTGTGCAGAAATTTGTTCAACCTCAAAATGATAGTTCTTGCCAAATTCAATCAAATCATTGATGTCGGCTGTTCTATTTCTCCCAAAACGATGGTCGTAACCAATTATAATTTTTTTTATATTAAATAAATCAACGAGCACGGAGGAGACAAACTCTTCTGCGGATAATCTTGAAAATTTTTGATCAAAAGGATGAACCACAAGTAAATTTAGTCCGCAAGCTTCTAATAATTGAATCCGTTCTTCGATTGTATTTAATAATCTTATTTCCTGACTGTCTTGAAGAATCATTCTGGGATGAGGAAAAAAAGTTAACACAAGGCTATTGCAATCGCATGACTTAGTGTTTTGAATAAGTTTTTCGATGATTTTTTTATGACCAATATGAACACCATCAAAAGTGCCTAGAGTCATGATTGATTTTTGTCTAGGGGTATAATCGTAAATAGAAGAAAAAATTTTCAAAATAAGTAGCCGCTAAAATGATTGTAAAACAAAAGTAATAAAAAAAAGGGTTTTGAAATTTCAAAACCCTTTTTTAGCAGAAAAAAGAATGGTTTATTCTTTAATAAACTGCAATGTTTTTGTTTCGTTGTTTTTCACAATTTTCACAAAATATACTCCAGTATTTAAACTAGAAGTTGAAATTGATAAATCATCTGTAGAAGTAACATTTCTTTTCATAATTTCTTGACCAAGGGTGTTGTAAATCATGAAAGCAGATGGTAACTCTAAATTATCAGAGATTCCAATATTTAAAACATCTTTTGTTGGATTTGGATATAGGGTAATTTTAGTTAGCATATCAAAATCTTCAGTTCCTAAAGACCCAACATACATAGAAGTAGATTCGCTGCTTCCACTGCTAAATGTTGAATTAACGATAACAACATCTGAAGATGTTTTTAAGGTATAAAAACCCTCTCCGTTGGCACAACAGATTCCATTCCCAGCTGAATCAAAAATAGTAAAAACATAACATTGGTTATTTGGTACGTTGATATTTTGATTAAGGATAGATGGTAATGAATTAGGAGAGTTAGAATAAGGACCTCCTTGAGCGAAAACTGCTCCTGCAGCGTTTTTCAAGTTCCAAGTGGTTTGACTACCTAGACGGTCTCTTTGTAATTGTAATTTAATTTGAGTGGTAGTATAACTTGCTGGAATAACAGGCATTTCAAAATCACCAAAGGCTTCATTGTTTGTAGCTCTTTGATCGGTCACGCCGTTTGCATTTATAATATTTACACTAATTGAACCTGATTCAGTTGCATTAACAGGCATATCAAATGTTTGAAATTTATTAGTTGCTAAAGAGCCAGTCCAATTGTAAATTTGTGGCGTTCCACCACCAATCGTATATTGAATGCTAGCAGAATTTAAAACACTCGTACCTCTATTGTAAATTGTTACTTTTTGAGTCACGACCGTTTGACAAGCAGAAGAACCAGGACAAGTTGGCTCAATATAAATCTGAGCATCATTGGCAAACAATGTAATAGGTAAATCTTTGATTGATGTTTTTAAACTTGCTCTTCTTGGAGAATTATTCATTACTGCAGTAATTCTATCTTTTTGATTCGTCGTATAGATGCTCATACAAGCATCGTCTGAATAGTCCATGTAGTTTTCTACCATATCCATGCCCGGACTAGCAGGACAAGTGTCCATTCCTGTTTCACAGTTAAAGTGTGGACCATTAGCATTTGGAGTGTCTGCACAAAAATCATCAACAGTACAGTCGCCATCGCCCCAAATATGACGTAATCCTAAAAAGTGACCTACCTCATGAGTCATTGTTCTTCCTTTGTTGTATGGAGCATTCAACATAAAAGTTCCGTCATTATAATCAATACTTCCAAAAGTACTATAAATAGCAACTACACCGTCTGTAAAAGCACCTCCGGTTGTAGGTAGCCCTTGTAATCCTGAACCAATTGGAAATTGTGCATAACCTAATAACGTATTGTCGCTAAAACTTACGCTCCACATGTTCATATAATCATTTGGATTCCAAATTGTAGTAGGCTTTACAGTAGAATTGATTTGAGCTTGAGACCATGAAGTTTGACATAAATTAACGCGATTAATACCGTTTGTTGGGTTTCCGTTAGGGTCAACTTTTGCTAATTCAAATTGAACTTGAGTGTCTGCTCCAACGGGGTTAGTGTTGTAGCCTGGCGTACCAACTTTTCTTCTAAAATCGTTGTTCATCACAGTGATTTGCGACATTACTTGAGCATCTGTAATATTTGGAGCAGTTCCCACAGGTTGGCCACTATGGATAACATGCACTACAACAGGAATCGTAATAATTCCACCCGATTGAGAGTTCGTTGCGCCTCCAGCTTGATATTGAGCAATAAGTGGATTAATCCATGCCTCAAATTCAGCTGGTGTTTGTCTTGTTGGATCTTGTTCTCTTAAATATTCTTCATATTCATTGCTGATGCAACGAACATAGCCAGATGGCGAAATTGCTGCTGCCGAGATTGGTTTGCCGAATGCAGTTGGCGTTTTGTGTGTATGTTGTCCAAACATAGTGACAGACAACATCAAAACATAAAATAGGGTAATTTTTTTCATTGTTTTTGTATAGTTAATAGGCAAAAATATTAAAAAATTTAAAATTATCAAATTAAGTTCGACATAAATATTTATAATTAACTATAAAACAGCACATTTGTTAAGTAAGTAGTAATAAAATTGACTTAATTGGACAAGATTTGTAGTAAATTTATTTTTGATTAAATTTTTTTCGACTGTACTCATTAAAGTAATTACTTTTTAACACATAAATTGAATAGTTTTTATATTTTTGAACGTTTAATAAATATACCACAAATGAAAAAAATACTATTCGTGTTTTTACTGATTTTTTTTAGTCAATTAAATGCACAACAAGATTCGTATTGGAATTTAATTTCTAATACAGCAACACTATCCAAAAACAAAAATGTATTGAGGGAAACTTTTCCTGATCATTTTTTATTATTTGAATTGAATCGAATAAGCTTTTCTGCTCAAATTGAACAAGCTCCAACTCGATTTACTGCACAAAAAGGGGTGTTTTTAACCCTTCCTCTAGCTGATGGAACGATAGAAGAGTTTGAGGTTTTTGAAGCTTCAAATTTTGCAAAAGGATTACAAGACTCCTATCCATCCATTCGTTCCTATGTTGGAATTGGAAAGCAAAACAAAACTTCAGTCGCTCGAATTAGTGTAGACCCAAGCGGCATTCAAGTGATGATTTCAAAAGCCGGACAAAAAACAGTTTTCCTTGAGCCTTTTTCTGGCGATGGGATGATTTATGCGGTTTATACTTCTTCTCGTAAAAAAGGGAAATTACCTTTTACGTGTTCTACCGAAGATCAAGCCTTGGTGCTTAACCTCAATAAAGAAGCACAACAAGCTCAATCCAGTTCTGGTGAATTATTGATTTTTCGCTTAGCTCTTTCATGCAATGGGGAGTATACCCAATATTTTGGAGGCACTGTGGCTGGAGCTTTAGCAGCAATGAATGCCACAATGACTCGAGTGAACGGTGTTTTTGAAAAGGATTTTGGTATCCATATGGATATTATCCCAACCAATGAAAATGTTATTTTTACAAATCCTGCTACAGACCCCTACACGGGAATGGGTAGCTGGAATAATCAATTGCAAACCACGCTGACTAATATTATTGGCGAGGCAAATTATGACGTGGGTCATATGTTTGGTGCGTCTGGTGGTGGTGGAAATGCAGGGTGCATCGGTTGTGTATGCGTTGATGGTCAAAAAGGAAGAGGAATTACTTCTCCTTCAGACGGTATTCCTGCTGGAGACAATTTTGATATTGATTATGTTGCTCATGAATTGGGACATCAATTTGGAGCTAACCATACTTTTTCGCATAATATAGAAGGAACAGGTGTTAATGTAGAGCCAGGAAGTGCTTCAACAATTATGGGTTATGCCGGAATTACCAGTCGTGATGTACAACAACATTCCGATGATTATTTTGTGTATGCAAGTATTAAACAAGTGCAAGATAATATGGTTGGAAAAACGTGCCCAGTTAGAATTCCTAACGGCAAACCTATTCCGGTAACGGATGCAGGGCCAGATTATACTATTCCGAAATCAACTCCTTTTGTACTTACGGGTTCTGCAACTAATCCCAATGCGGATGCGTTGACCTATTGTTGGGAGCAAAATGATACGGCAACCAACGGTCAAACAGGAGCAAATAGTGCTGCATCAGCTACGAAAACAATAGGGCCAAACTGGCGTTCTTATGATCCAGTAGCAGAACCAGTGCGTTATTTTCCTCCTTTAAGTAGAGTAGTGGCCAATCAATCGACTACGCAAGGACTTGAAATTGTAGTAGAAGCTTTAAGTTCTGTCGCTCGAACACTAAATTTTGTACTCACCACAAGAGATAATTTTGTGGGAGCAGGGCAAACGAGTTCAGATGTAACTCAAATTACCGTAAATGCAACAGCTGGACCTTTTGTTGTTTCAGCTCCAAATACTTCTTTAACGTGGCAAGCAGGAACAAATCAAGTTGTTACTTGGGATGTGGCCGGGACAACTGGAAATGGTGTCAATGCCAATTATGTAGATATTTATCTTTCTACTGATGGCGGATTTACCTATCCTTTTTTATTAGCTAGTCAAGTGCCAAATGATGGCTCCGAAACGGTTACAGTTCCAAATCAGTTAGGTAGCACCAATCGAATTATGGTTAAAGGACATAATCATGTTTTTTATGACATTTCGAATACTAATTTTGTTATTAGCTCTCCAAGTTCAACTTTTGCAGTTGCTTTTGAAGGAGTCGCAGGTGGACAAAACAAAGCAGGTTGTACGGGTGGAGAAGTGAGTTATACTATTCCGTATGCAACTCTTCAAGGGTTTGCTGGAGTAACGAATTTCTCCGTTTCTGGCGAGCCAGTGGGTACAACCGTGACTATTTCTCCATCTTCCCTAAGTTCAACTGGAAATGTGGTGGTAACTATTAGCAATACTGATAATGCTGCACCCGGTTTTTATTCGTTAATTTTTACAGCGATTTCAGGTTCAGAAACTAAAACAGTTCCGTTATATTATGAGTTATTCGATGCTAACTTAAACGGAGTTAGTTTACTTACTCCAACCAATTTAGCTACCGCTCAGTCTGTTAACCCAACATTAACGTGGTCTGCCATTCCAAATGCTACCGCTTATGATGTTCAAGTGTCTACAGATGTAGATTTTAATACAATTATTGCTTCAGCCTCAGTGATTACCCCAAGTTATACCGTTACTGGTTTAGCCGAAGCAACTGATTATTATTGGAGAATTCTCGCTAAAAACAGTGCTTGTTCTGGTGTGTTTACTGCAGCGTTTACTTTTGGAACCGGGCAAGTAGTTTGTGCTTCGAATGTAGCTACAAATGTACCAATCACTATTCCAACAACTGGAAATACTACCGTGAATTCTACTCTAACCGTTACAGACAATGCAACCTTATCCGATGTGAATGTAACCTTAAACATAGCTCATACATGGGTGAATGATATTACGGTGACTTTAATTAGTCCAGCTGGAACACAAGTGCAGTTGGTGGCCAATCCATGTACAAGTGCGAACTTGCGAAATATTCAAGCTACTTTTGATGATGCTGGAAATACGGTTGTTTGTGCTGTTAACCCAGCTATTTCAGGAACAGTTAAACCATTTCAGCCATTATCAGCTTTTAACGGCGAATCTTCCGAAGGAATTTGGACATTACGCGTCTTGGATTCTTACAGCCAAGATGGCGGCACGATTAATGGGTGGACTTTAAATTTATGCAGTACGCAACAACCGTTGGCTGTTTCTACGTATTCTTCTCCCGATTTTATGGTTTATCCAAATCCGAATAAAGGAACATTTAATTTGCGTTATAAATCAGCGTCGTCTAATTCTATTGCGGTAACTGTTGTGGACATGAGAGGACGATTTGTTTATGCTCAATCTTTTGAAAACAATGGTTTGCTTGAAGAGTCAATATCTTTAAATGCAGTACAAACAGGTGTTTATATGATGAGTGTTGTGGATGGAAATCGTAAATCTGTACAAAGAATTATCATAGAATAAAAGTAAATACGGTTTTTATACGTATTCAAATTAAGCCTCAAGATTTTTATCTTGGGGTTTTTTTAGTTGAATTTAGCTTTAATTTGCGTAATAAGCTGTGGAATTTTGCCTACCGTAAATTCTACTTGCAATTGTTGACCCTCCTTTGTGTTTTCTAGAAGGAGTGATCCTTTTTCGACTTTAAAATAACCGGTTTCTCCTCTACAAAAACATTGCCGGCCAAAAATTAATTTCGTTTCTTGAAGTGCTAAATCACTTAATTTTAAGGATTTATCAGAATTTTTAATTTCAAAAATAAGGTCTTCACGATAATGACCATCTTGTAAATTAGCTTGGGTTGTTTTGTTGTACTGATAATGAATTACAGTGGTGCCTTCGTGATCTTTGAGGTCATAATACATGCCGCCAAAATCGTCATAAAGCAGCAAGAGTTGTTTGTTTTTTAGGATTTCTATTTCGCAAGTGCCGTCAGTTGGGCATTCACTGCTCAGTATTGGAGAGGTGTCGGAAAGGGGTTTTTGAGCCTTACAGGAACATAAAAATCCTAAGAGAAATACAAGAATAAATTTTTTCATTGTTGTTGTTTTGTGCTTCATTTGGCGAACGAGCATGATTTACTTTCCATTAAATTCATTCATCGTGTTATTTAAACCTGCCAACGCAAAGGAATAAATTATTTCTGCCGCTATATCGAGTCGTTCTGTCAATTTTGCTTTTTCTTCTTCATTCCATTCGCCTAAGACGTAATCAACTTGTTTGCCTTTTTTAAACTCGTCGCTGATGCCAAAGCGAAAACGTGGATATTCGGCAGTATTTAATAAAGCTTGAATGCTTTTTAGTCCGTTATGTCCACCGTCACTTCCTTTTGATTTGATTCGAATAGTGCCAAAACTCAAATTTAAATCGTCGGTAATAATCAGGATGTTTTCTTTTTCAATATTTTCTTTTTCCATCCAATATTTAACTGCTTTTCCGCTCAAATTCATGTAGGTATTGGGCTTTAGGAGCAGTAGCGTTCGTCCTTTGGTTTTAAACTCGGTGATGTCGCCCAGCTTGGCTGTTTGAAAAGTAATATTTTCTTTTTTAGCTAAATGGTCAACTATTTTGAATCCGATGTTGTGTCGCGTGTTACTATATTCGGCTCCGATGTTTCCGAGGCCGACGATTAGAAATTTTTTCATATCCGGTGCTATGACGGTTTTTTGAGTTTGAAAAAGTGATTGTATCCAGTTAATCATGTTGCAAAAGTACGAAAGTTTCTTTTTACAGCCGATTTTGATTTGGAGCACATGCTACCCCTGATAGCAGTGAAAAGCCTTGTGCAGACAAAATTATTTTTTTCTTGACGAACCAAAGCGACCAACGGAAGCTCTTGGGGCGGCTTAGAAAAAACAGTTTTGGCAAACAAGCTTGGAACGAATAGCAGGATTGGGTTCTTGAAAAAGTTGGCAGTTTTCAGTCGCAGTGGCAGTTTTCAGTCTCGGCTTCCACAATCTTGTCATCCTGACGAAGGAGAAATCACATAACGGTTAGCAAATATTCAAAAAAAAAGCACCGGCGTGAACCGATGCTTTTGTTATAGAAAAGAAATAAATTATTTTTTCTTTTTTGGTCCGCCTTTTTCTGCTTTGGCAGCTTCTTGAGCAGCTTTCATTGCAGCACGAGAAATTCTTACTTGAGCCACAACCGTGTTGTCTGGATGAAGAAGTTTGTAATTATCGGTTACAATTTTAGTAACATATAATTTGTTTCCCATTTGTAATTCAGAGATATTAGCCTCGATAAAATCAGGTAAATTTTTTGGAAATGCTTTTACTTTTAATCTTCTTTGGTTTAAACGTAAAACACCACCTCCTAAAACACCAGGAGAAGTTCCTGTTACTTTAACAGGGATTTCCATCATGATTTCTTTATCGTCTTTTAACGCATAGAAATCAATGTGTAAAATTTTGTCTGATACGGGGTGAAATTGGATATCTTGTAAGATAGCCTCTTCTTTTTTTCCGTTACTTAGTTCAATTACAACAGTGTGTGCGTTTGGAGTGTACACCAAGTTTTTGAATGCTTTTTCTTCTGCTGCAAAATGTACTGGTTGACTTCCTCCGTAAATAACGCAAGGAACCATTCCAGCATCACGTACGGCTTTCGTTGCCTTTTTGCCTACGTTTTCTCTTTCTGATCCTTTAATCGTAATCGATTTCATTGTAAAATATATATAGTTAATAAAAAATACTTGTTTAGTAAGGAGATTGCTTTGTTACTGGCAATGACATTACATTAAAAACTTTCCGCTGATAGAGCTGTTGTGTTGAACCATGTTCATTACTTCTGCAAAAAGTGGTGCACAACTCACGACTCTTATTTTATTTGACGCTCTTTTGAGTGGAATAGAATCGGTTACGATTAATTCGCTCAATTGCGATTTTTCTAATTTTTCATAGGCATCACCCGATAAAATGGCGTGTGTGCAAATGGCTCTAACGCTCAAAGCTCCTTTTTCAATCATCAAATCGGCTGCTTTGGCCAGGGTTCCACCGGTGTCGACCATGTCATCTACCAAAACCACATTTCTGCCTTTTACCTCTCCGATGAGTTCCATTGTTCCAATTACATTGGCTGCTTTTCGTTGTTTATAACAAATCACCACATCCGATTCTAGAAATTTAGAATAGGCATACGCTCTTTTAGAGCCGCCCATATCAGGAGAAGCAATGGTTAAATTGTCCAACTGTAAACTTTTTAAATACGGCAGAAAAATAGTAGAAGCAAATAAATGGTCTACTGGTTTTTCAAAAAATCCTTGAATTTGATCGGCATGTAAATCCATGGTCATAATTCGAGTGGCTCCAGCTGTTTCCAATAATTTGGCGACTAGTTTTGCTCCAATTGGAACTCTAGGTTTGTCTTTTCGGTCTTGTCTAGCATAACCAAAGTAAGGAATTACGGGAGTAATATGTCTGGCTGACGCTCTTTTAGCAGCATCAATCATCAATAAAAGCTCCATTAAATTGTCTGAACTCGGAAAAGTAGAACAAACAATAAAAACGCGTAAACCTCTAATCGATTCTTCATAAGAAGGCTGAAATTCACCATCACTAAATTTTGAGAACGTAACTTTACCGAGCGGAACACCATAGTTTTTGGCTATTAGTTCGGCTAAGTGGACACTTTGGGAACAAGCAAATATTTTTGCTTCCGGTTCTTGATGTGACATTTTAATTTGTTGTTTAGTAGTTAGTTGTGTGTCGTGTTTTAAACGAGGTGCAAATTTAGAAATAAAAATCAACTTGGAAAGCAATTTTTACACAATTTTCTTGAAAATGTGACAAAAAAATATTTACATTTGCATCCACAAATTGAAACATTCTTTTTGTAAAAATGAATTTAGGTTAACTTATTTCATTTTTTTGCCCGGATGGCATAGCATTTAATTAATTTTTTTAGAAAAATTAGTCAAAAACTAAAAAATCTAACTTGACAGATGGTTAACTATTAAATTAATTTTTTAAAGTCATCTTTTTTTGCCCGGATGGCATAGCTTTTAATTAATTTTTTTAGAAAAATTAGTCAAAAACTAAAAAATCTAAAACGCCCGGATGGCGGAATTGGTAGACGCGCACGACTCAAACTCGTGTACTTAGGTGTGTGGGTTCGATTCCCACTCCGGGTACTTTAAAAACCTCTATAATGTTGACAATCAGCATATTAGAGGTTTTTTATTTGTTTTTTTGCCGATTTTTTGCCGAAAAAATAACTTTTTTATAAGAAAGAAACATGTGTTTTATAAAGAAGTTTTTATATTACTTACTTAAATTAACCTAATCCTGCATTAAAATTAATTTCCTCTACTAATTGAATTACTTTAATTAGTTTTTCTTCTTCATCAAAAACACCAATAATACCGTTATCATCTAGGTCGTTGAAAGGAGGTTGCGTCAACCCCAAGCTCCCCGAAGTCTTCCTCTAAAAAGTAGCACTGAGCTCTGCGAATGTCTCTGACTTCGCAGCACTAAAACAAATCCAATTTTTATTATATTTGATAAAAAAATAGATTTTGGAAGAAGGA
>NZ_JAQVCH010000015.1:11368-65853 GCF_028689845.1 Flavobacterium sp. | reverse complement strand
TATCGCTTTCCAAATCTTTTTTAAACTCTTTTTTAAAGTATTTTTCAATGCTCTGATATATCGAAGGTTATATATGAAAGTTTTTTTATTTAAACTTCATCCTTCTATCAATTCATCGAAAATAAAAATACAAAACATCAGAATTTAGTAAAAAAAACAATGTCCCTAAAACGGAGACATATAAATACACTCTGTTTATGTAGGTAAACAGAGATGAATTCTAGAACGAGAGTGTGGGGGGAAAAGTTATAAAAAGTAAATTAAAAAATTACTCTGAAGTTTTTTTTGCTTTTGCTTTTTCAACCTTTTCTTTCCAAATTCTAGAAAGTTCAACATAATCGATTGGTATAGCAGACATTTGGCGTTGAAGGCGACCTTCATTGAATGCTTTTAAAAGTATACTTTCAATTAAAAAATCTTCTGTTACCGAAAAAGGGTCATATTCTGTTTTCAAATCAATATCGAAAACTTTTGCGGTATTACTTGCCCAAAAAGCTTTCCACCCATTTTTTAGGTCTTTCACTAAGGCGAAAGTTGATTGTCCTGTTTGTCTATAAATTAACTTCACTAAAATTTGTCCTTGTTTTCTTGATAATTTTTTAAGCTGCCCTTCAAATTCATTTTCAAGATAACTTTCAACGATTTTAAAATATTTCTTTTTTTCTCGTTCTGTTTTAAATTTATCCATATTTAAATTGAGCTGGGTTAAATTATCAGCAGCCGTTTTTGCATAGGGATAGACTTTTATGACGCGTTGTTGAAGTAATAAAAATCGTTTACGATCTTCCTCATCTTTGGTAGACTTGACACCCGTAACAACAACTTCTTCTAAATCCATAGAGGTTCGAAGGATGGAATCATTCCCAATTAAATAATATATAACCGTGGAATCTTTTTTAGTTTCCTGAGCTTGCAAGGAATTTAATATCAAAAAAAACAATAAAATGGACAAAGAGTATTTCATGTATTTCATAAATAAAAATCAAAAATAGCTATTTATAGTTAAGGTATATAATCTTATTTTTAAATTAGCAAAAAAATTCAATTAACTATGTCTACAAAAACCATACTAAAAAAATCATCTATTACTTTTTTAGAAAAATATTTAAACAACGCCTCTCCTACCGGCTATGAATCTGAAGGTCAGAAAATATGGATGGATTATCTAAAACCGTATGTTGACACCTTTATTACGGACAATTATGGAACTGCAGTTGGAATTATAAATCCAGAGGCGCCTTATAAGGTTGTTATTGAAGGTCATTCTGACGAAATATCATGGTATGTAAACTACATTACGGATAATGGATTGCTATATGTTATACGAAATGGTGGTTCAGACCATCAAATTGCTCCTTCTAAACGCGTTAATATCCATACTAAAAAAGGGATTATAAAAGGCGTTTTTGGTTGGCCTGCAATTCATACTAGAAACAGAAGCAAGGAAGAAACCGCTCGAATAGACAATCTATTTATAGATATTGGATGTTCTACCAAAGAAGAAGTGGAAAAACTTGGTGTTCATGTAGGATGTGTGATTACCTATCCGGATGAATTTATGATTTTAAATGAAAATAAATTTGTGTGTCGAGCCATTGACAACCGTATGGGCGGATTTATGATTGCCGAAGTAGCACGATTATTACATGAAAATAAGAAGAAATTGCCTTTTGGATTATACATTACCAATTCTGTTCAAGAAGAAGTAGGCTTAAGAGGTGCAGAAATGATTACCAAAACCATTAAACCCAATGTTGCCATAGTGACGGATGTTTGTCATGACACCACTACCCCTATGATTGATAAAAAAATTGAAGGAGAAACACAAATAGGAAAAGGTCCGGTGATTACTTATGCTCCTGCTGTTCAAAATAATTTAAGAGAATTAATTATAGCCACAGCGGAAGAAAATAAAATTCCGTTTCAGCGAAATGCGTCATCAAGAGTTACTGGAACCGATACGGATGCCTTTGCGTATAGCAATGGCGGAGTACCATCTGCCTTAATTTCATTGCCGTTACGATATATGCATACTACAGTAGAAATGGTTCATCAAGAAGACGTAGAACATGTGATTCAGTTAATTTATCAAACCTTATTGAAAATAGAAAACAACGCTAATTTTTCATATTTTAAATAAGCGTAATCAAATGTTCGTTGTATATATTGCTTTAATTTTAGTATTAATAGTCTAAATTTGTCAAAAAAAATATGATAAATCCTTCAGCCATTGGATGGATAGACAAGTTTTTTAGTAAGTATTCTTTGCCAATACCTTCTTTGAATACGAGTAAGGATTTTTATTGTCGCACTCGACTGACGGGTTTTATTTATGGTCATGTTATTCGAATTGATTCGCATGAGGATTTAATGATAAAAGGGTGGACTTCTGAAGAAATTTCAAAAGTTGCCCTTTTAAATAGTTTGAACAGCATTTTTCAATTAGAAACCAAAAACTATGATTCTACTGCTTTTATCGAGAAAACATTAGCCTTTTATAATCTATTGAGTCCGCAAGGTTTTTCTATTTTTAAGAAATTATTACCTAGCGAATCCGATTCACAAAAGCTCGAAAAAATCATCAATGAACGCGTTCAGACTAATGATAATATGGTGAGTAAAAACTTTTCACATATTGTCACTAATGCGTTATTATTTGTGGATGTTTTGGCTTTTCAACACTTTTTAAGAAAAGGTGAATTGTCTAAAAATTATATTCAAAAAATTGAAGAAATAATTCTCAGTTTGGTTTCTTTGGCTTTAATGAGCAAATTACACAAAACACATTATGATGATTTGTTGATTAAATTATTTGAATCTTCTGTTCGTTATACTAAATTTTCTGGCATTCGAATTGATAGCTTGGACAAGATACCGCTGGAGTTTCTTCAAACTAATTTGGAGAAATACTACATCATGGATTTAGCTGGTATGGCTCTATGGAGCGATAAACAGTTAGAGAAAGAAGAAACTGCATTTTTGTATGAACTAGGCAGAACACTCTCACTTGAAAAGTCATATATTTTAGAAAGTCTGACTGCAATTGATAATTTTATCACCATTCATAAATCTGAAATTCCTTATTTTAATTATTCCAACCCGATAAAACATTTTTATGACCAATCGACTCAAGCTGTCATAAATTTAATTAAGAGAAATAAAAAAAGACTTCAAAAAGAACTATCAGAAAGTAAAGAGTTGGTTGTATTGTTGGCTTATTCAACTCAAAGAGAATTAGAAGCAGAGGAAAAGAAGAAAATGAAAAAGCAATTATTGGATATCTGTAAAACAATTCCTTCGCTTACGATTTTTTTGCTTCCTGGCGGAAGTATATTGCTCCCAATTTTAATTAAGTTTATTCCTCAAATTTTGCCTTCTTCTTTTAATGAGAATTTAGACAATTAATAATTTGATTAAAACTTGACTACTACTTGTAATCCCCAAGTTTGTTTACCGCTAAAAACATTTCGCTCCATCGGAACAAAGCTAGAATAAGTAACCACTTTATTAGTTGTTTTATATCCAAATATATCTAAAACTTCATTGAATGGATCCATCACGAAAAGAAATGTGTTTCCTAAAAACTTTGATTTTAAAACCCTTCTTTCATTTTGGATAATTTTTCCTTTGGCAATAAAGAAACCTTCACCAATAATAGAGCCAACTATAGGAGTGATAACTAAATCTTGGATAGAAGGAACTTCTGCAAATGCTTCGACACCGTATTCCCAAAAAAATGTTGACATCAAAAACGAATACGTAAACGATTCCCATCTTTTGTAACCAGAACCTCGAGCAGACATATAATAAACACCACCAGCCCAAGGATGCACAACATAATTCATGAAAAATTCATCTTCATCAAAAACAGGTCCTTCTTTTACGTTTTCTTTCCATTTTTTTAATAATCCTTCTTCTTGAATCTCTTGCTTATCCCATTTAGAAATACTTACGGGAGCAATCCATAACAAACCAAACGAAGCCACAGCAACACCGGCATACATTCCTGTATTGTATAAAAGGCGTTTTGGATCACGTTGTGGATTATAGATATTGGTTATTATGACACTTGAAATGGTGTCATTTGTGTTTTCAAAATTAGAAAGTATAAGAGTCGACGTTAAAGAATCTGATTGAATTGTATCACTGATTCTTGCAATAGAATCATTTTGTGCAAAAGACTTAAAACAAAACAGGCTTAAAACAACTACTTTTAAAAAAATGTTAATTCTCGGCATAATTTTGCAAAAGTATAAAAGTCGGATTAAAATGACCTCATAACTTTTAAACTTTTTTACAAAAAAAAGCATTCTTTTGATTTTTCTATCAAAAATCTATTTTATAAATCTTTCCTAAGTCATCGTTATTGGTAACATTCACGTCTAAATCAGTAACATAACCTGAATTTAATCCATAAACCCATCCATGAAGAGTTAAGTCTTGTCCGGTTTTCCAAGCTGATTGAACGATTGAAGTCTTGGCTAAATCATAAACTTGTTCTTTAACATTCACTTCAACAAAGCGATTAAAACGTTCTTCAACATCTACAATATCATCCAATTCTTTTTGGTTAAACCGATAGATATCTTTGATATGTCTAATCCAATTATCAATAATTCCAATCGATTCATTTCCCATTGCCGCTTTAATTCCACCGCAACCATAATGACCACACACAATGATATGTTTAATTTTTAATGCATTTACGGCATAATCCAAAACACTTAACATATTCATATCGGAATGAATAACCATATTAGCAATGTTTCGATGAACAAAAACTTCACCTGGTGCCGCACCAATAATTTCGTTGGCTGGTACTCTACTGTCGGAACAACCAATCCATAATAAAGGTGGGGATTGCCCTTTTGATAGTCCTTCAAAAAAATTTGGATCTAACTCCAATTTTGACTCCACCCAACGTTTATTGTTCTCTAGAATCTTCAGATAAAAATCGTCCATGTATATTTTTTAGTTTTCAAATAGCATGAACAAATATAAAACAAAAAGCGGATAATTCTTTAGGTTTTTTAAAAGGTAAAAACTTAAAACAGTTGAACTACTAGGGTTGTTCTAGCTATTTATTATTTCCATTCTTGAAGTCGGTCAAGATATAAATAGGATTCAACAAATTTTCTGTGTTTTTTAGTTGATAATTTTTCAACTAATTCTAAAGAAGAAATATAGGAAGCTAAGTTTCCGTTGGAGGATAGAAATTTTCCGTCTTCCATATAACTTACTTTTCCGTCATCTTGAACAAGAAGGTTTGGATACTTCTTTTTTAACGCTACTCCGCCTCCAATCCAAGTTACGATTTTCTTACCATTTGCAATACCTGATTCTCCAATTAAAGTGGCACCCGCACAGTTACTTACCGTATATTCTGTATTTGTATTTTGACTTTTTATAAAATCAACTAAGTTTTTGTTTTTTACTTGTAATGACATATCATAAGCACTTGGCACAATTAATACATCTAGTTTTGGAGAATTAGCTAACGTATAATCAGGAAACATCTTCAGTCCTTCTTCACTTACGATAAAGTCGTAACTTTCTGCAATGGTAATTACATTAAAAAGTTGTTTTCCATCTTCGGTTAATTTAGTAAATACATCAATGGGAGCAGTTAGTTCGGTTGTTAAAACATTATCGTACATCAAAACACCAATTATCGGTAAACCAGGAGTTAGTTTTTTTAATTTTTTAGACAATTCTTTTTGTTGATTTTCAGTTAAAAGAATCAATCCATTCTCCGAATTTCGTTCTGTAATTCTTGGACTACAACTTGCGATGGAATCTGAATTGATTTCGGTTTCATTTTCAGAAACGGAAAGGCTATTTTCTTTGGATTTTTCAGAATTACAACTAATTAAAAAGAGTGCACTTAGTGCTAAAAATATATTTTTCATTCTAGTATTTATGTTTTTTAAACCCTTGTAAAGATATCTGTTTTGGAACATTATTTTTATAAATGGAACACAATTAATCTAAAATCACTAGTAAAAAGGTTGTTAAACTGTAAAAAACAGAAAGTAAAAAGACACTTTTCAACTTTTAAAAAGCTTAAAAAATGTCTTTAAAAAAAATCATTTAAAAATATTAAATACCTTCATCTAACCATGCTTTCAACATCCACATTGTTTTTTCTTGTTCTTTGATAAAATCACTCATCATAGAATTGGTTCCTTCATCGTGAGCTTCATCTGCTTGTTTTAAAATCACGCGTTCAATTTTTAATAGTTGCGTTAATGAATTAGTAATCAAGTTAATTGCTTCTTCATCTTTAGAAATATCACGTCCCACAAACAACCTGTTATTTTTAATATAATCGTCAAAAGTATGCAATGGTGTATCGCCTAAAGTTAGAACTCGTTCGGCTATTAAATCAATCTTAAGCTGGCTGTCATTATATAGTTCTTCAAATTTTAAATGTAAATCAAAAAAACTTTTTCCTTTAATATTCCAGTGCAAGCCACGTAAATTTTGATAATACACTTGAAAATTAGCGAGTAAAATATTTAATTCAGCCGATATAATTGCCGCTTTTTTTAAGTCTAATCCAATGCTGTTTGTTTTCATGTTTTGATTGTTTAATTAATTAAAGTATAAATTTACGAAAAAATAAAAGCAAAATAGCATAATTAAAATTGATAGTATTTATATTTGCATTGCAAAATACTATCAGATGACAATTACACAATTAAAATATGTTTTGGCCGTAGCAGAACATAAAAACTTCACCTTAGCGGCAGAAAAATGCTTTGTTACACAACCAACATTGAGTATGCAAATTCAAAAAATAGAAGAAGAACTTGGCATTTTAATTTTTGATCGGTCAAAAAAACCAATTGAATTGACTGAAATTGGCCAGAAGATTGTAACTCAATCTAAGAGTGTTGTCAATGAAGCTGGTCGTATTCAAGATATTGTAGATCAACAACGTGGATTTATTGGTGGTGAGTTTAGATTAGGAATTATTCCAACGGTGATGCCGACATTATTACCCATGTTCTTAAAGAATTTTATTAATAAATACCCAAAAGTTGATTTAATTATCGAAGAGTTGACTACAACTGAACTAATTTTTAAATTAAAAAACGGTCATCTTGATGCAGCTATTGCCGCAACTCCTCTAGAGGATGAAAAAATTAAAGAAGTCGTATTATATTATGAGCCATTTGTAGCTTATATTCCAGAAAATCACGAAAATTTTGACAAAAAAGAAATTGAAATTTCCGATTTAAATATGGATGAAATTCTATTATTGCAAGATGGCCATTGTTTTCGAGATGGAATTGTAAATTTATGTAAAAACAAAAAAATAATTGCCGATAAATTTAATTTTCATATCGAGAGTGGAAGTTTTGAAACGCTCATCAAATTGGCAGATGAAGGATTAGGAACAACCTTGCTTCCATATTTGCATACATTAGATTTGAAAGAAAAAGATAAAATAAAATTACGCCATTTTAAAGACCCAAAACCCGCACGAGCAGTTGGATTAATTTATCCTAAAAACGAATTAAAAATTCATATAATAGAAGCTTTACAAAGTGTAATTTCGGGTGTAGTGCGAGGAGCAATTGCTTTTCAGGACGTTCAAATTATTAGTCCGATTGCAAAAAAATAAAAAAAGGAGCCGTTTAAGCTCCTTTTAGTTTTATTGATTCACATAAATTAAACAACTTTTTAATTCGGGCTTCTCTTCTGTAAAGCGTAGCAACCAATCTCTTAGTTGTTCAACTTCATAAGGCAACAATTGTTTTAACGCTTTTTCAAGCTCTTTACAAAAAAGTTTTGGATCAAAACTAACGCTTTCTAAGATTTTCTTAGTATAAGCAAACATTGGTCTTGTCATACGGTTTGTTTTTTATTTATTAGTAGGATAAGGGTAATAAAGAACTAATGTAAATTTATACAAAAAACATTAACAACTGTTTAATTTAACATTATTATTAGGTAAAGATTAACGATTCGATTAAAATCAACCTGATTAGTAAGGTTTTACCTTAGATTTTAAAACCTCTTAACATTTCTCTTTTTCCAGGTGGTCCTTGAAGTTTTTCTATTTGAAATCCAGCTTCTAACATAGCTCTTTTTATGGAACCACGACAAGCATAGGTAACTAATATTCCGTTCTTTTTCAGGGCTTTATACATTTTATGAAAAATTTCTACCGACCATAATTCAGGTTGAACATGATAACCAAAAGCATCGAAATAAATTAAATCAAATTGATTTTCATCCGTTATATCTGCAAACAACTGATTGCGTTTAGTTAATTGGAAGTGAGCCTCAATTAACTGATTTTCTTCCCAAGGAGAATCGTGTATTTTTTTAAAAAAAGCTTGATATTCAGTGGCATTTAACTGTGAAGCATAATTCATTTGGCTGATTTCTTCCACTGATATTGGAAATCCTTCAACACCAACATAGGTAATAGTTTGTGCTGTTTTTTTACTTTCAATCAAGGTGATAAAAGCATTCAGCCCGGTACCGAAACCAATTTCTAAAATAGAAACTGCTGGTAGTGTTTGTTGAAACAAACCATTTTTTATAAATACGTGATAGGCTTCTTGAATTGCTCCGTGTTTAGAATGATAACTTTCACCCCATTCAGGCAAATGAATAGAAGTAGAACCATCTGAAGTCAGAATTACTTCTCTTTTCAATGTAAATTATATTATTGAATCGTCAATTTTTTTATTCGAACAATCGGACCGCTGCATTTCACTTCATGACAACTAATACAAGCTTGTACCGCTTTATTATAATGTTCTTTTGCATTGGCAGGATCATTATAAATTAATTTTTGAGCTTCTAAAAAAATCTTCGCTTGTTTCTTAAAAAATTCATCATTTTCTGACGGGTCAGTCATCATTGAATTATGAATTTTAGCAAAATGCGATGGAAATTCACCCACTGATTCACCTTTCAAAATACGTTCTTTTAAGCGTTGATTATCCACATACATCTGCTCCATCAATAAGGCCATGTCTGACATTTCATACATCTCAAATGTTTTTTTATCGGATGTCTCCACTGTCTCTGGCTTATCGCAAGTTGCTTTATCTTCCTTATTTTGACAACTTAGCAGAAGAAATAAACAACCAATTAGTAGACTTATTTTTCTCATTATTGCTTAATTAAAACACCGTTCGATAAAAAGGAATACGATATTTTTGGTTCTGTGATAGAATCAATTGCCACTTGCGATTTACCCGCATCTTTAGCATAATGTTTTAATTCGTCGACAGATTCTACCGAAATATAAGCTTTACCTCCAACAATTGCATCGCTTCCAGCTGCATTCATGGGCATAAAAAAACCATAATCTTTAAAACGAACAAACGTATTTTTATCTTCGTTCAAAGCTAAATTCATCCAACAGCCTTTTTTCTGACAAACATCTTTAATTTCTGAACGAAATTTTACCTCAATGGTATCGCCTGCTTTCATGGTTTCAAATTTAGCCAATAACTCTTCTTTTGAAATCACACCCTCAGCAGTAATAGAATCACCAAAAGATTGAAAATTCTCTGGAATAACTTCTACAACAGGCTCAACTTCTACCTTTTTACAAGCAAAAATTGAAAAAACAACAAAAGAAGCAATTACTATTTTATTCATAATTTTATTAATTTTAAATATGTGCTTACAAAAATAATAGATTAATTGGTATTTGAAGATTAATTATGAAAAATATGCGAATTAATCAAAAAAAATAAATATTCTTCTCCTTTTTGATTTATATACTGACAAAAAACATTTTATCTTAATTTGAGAAAGGCTTAAAAAGCTCCACTATTTTTTATATTTTAGCAAAATAATCAAGACGGTGTTTATATAATTGCAACAAAGCACTTTAAAACACTTATTATCAATTATTTACGATAAAAATTGCCTTTTTAAAATCAAATTACATGAGTACAAAATTCACAAACGAAATCGATATAGTCCACGCTCCTACTTCCAAAATTGAAACAATTGACTTTGAAAATCTAACTTTTGGAACTGTTTTTACCGACCACATGTTTGTCTGTGATTTTAAAGATGGCCAATGGCAAAAGCCGGTTATAAAACCGTATGAACCTTTTTTGATAGATCCATCTGCCAAAGTATTTCATTATGGTCAAGCTATTTTTGAAGGGATGAAAGCTTATAAAGATGAGCTAGAATCGGTTTGGTTATTTCGTCCTGATGAAAACTTTCACCGTTTTAATCATTCTGCTTCTCGATTAGCAATGCCAGAAGTGACCGAAGAAGTGTTTATTGACGGACTCAAAGCTTTATTAAATATAGAAAGAGAATGGGTAAAAAAAGGAGTTGGTAATTCCTTATATATCAGACCTTTTATGATTGCGATTGGAACGGGAGTAATTGCACAACCTTCTTCTCAATATCGCTTTATGATCATTTTGTCACCTGCTAGTGCTTATTATTCTGGCGAAGTAAAAGTAATTATTGCTGAACATTATAGTCGAGCTGCGAATGGCGGAATTGGTGCTGCTAAAGCGGCTGGAAATTATTCTGCCCAATTTTACCCCACAAAATTAGCTAATGAAAAAGGTTTTCAACAAATTATATGGACCGATGATGCTACGCATACCAAACTAGAAGAAGCAGGAACCATGAATGTGTTTTTTAGAATAAATGACACTTTATATACTGCACCAGTCAGTGAGCGTATTTTAGACGGAATTACTCGCAAAAGTTTAATTGATATTGCAAAACGCGATGGAATAAACGTAGAAATAAGACCGATAACGGTGCAAGAATTAATTGATGCAGCCAAAGACGGAACCCTTAAGGAAATTTTTGGGGCAGGAACTGCCGCAGTTGTCAATCCAATTGTTGGGTTTTCATACCAAGAAATCTATTATGAGCTTCCAAAAATTGAGAACTCCATTGCTTTACAATTAAAATCAACACTCACTGCTATTCAACATAAATTGGCAGAAGACACATTTGGTTGGACTGTAAAAGTTTAATAAATCGAAAAATCTGGAATTCAAAAATCAAAATAGCTCATTAAATTGAATAATAATCTAAAACAAATCAAAACAGCTGTTCTAGATAAATGCTTTCTTTCCATTTCTAATTTTGAATTTGAATCCGAAAGCACCGTTTATGATGCTTGTCGGTTTGAACTGAACGGACTGAAAATTATTAGCCGAAATGCTAAAATTACACCTAAAAAAAGTGGACAATTTGTGACTTTTTGGAAAAGAAGCGAAAATAATCCAATTGAGCCATTTGAAGAAACAGACCCAATTGATTTTTATCTTGTCACTATTCGTACAGAAACAGATTTAGGCTTTTTTGTTTTTCCAAAATCCTTACTGATTAAAAAAGGAATTATCTCAACAAAGAATAAAGAAGGAAAAAGAGCCTTTCGAGTTTATCCGCCTTGGACTGAGGCAAATAATGCACAAGCAATACGAACTCAAATATGGCAACAAGCCTACTTTTTCCCAATCACTGACTCAATTGATATAGAAAGGGTTAAACGCTTATTTGATATAAAATAAATTGAATGAAAATAAGCGAACACTTTCACTAGAACTATTTCTTTATTACATTTTTTGATGTTATAATAGTTATAAAAGCAATACCAAACCTTATTTTAATATTTTTTCAAAATCAGGTTTAAAATAGTTTGGTCCTTTCATTACTTTTCCGTCTTCACGATAAATTGGTTTACCATCCACACCAAGTTTACTCATGTTACTCCGTTGAATTTCTTCAAAAACTGCTTCAATTTTATGTTGTAATCCATGTTCAATAATGGTTCCGCATAAAATATAAAGCATGTCGCCTAAAGCATCGGCTACTTCTACTAAATCATTATTCATCGCAGCTTCAAGATATTCTTCGTTTTCTTCTTTCATCAAATTAAATCGCAACTGGATTTTGTTTTCACCTAATTGAACTGCGGGCTCAGTTTGGTAACCAATTTTAAAAGCAGTATGAAATTCTTTAACAGCATTAAGTTGATTTTGCATTTTTACAAATTTTAAAAAAGTAAAAATAGCCTATTGTTATTCAAGTTTACCAACCACTATTCAAAAACAATTAACTATTTTTGTTGAAAATTATTTCTATTATGTTTACTTCAGGTCAAATGCTTTTTGCTGCTATTTTTGTAATTATTTTCATTTTAATTATGATTTATGTATATCGAAAAGACCTTGCTCTGCATCGCCTTCATTATCAAGGAAGTTTTAAAGTATTAATTGGATTTATTATTTTTATTATAATGCTTTTTGTAATTAAAATTTATTTAAAAAAATAAAGTGGCTATTATCCCATTCTCATTATTTTTTGATAAATAAAAAACACATTTCAAGACCATTTTACAGCAATCCTAATCACACATTTTAAAAAAATTAAATAATTGAAAAACAAATTGTTACGCTATTTTATTTGGAGTACAATTTAATATTTTGCAATTTGAAAAAATTTCAATTTATTTTATACCTTTACCCTAGACATTTCTAATTATACTATGAGAATTTTAAAATATATATTCTTATTAATCATCTTAGGTTCACTAGCCTTGTTTGTATTTATTGCAACCAAAGATGGAAAATACAACATTAGCGAAAGCAAAGTTATTGCATTAAACAAAGCCACTCTTTTTGAATATGTAAACGATTATAAAAACTGGGAAGATTTTTGTCGGTTCAAAAGTGATTCTAGTGCTATAAAGTACTCTTACCCTTCTAAAACTACTGGAATGGGTAGTTTTTTTAGTTGGGAAAATGGTTTAAACGAAGGAGAAATTAAAACGATATATTTAAAAGAAAATGACAGTATTGCTTTAAAAATAAATTGGAACGGAAATCTTTCTGACTCCAATATTACCTTTAAAGATACTGCTGGCGGGACTAAAGTACGTTGGAACTGTAACGGCAAACAGGATTTTTCGGGTAAATTATTTTCTTTTTTTAATGGTGGAATTGAAAACCAATTAAAAACTAATTTTCAGAAAAGTTTAGCCAAATTAGAGGTGGTTTTAACCAAAGAAATCAACACGTACGCCATTTCGATAGAACAAGTTGTGTCTGTCAATAAAACCTACTATATCAAAAGAAAATCTCATTCTAAATTAGAAGATTTTAATTTAAAACTTCAAAAAGAGATGCCACTTATTTTACAATTTGTTAAAGAGAATGACCTAACTACATTCGGAAATCCATTTGCAATTTTTGAAGGCTATAAACAATCAAATCCGATTTTGAAATATGCATTAGGTTTACCTTTAAAGGATAAAATATTTACAACTCCTGAAAGCGAAATTACGGTTGATAGTATTATGCCTCATCAAGCCTTAAAAATAATTTTAAACGGTGATTATTCACATTCCAACGAGGCATGGGAAAAAGGATTAGCTTTTTTAAAGAAAAATAACTTAGAGATAAATCCTGCTGGAAATTATCGTGAAGTATATACAAAAAGTAGAACTTCAGTTAAAAACCCTTCGCAATGGGTTACAGAAGTTTATATTCCAGTGGGAAAAGCCATTGAAAAACCTAAAAACATTCCTCAAACCATACCTCTTCCTACGGAGGAATTGGTAGAATAATAGAATGTTTTCGTATTCTTTAAATTTATAGGTATCGTAATTAAACCTATTTTCAATTTAATAGTCTAACTACAAAACATTGTTTTGGAAAACGAAAAAGTTTTTATTGATTCCTTATTAAATCCCTCAACGCAACAAACTGCGTTTAAAAAATTAGTGCAAGATTATCAAAAGCCATTATACTATCATATCCGAACAATTGTATTAAATCATGATGATGCGGATGATGTTTTGCAAAATACTTTTATTAAAGTTTTTCGTAATTTGAATGGTTTTAAAGGAGATAGCAAATTATTTTCGTGGATTTATCGAATTGCAACGAATGAAGCGATAACATTTATTCAGCAAAGAGCCAAAACAAATCATGTTTCGTCAGAAGCATATTTACAACAAAAAGTAGAAAAATTACATGCCGATGTTTATTTTGAAGGGGACGAAATTCAATACAAATTACAAAAAGCCATTGCAAAACTACCAGAAAAGCAACAATTGGTGTTTAAAATGCGGTATTTTGAAGAAATAAAATATGAAGAATTGGCTGTTTTGTTGGCAACTTCTGTTGGTGCTTTAAAAGCCTCTTATCATATAGCCACAAAAAAAATTGAGGAATATTTAAAAGAAGATTAAACTAAACTTACAAATAGTAGTCTAAATAATATGAAACCATTTCAACTAGATACAAATCCAAAAATAAAACCAGGTTTTAAAGAACCCGATGGTTATTTTGAATCGTTTGAAAGCAAACTTTTTGAAAAACTTGAAAAAGATATAGAGCCAAAGGTAATTTCCATCTATTCTTCAAAAACAAAATGGTATTGGATAGCTGCAGCAGTTCTAATTTTTAGTATAAGTTTACCAATTTACAATCATTTCATTGATTCAACTTTGGCATTGCCAACTTCAGATGAAATAGAATATTATGTAAACGCTCATCCATCCATTACTTCAGAGGCAATTATTTCTGAATTAAGTTTTGACGACATTCAAGCCATGCAAGTGCAAACCGATTTAAAATCGGAAAATATTGAGAATTATTTAATACAAACAGAATCCATTGAATATTATCTTATAGATTAAAAAACATGAAACATATTTTAAATTTTACCTTACTCCTATTTCTATGTTCATCGGTTAGTTTTGCTCAACCTAAACAAGGAAAACGTGACCGAATTAAAGCACTAAAAATTGCTTTTATCTCTGATGAATTGGCGTTAACTCCAGATGAAGCAGAGAAATTCTGGCCTATTTATAATGCTTTTGAAGACAAACAATTTGAATTGCAGCATGAAAAAATGAAATCCTATATGAATCGTATTGAAACCGATATGGGAAAACTATCAGAGAATGAAGCCAATCAATTATTGGCACAAATGGAAAAAACGGAAGATGAATTATACCAATTAAGAAAAAAGTTCAATCAAAACTTAAAGTTAGTTTTAAGTGCTCAAAAAATTGTGAAACTGCATAAAGCAGAAGAACAATTTAGAAAAGATTTATTGAAACAATTTAGAAGTTCACGACCAGGGCCAAAAAATTAATCCGTTGTAAATTTCAACTTTACAATTTTATTTTTTCCTGCCGCAATCGCTGTTTTTTTATCGATGAATCGAAGTGTGTGTAAATCGGTATCATTGCTGATTTTTTTCCAAAAACTACCAATATCATCTGAAAAATAGATGCCTTGCGGACCAACACTTACAATTAAAATTCCGCCACATTCAGGCACAAATTGGATACATGAACTATATCCAAAACCTTGACCATCCGCCAATAAACTCCACGATTGACCACTATTAATGGTTAGTGCTTTATTCTTAGAGTTATCGTGTTGATTTTCATAATCACCACCCGCAATAATCCCTATCGAATCATTATAAAAGTCTGCCGAAAATATACCCGCCATTGGTTTACCTTGCGTTATAGGCGTATCATAAGCTGACCAATTTCTTCCTTTATCAGCCGAATAAAATACCCTCGCTTTTGTTCCACCAGTTAAAATCCATGTCAAATTACCTTTTACGATGAGTGAACTATTACTAGCAGCAAAACTTGCCTCACCAGTTTCCATTTTTGGTAGGTTAGAGCAATCTACTTTTTCCCATGTTTGTCCTTTATCTCGAGTAATAACAACGGTTAAACAGCCATTTTGTGGGTCGCCCATGGCTATTCCTTCAAATTCATTCCAAAATTGAATACCGTTATAAAAAGCATTTGGATTTTTATCTTCAAAAATTTTGGTAACCGAATGATTATTTTTATCTACCTTATAAATTACCGCTGGTTTTTCTGTACTTACTAAAAATAATGAGGCTTTATTTTGAGCTATTCCTCTGAAGTGAGGTTTAATACTATCAAATAAAATTTGATTGGTATAATTTTTAGATTTATCAAATCGACAGAAACCATATTTTCCCTTATCTGTTGCAAACCAAACTTTATTATTATCTAAACTAATGGCTCTAACACTCATGCTATCTACAAACAATGTCTCTGAAACAACACCCGTAAATGGAAGTCGCTTATTGGTATTAATCTTTTTTTCTTCTTGCTTACAAGAGATTAAAAGAACAAGTAATAAGATTTCACAAATTCTTCGCATTTTGTTATAAAATTTCGACAAATATAAATAATTATTTATTTTAACAAGAATTTAGTTGATAAATAAATCACAATTTTAGAAAACCAAAAAAGTGGCACAACTATTGTTTGAAGTATTATAAAGTGATTAATCTATTTAAATCAAAACATTATGAAAACGAAATTAAACCTATTCTTTATTCTGTTTTTCGGAATGATGATGATGCAAGCTCAAACTAAAACTACTGTGATTGCTAATTCGGTTGATATTAGCGATAACTTGGATTTACGAGCCATGGCTACTATTTTTGGAGAATCGTCAACTTTAGAAGATTTTGAAAGAAGATTAAATGATCCAGAAATCCAGCTCTCTAATTTAGATTTGAATAATGATAATCAAGTAGATTATTTACGCGTTATCGAATCAGTTGAAAATAGATCACATTTAATTATAATCCAAGCTGTTTTAGGCAGAGATTTATTTCAAGATGTGGCTACTATAGAAGTAGAACGAGGACAAAACAACAAACTTCAAGTTCAAATTGTAGGCGATGTATATATGTATGGTGCAAACTATATTTATGAGCCAAGTTATCATTATACACCAGTAATTTATAACACCTTTTGGGTAAATTATTACCGTCCGTATTATTCGCCGTGGTATTGGAATTATTATCCAACTTTTTATTATGCATGGAATCCTTATCCTTATTTTAGATACCATTCGCACATTAATTATTATGTAAATTACAATAATACTTGTCATTATGTGAATCACCGAAGAAATACTTATGCAATCGCCATGCATCAAACTTATCGGGCAAATGGTTATGAGAGAATGCATCCAAATCGTTCTTTCCAAAATAGAAACAATGGATATCAAAACCGTCATGATTTAGCTAGAACTGATAATTCAACAAGAGCACAAGTAGCTTCGACTACTCCAAGACCAACGCGAGCAAATGCCTACAGTAGCTCTACTACTTCAGGAACAAGAAATCCTATTGTAACTACAACAAACAATTCGCCTAGACCTAGAACTGAAAACCCTAGAAATTCAGCAATTGTTGATGAATCGCCACAACCTAGAGCTCAAAGCCCTAGAGGTAATACAACTAATTTAGAAACAGTGTACAATGCACCTAAACCAAGACAACAAGCTCCAAAAAATGAATTTCTCGCAACTAATTATCCGCGAGAAACAAGTTCTAGTCAATTGTCGACTAACAGTCCGAAACCGCGAATAAATTCAGTAAAAAGTGATGGTGGCTCTTCTTATTCGTCGCCACGAAGTAATCCGCGAAGCTCACAAAGTCAGTTAGAAAGCAACCAATCTGTTCCTTCACAGCCTCGAGTAAATAGTTCCAATTCAACACGAGTAGAAAGAAGTCAACCTGCGAGTCGAAGCCAAACTAATTCTAGACAACAAACGGGTGGAAATTCAATGCGAAGAGGATAAATTAAAAACAAAAAAGTGACGTTCATTAAAACGTCACTTTTTTTATTCTTCTTCTATTTCATGTGATTTAGAATAGTTTCTCCATTTTTCAATACATTCTTGCATATCCAACGGAATTTCTGAATCAAATCGAATGAATTCTTTGGTAATTGGATGTTCAAATCCTAGTGTTTTTGCATGCAGAGCTTGTCTGGGCAGTATTTTAAAGCAATTTTCGACAAATTGTTTGTATTTTGTAAAAGTAGTTCCTTTTAAAATATGATGTCCACCATACCGTTCGTCATTAAATAACGTATGACCAATATGTTTCATGTGGGCTCTAATTTGATGCGTTCTTCCTGTTTCTAATCGACAAGCTAATAACGTAACATAGCCCAATCGCTCTAAAACTTTATAATGTGTCACCGCAGGCTTGCCCTTTGTTTCATCATCAAAAACAGCCATTTGCATGCGGTCTTTCACGTGTCTGCCAATATAACCTCCAACAGTTCCTTCATCGTTTTCTACATTTCCCCAAACTAAAGCAATGTATTCTCTTTCTGAAGTTTTATTTGCAAATTGTTTGGTTAAATAAGCCATTGCTAAATCGGTTTTAGCCACCACCAACAAACCAGTCGTATTTTTGTCTATTCGGTGCACTAAACCTGGACGTTCCGAACTATTCATTGGTAAGTTCTCAAAGTGATAGGCCAATGCATTCACTAACGTACCGCTATAATTTCCGTGTCCGGGATGAACTACCATACCCGCTTCTTTATTGACGATTAATAATTGGTCGTCTTCATAAACCACGTCAAGCGGAATATTTTCAGGTTCTAACAAATATTCAAATGGTGGATGAGTCATTAAAACGCGAATAACATCAAAAGGTTTGACTTTATAATTCGATTTTACGGCCTCTTCATTAACCAAAATATTTCCTGCAACTGCCGCTTGTTGAATTTTATTCCGTGTAGCGTTTTCAACCACTTGCATTAAATACTTATCAATTCGCAGCATCGATTGCCCTTTTGGAACTTCAAAACGATGGTGTTCATATAATTCGTCGTCGGTATCGAGCTCGTGCGTAGTACTATTATTCATGGGTTGATTTCAATTCTTGTTGGCGGATAAGGCTATCTAGTTCATTTTGGTCAAATGCAATTTTTCCATCACCTAATACCAAATCTATTTTAGAGGTTTTCATAATCTTTGTCCCAGGTTTTACAGGAGCTCCTTTATAAATCATTTCTAAAACCATATCTTTTCCCAAATAGGGTTTATAGGTAACTTTACCCACTTCTAAACCAATTGATTTTAAGGTTGGCTCCGCTTGACGAAATGTTTTTTCAATTAAATTTGGCAATGCAACGAAGGTATAACCGGCAGCATTTAATTTTAAATAAATTTTTCGATTGGCTTTAACCTTCGCTCCTTTTTTTGGTTCTTGTTCTACTATTGAAAAAGCCGAATATTCTTTAGAATAGTCTAAGGTATCTAATAAAACATAATCTAAATTTAATTGAGTTAAGGTTTGCTCTGCTTTTTCAACACTCATTTTACTTAAATCTGGGACCGTAATTTCCTGTCCGTGTTTTGTAAAATACGAAAGCATATTGAAAAACACAAAAGCTAAAGCAAACACAATACAAGTTGCCAAAATAATTTGACGAAAAAACACTTTACTGGTTAGATAATTTCTTAAACTCATTTTTATTTATTTCGCACAAAGATATAAAATTATAAACCGTTTTTTGTTTCCATAAATAAATGTAAATTTGTTATGGTAAAACCTAATTAAACAAACGCAAAACAATGAAAAATGTTGCCATCATCATGGGCGGATATTCGAGTGAATTTCAAATTTCGTTAACAAGTGGATCTGTTGTTTACAATTCAATAGACAAAACTAAATATAATTGCTATTGCATCCATATATTTAAAGATAAATGGGTTTTAGTAGAAGAAGATAAAAGCGAATTTCATATCAATAAAAATGATTTTTCTGTCAATCGAAATGGTGAAATACTTCATTTTGATGTGGTTTTTAATGCTATTCACGGAACTCCCGGCGAAGACGGTTTGATGCAAGCTTACCTTGAATTATTAAATATTCCACAAACCAGTTGTTCTTATTATCAAGCAGCCCTAACCTTTAATAAAAGAGATTTGCTTTCTGTCTTAAAACCTTACGGGATAAAATCAGCCATTTCGTATTATTTAAATTTTGGCGATGTTATTGAAGTAGAAAATATTATTAAAAAAGTTGGACTCCCTTGTTTTGTAAAACCTAATAAATCAGGTTCAAGTTTTGGAATTTCTAAAGTTAAAACATCCGAAGAAATGATGGCTGCGATTGAAAAAGCCTACCTAGAGGATGATGAAATACTTATTGAAAGTTTTTTAGACGGAATTGAAGTTTCCGTTGGCGTCATCAATTATAAAGGTGAAATTACCGTTTTACCGATTACGGAAATTGTTTCTGAAAATGATTTTTTTGATTATGAAGCAAAGTATTTAGGTAAGTCGAAAGAAATAACGCCTGCTCGGATTTCAATAGAATTAAAAGAAAAAATAGAAAATATTGCCAAAAGAGCCTATCAAATTTTAAAAATGCAAGGTTTTTCTAGAAGCGAATTTATCATTATGGATAACGAACCTTTTATGTTAGAAATGAATACGATTCCGGGTTTGACCATGGAGAGTATTTTACCACAACAAGCCAATGCGGCTGGAATTAGTTTACCCGAATTATTTGAAAATGCAATTGAATTAGCACTTGCTAAATAACTATTTTATGAAAAAAGCCATTTTTCCAGGTTCGTTTGACCCCATAACGTTAGGCCATTTTGATATCATCAAACGCGGAATATCACTTTTTGATGAAGTGATTATAGCTATCGGTATTAATGCCGAGAAAAAATATATGTTTTCTTTAGACGAACGGATGCATTTTATTAAGGAAGCCTTTAAAAACGAACCTAAAGTAAGGGTAATTTCATATGAAGGATTGACTATCGATCTATGTAAAAAGGAAAATGCTGAATTTATTTTACGTGGACTGCGGAATCCTGCTGATTTTGAGTTTGAAAAAGCAATTGCTCATACCAACCGTAAACTCTCTAAAATTGAAACAGTCTTTTTATTAACGGCATCTAACACTTCTTTTATTAGTTCTAGTATTGTACGTGATGTGATTAGAAACGGTGGCGATTATTCTATTTTAGTTCCGGCTTCTGTCAATTTAAAATAAAAAAAACCGATTCTTTCGAATCGGTTTTTATAAAGTATAATAACCTTTAAATTATTCTTTGATAATTCTTTTGTTGATTACTCCTTCTGAAGTTTGGATGTTTAAAATATAAACGCCTGTTTTAAATTCAGAAATAGAAAAAGAATTTGCAGCATCTAATTTAACTTCCATTTGTTTTCCTGCAATATCAGTAATAGAAGCTGATTCAATAGAAACTGTTGAAGGTAATTCAATGTTGAATTTTCCTTTAGATGGATTTGGATAAACCGAAACTTTATCTAAAGCATTATCTCCTACACTCATTGTACCACCAGTTACTGATAATACTAAATGAGCATCAGGAAAATTAATTGATGCCATAGTAGATGGATTTGCAATACCACAAGCTGTTGATTGGATATAGGTTGGAGCAGATTGTCCTAAACTGTTAGCAGATAAGAAAACTCTATTTCCACTACTTGCTTCTTGAGCATTATAACCAACTTGTACTAATAAATTATGACCAGCAGGAACTGTAGCCTCTAATTCAACGGTTACTAACGTTTCTGCAGCATCTGCCATAAAGTTAGTAGTGATTTGTGTAATTTCAGTGTAACCTGTTGGGAAAACTACTGGAAAATTACTCGCTGGAGTAGAATAAAGTACAACAGTGATAGGAAAACCACCAGGTAAAGATGGAATAGTCAAAGACTGAATACCAAATTTAACATTTTCAACCGTCCAAGGTCCTGCAATTCCAAAATCGCTTAATTTAAAGAATCTAAAATAACGATTGTCACTTGATGTTGATGGAGTTCCTCCATTGCAAGCCACGTTAGTGTCTCCTAATTCCATTGAGGTGCTGTGAGAGATAGTCTGGCTATTTCCTACAAATGCAACCAATAATAAAAATAATAAAGTAATTTTTTTCATAAATAAAAAGTTTAAATGTTTTAACAAAGCTACATTATTTTCCGAAACAAACACTTATTTTAGTAAAAAAAATAAAATTTAACAAATGAACTATTTATTCCAATTTTTGTTACTGTTTTTTTCGGTTTATTCAGTGGCACAAACCTCGCAGAATACCTTGACTCCCTATGAAAAAGGGAATAAAAATCTAACTGCGACGTATCAAGAAACCATTGATTTTTTTTTAGATTTAGAAAGAAACTTTCCTACTATTAAAATAAAAGAAATGGGGTTAACAGATAGTGGGTTACCCTTACATTTAATTTTATTTAATCCAGAAGCGGTATTTGATTTGCAAAAAGCGGCTAAAACAAAAGCAATTTTACTTATTAATAACAATATTCATCCTGGTGAACCAGATGGAGTTGACGCTTCTACCCTACTTTTACGTGATTTGGCTTTTGGAAAAATAAATCTCCCAAAAAATACTATCGTTGCTGTTATTCCTTTCTATAATATTAGCGGAACCTTAAATAGAAATTCAACTTCACGCGTAAACCAAAATGGTCCTGAAAGTTATGGTTTTAGAGCAAACGGTCGTTATTTTGATTTGAATAGAGATTTTGTCAAATCTGACACAAAAAATGCTCGAAGTTTTGCGGCTTTATTTCATGAAGTTAATCCGGATGTGTTTATTGATAATCATGTAAGTAATGGAGCAGATTATCAATATACGTTGACTTATATTCAAACTCAACATCAAAAAATAGGAAAAAATTTGGGCGATTTCATAAAAGAACAAATGACGCCAGAAATTAGAAAACAATTAAAAGTCAATAAACTGGAAAGCATTCCTTATGTTAATGTTTATGGAACGACCCCAGAAAGTGGTTATTCGCAATTCATGGATTTACCTCGCTATTCCACTGGTTATGCCTCCTTGTTTAATACAATTGGTTATATGCCCGAATTGCACATGCTCAAAAACTTTGAAGATCGGGTAAATGCAACGTACGCGTTTATGAAAACCACTCTAAACTACACAGACGCAAACTATTTAAGAATAAAAAAATTACGAAAAGAAAACTTTACTAATTTCAAACCAAAAGCAAACTATACCATTCAATGGCAAATTGATAGTACAAAAAGAGAACAAATGTCATTTTTAGGCTTTGAAGCCGGCTATAAAAAAAGTTTAATTTCTGGTAAAGACAGGTTGTTTTATGATCAAAACAAACCCTTCAATAAACAAATCTCTTTTTATCCTGACTACAAATCGGTTAAGGAAATTACGATTCCAACGGCGTATATAATTCCGAAAACTTGGTGGAATGTCGTCGAATTATTAAAATTAAATAACATTTCGATGCATCGTTTAGAAAAAGATTCATTGATTAGAGTTGAAAAATACAGGATTGAAGGTTTTAAAACAGCCAAAGAAGCGTATGAAGGTCATTATAATCATTATCAAACGATTGTTTCAAGAAAGATGGAATCTATTTTATTTCAAAAAGGCGATTGGATTATTCCGACAGAACAAGCGGGTGTCAAGTTTTTATTAGAAACGTTAGAACCTGAAGCTGTTGATTCTTATTTCAATTGGAATTTCTTCGATGGGATTTTACAGCAGAAAGAATGGTATTCCGCTTATGTTTTTGAAGATTTGGCCGTGGAAGTATTGAACCAAAATCCAAACTTAAAGAACGAATTTGAAAAAAAGAAAGCAACTGATGTCGTTTTTTCTAATGATGGTGCGGCTCAACTACAATGGATTTACTTACATTCTACCTATTATGAAAAAGGACATTTAGAATATCCGGTTTATCGACTAGTTAAGTAGTATTAACTATAATTTATAAAAAAAACGTCAAGATAATGTCTTGACGTTCCTTTTTTTTTTTTTTCAAATTAGTTCTTTAGCAATTTAATAGAATTTCCAGATTCAAAATTCAAAAAATATAAACCCGTTTCAAAATTTGATAAATTTATTGCGGCATTATCAATTAAAATTAAGTCTTTTTGAATTACTTTTCCAAAACTATCCGAAATTGTGTAGGTTTGATTATCAGTTAAGCCTTTAATAAAAAACACATCCTGACTCGGATTTGGATAAACAAATAATGCGATATTTCTTTGATTAGCACCAATTGATAAAGCAGATGGAGTAAACCTATAAACTGTTGTATCTGTTGGTGTTCCGGTAATAAAATCTAATTGGTTGGTTATAGTAGGACTCGCCGGACTGCCAATTAAAAATAAGGAATTACTAAATTCTTCTGTATCAAAATCAAGTGAAGTTACACCAATTGCTCCACCTACTTCACCTGAATAAAAAGTCTCCGAATTAGTTACACTATTTTGTCCATAACGCAATTCAAAAATACTACTCGTTTCATAAAGCCAAATCTGAAAGTTTACAAACATGGCTAAGGGTGTATCATCAAAACTGCCGGAATTTTTCCATTGCATTTTTAAAATGCGATTTCCCGTTGTACCTTCTATTTTATAGCTTAGGGGAGACAAAGAATTATCGCCGTAAAAGCCTCTGTCGACTAAGTCATTGCCCATCGGACTTATAATTTCTGATAAAGTTCCTTCAAAAGTGATAAAACTATCATTCATAATTAATTCTTGAAAATTCTGACCATTCACACTAAACGTAAATGGGATGGCGATAGGAAATTCAAAGTCGTCCCAAATTTCTCCTTGATTAATTGAAACAGGATTAACTAACTCAACATAAGGTTGATTTAATTTAAGAAATGTATAATTTTGAGCTTGTAAAAAACCGCAAAACAACAGTAACAAAAAAGGTAAAGTTTTTCTCATGAAAGTAATTTTATTTTTTCCAAAATTATAAAAAAAAAGAATCACTTTTCAAATAGCAACTTAATATTTTCATACGAATTTAAGAGACATTTTTCAATTTCTTTTGGCGATTTCCATTCTGCTTTTTCAATTCCTTCATTGGCTTGAGCAACCAATTTATCGTTGTATTGAGTATGCATTTCAAACCAATGCGTGATTTTCAGTTTATACCGGCCATTACGTTTAAAAACATGATAGGTTTTACCTAATTTATTAGTAATTTTTAATCCGCTTACACCGGTTTCTTCTTCAACTTCACGAATAGCCGTTTCTTCAATATCCTCTCCTTTTTCAGTTCCACCTTTTGGCAAATCCCACTTATTATTTCTAAAAATAAATAAAACTTCCTTGTTTTCATTGTATACTAATCCTCCGCCTGCTTTTTCAACTGGAATTTTTGCTTTTAATTTTTTCATCATTTCTTTTTCATCTGGATGATATAAAAAAGCTTTTTCAACTTTATTTTTAAAAATATTGACTATAAGCTGCTTAATATCAACACTTTCAAGCAAAAACAGTTGAAAGTCGGTTTCCTTCTGAATTTCATTTGTCAAAAAAAGTGGTTTGTCGTTCACAAAAACTTTATACATTTGTAATATGATTTTAAATAAAGATACCGCTAAAAAAACGGCCGAATTGCTTTTACAAATAAACGCAATTAAATTAAATCCTAAAAATCCTTTTACATGGGCTTCAGGATGGAAATCGCCAATATATTGTGATAACCGCATAACCCTCTCATTTCCACCAATTAGAAATTATATTCGGGAAGAATTTTCTAAAACAATTGAAAAACAATTTGGAAAACCAGATGTCATTGCTGGTGTAGCCACTGGAGCAATTGGAATTGGAGTGTTAGTAGCTGAATATATGGGAATACCTTTTGTATATGTTCGACCAGAAGCTAAAAAACATGGTCGTTTAAATCAAGTGGAAGGTTTTTTGCAAAAAGGACAAAGTGTGGTGGTGGTTGAAGATTTAATCAGTACCGGAAAAAGTAGCTTGTTAGCCGTGGAAGCCTTAAAAGAAGCAGGTGCAAACGTGAAAGGCATGGTTGCCATTTTTACTTATGGATTTGATGTAGCGGTTGAAAATTTCAAAAAGGATAACGTCGACTTATATACGCTTTCCAATTATGATAATTTGTTGGAATTAGCAGTTGCTAAAAAATATATTACAGAAGAAGAACAACACACTTTACAAGAGTGGCGAGTAAATCCGTCAAAATGGGGTGTAGAAGTTTAAACTAAAAAAATACTATAAAATAATAAACATGAATATAGAAAGTCCAAAAGTTACCGTAGAAAAATCAGCTGACTATTTATTTGAATCGTTGAGTGATGTTCGAAATTTTGAAAAATTAATGCCTGAAAACATTGCTAAATTTGAAGTAACGGGTGAGGATTCTTTTATTTTTGGCTTAAAAGGAATGCCTGAAATCAAATTACGGATGAAAGAAAAAAATCCGTCAAGTCAAGTGGTTTTAGGAGCAGCTTCAGAAAAATTGCCCTTTACTTTAACAGGAAATATTAATGCTCTTTCTGAAACAACTTCAGAAGTACAATTAACTTTTGAAGGTGATTTTAACCCGATGATGGCGATGATGATTAAAGGCCCTATTTCTAAATTTATTGAAACCTTAGCTGCAAATATGAATAAACTTTAGTGTTTATCGTACTATTGCATCATAGATAACTTGTTGGATATTTTCACGAATATTTTGTTGAGATAAAACATTCTTTTCTGCCGTTGGATAGGTTCTATTTGACAGAAAAATATAGATTATTTCTTCTTCTGGATCGGCCCAAGCCATTGTTCCCGTAAATCCGGTATGGCCAAAACTAGTCATAGAAGCACAACCACAAGTTGGGCCAGAAGTTCCTAATTGAGGCTTATCAAATCCTATTCCACGACGGTTTCCGTCAGGGCAATAATAACAGGTATTAAATACATCAAAAGTGGAACTAGAAAAGAAATTTTCATTCGCATAATTACCTTTTTGTAAAAAAAGCTGCATGATTTTGGCTAAATCCATCGTATTAGAAAAAATGCCCGCATGACCGCCTACCCCGCCTTCCATTGCTGCTTCCATATCGTGTACGTATCCTTGGATAGTTTGGTAACGAAAATATGTATCTTCCTCTGTGGGCGGAATACTATTCATATCAAATTTTTGCAACGGATTATAAACAGTATTATTCATCCCAAGTTTGGCATAAAAATTCTTGTTGCTCAAATCTTCTAATTTTTTTCCCGTGGCAATTTCTAAATAATGCTTTAAAATAATAAAGGTGAAATCGCTATATTTATATTCTTTTTTTGGCAATAATTTACTGTCACCAATTAATTTCATAATCGTATCTGGATAATCCCTTCGCATATACAAGTTTTCAGCCACTTGATGTGGGAATTCCTTGCTGTAAAACTTCTTATAATACTTCTCGTCTGGCTTTTTATTATTATCTAAGGTTTGCTTATAAAACGGAATCCAAGCTTGCAAACGAGCATAATGCGATAATAAATCTTTAAAATTAATGTTTTCTTTATCTGTTCCTTTAAATGTCGGAATCATTTCGCCAAGTTTAGTATCCATATTCACTTGGTTTTTATCATACAATTGCATCACATTGGGTAGCGTAGAAACAATTTTAGTCAAGGAAGCTACATCATAAATATCAGTATTTTTAACAGGCGTTTGTTCTTTATATGTATGAAAACCAAAAGCCTTTTGATAAATAACTTTTCCTTTTCGAGCAATTAGAATTTGGCCTCCAGGTGTCATTTTTTGTGCAATGGCTTTTTGCATGATTCCATCAATCTTTGCTAAAGTAATCGAATTCATTTTGACATTTTCAGGAGCAGTAAAACCCAATCGGTTTAATTTTTCAGTGATTAAGCCAAAATTAACTTTAAATTCTTCATTAATAGAAACCGGTAATTTCCCTTTCGATGCGATTGCTCCAAAAATTAATTGAGCGGATACATTTTGAGAAACCTCGCTATTTTGATAAGAAACAATAACGCCGTCGATATTTTCAAAACTCGGAATGGCAGTTAGTGCATACGGTTTTACAAAACAATCTAAAATTACCTTTTTTCGTTTAGCAATTTCAGAAATCCACAGTAATTCTTTCGTAGAAAAATCGTGTTTTTTCCATGCTCCATCTGTTTTATGATATCCAATAATAACATGTGTAAAATCACGTAATTGACTATGCATCGAATCTAATTGGGTGTGAGAAACTTCTGTAATTTCGGCATATTTTTGAAGGGTTTCCAAAAAAACCGTGTTATTATCGTCGCCCATTTTGATATAGGCAATTTTCTGTTTGTCTAATTCTTTAATGGGAATAATTGCTCCTTTATTTCGAATTACCGTTAGTGCATTTTCATATAATTTGTATTGTAATGCTTCCTCTTGTGGTGTATTGATTACCGATGAAAGTTTTTCAAGTTGGATGGGCTTCCAATTAGCTAGACCTGCTTTGTATTTAAAAAGCAGTATTTTTTTTACAGAATAATCCAGTCTTTCGGTGGTAAGTTCACCTGTATTTAATGCTTCTTTTATTTTTAAAATTGCTGCAGGAACATCTTCTGGAAATAATAAAATATCATTCCCAGCTTTAAATGCGGCTAAATCAATATCTCCTGGTTTTTTAAAATTACTTGCTCCTTTCATATTTAAAGCATCCGTAAAAATTAAACCCTTAAAATTCAATTCGTTTTTTAATAAATCGGTTACAATTATTACTGAAATGGAAGACGGATATCCTGGTCGATTTTCAAAACTTGGAACATCTAAATGAGCCACCATTACACTCGCTAATCCTTTGTTAATTAGTTTTTTATAGGGATATAATTCGACATCACGAATTTGTTCTTGTGTAAAATTTATAACGGGTAAGGTATGATGTGAGTCTGATTCAGTTGCTCCATGTCCTGGAAAATGTTTACCCGTTGCATAAACACCATTTGATTGCAAACCAGTCATTAATGCTAGGGCTTTATCGGCTACGTTGACTTTGTTTTCTCCAAACGAACGATTCCCAATTATTGGATTTTTCGGATTGGTATTGATGTCTAAAACAGGTCCAAAATTAAAATGAATTCCTAATTGCTTAGATTGCAAGGCCATTAATTCTCCTGTTTTTTCAATTAAATTAAGATCTTGAATGGCTCCAAGCGTCATATTCCATGGGAAACGATTGACAGAATCTAATCGCATACTTAAACCCCACTCGGCATCAATCCCTATAAATAAAGGTGTTTTTGATAATTTTTGATAGCGATTGGTTAAAGCGGCTTGTCGTCCAGGTCCGCCTTGGAAAAAAATTAAACCACCGACTTTTTGATCTATTATTAATTTTTCTACCGATTTAATATGAGCCGAATCTTTATTAGAATAAGCCGCAACCATAAACAACTGTCCTATTTTCTCTTCTACGGTAAGTGAATTAAAAACACTGTCTACCCAAATTTTCTCAATTACGGTTGGTGTAGTATAATTGAAGGAAATGGTTTCTGCTTTTTTTATTTGGGTAATCGAATCCGAACTTGTTTTTGAACTTGCTTTTGGAACAATTTTATTCGTATTCGCTTTATTGACCGCACAATGTATCACTGAAATCAGTAATAAAAAAATAAAAAAAAAGCGAGAGATTTTATACATTCTGAAATTTATTTTTAAAAAAAGCGACTGTGCCAGCTTTCAGAAGCGGGAACTTCCCAATTTTCTTTCCATTCTTCGATGGTATTCACTAAATTATTAAAAACGATGGTGTTTTCTGAAACTGCTTTTTCCTTGGCCATGCGTTTAAAATCGAGAAGCGATTTATGTGTCAAAAATTCTCCTTGTTTATAGGTAACATTCATTTTGTCTAATAAATCAATACCGTATTTACTTTCTAATTGTTGAATAAAAACAACGGAAGAATCTATAGAGCAACCAGTGGGCTGTTGAACTTCTTGATTAACAGCCAAGATAATAAAACGATTGTATTTAGTTAAAAATGAAGCTTCTAACGAAGTTCCATGAGCCGACCAATCTTCTATAAAGACTTTTAAATCTTCTTCAATTTCGACAATTTCAGTATCGGATAACTTTCTATTCGATTGATAAATCCAAATTTTAGATTCATCAGGCATGGTTTCAAATGGAGTATACATTATGTTTGTTTTTAGGGCGATGGATGGTATGATGGCTATTTAGTATTGGAAGTTGAATTGTTTTTTGTAGTTATGAATAACAATTAAACTTCATCCCAACAACCTACTACCTATTTATAAATCCTGAGCATTTGCAATTAATTCGGCTATATCCATCACTTTTACACTAGCCTCTTTTTCTTTGTTTTTGACACCGTCTGTCATCATCGTATTACAAAATGGACAACCAGTAGCAATGATTTCTGAATTTATTTCTAAAGCATCTTCTGTTCTTTCCACACTAATTTCTTTAGTTCCAGGTTCTGCATCTTTAAACATTTGTGCTCCTCCTGCTCCACAGCATAATCCGTTGGCACGTGAGCGTTTCATTTCTATTAATTCTACTTCTAGTTTCTGAATTAATTCACGAGGAGCTTCATAAATAGTATTGGCTCTTCCTAAATAACAGGGGTCATGAAAAGTAATTCGTTTCCCTTTAAATTGACCACCTTCAATAGTTAAACGTCCGTCATCTAATAATGATTTTAAAAATTGGGTGTGATGTAAAACTTCATATTGACCACCTAATTCTGGATATTCGTTTTTGATTGTATTGAAACAATGTGGACAAGCTGTTACAATTTTCTTTACTTCATAAGCATTCATGACTTCGATATTCATCATGGCTTGCATCTGAAACAAAAACTCATTTCCAGCTCTTTTTGCAGGATCGCCCGTGCAGCTTTCTTCTGTTCCTAATACGGCGAAAGATACATTTGCTCGATTGAGAATACGCACAAACGCTTTCGTGATTTTTTTTGCTCGGTCATCAAAACTCCCTGCACAACCTACCCAAAATAAAACCTCGGGTTGTTTGCCTTGAGCTAACATTTCTGCCATTGTAGGCACTACTATATTTTCCGCCATTTCTTATTTTTTTTTAGACTTTTAGACTGCTGGATTAATGGATTATTTGGTTTTTCAAATCTTTGAATCATCAAATTTACTTAAAACTAACTTGCTCAAAATCATTTATTTTTATTCGTGGTGTTCGTCGTCAAAAACTTGAATGGTTACTTCTTTATCGACTAAATCGGTAAATTTTCCACGATAGCGAGTTGCTTTAACCAAATGATTATCAATCCAATGATAATTTCCTCCTCGTGGTTTTCCCATCAGCATGCCATGGTATTTAAAACCGTGTCTTTTTAACCACATTTCTGTATATTCCCGATGAGCTTCTGTTCTGGAGGTAAAAAAGAAGATAATATGTCCTTCATCATACCATTTGTTTAACGTCACTAAAGCATCTGGATATACTTCGGCAGTAAGCATTCGTTCTGGTTCTTCATTTGGAATATCATCACAAATTGTGCCATCTATATCAATTAAATAATTCTTAATTCCCGCTGGTAAAATTGGACTCAATTGCTGTCCGTTTTCAGAAACTGCTTGTAATTTCTTATCAATGTCTTCCATTTTCATTTTTCTATATTATTAAAATTTTCACCTGCATCAACATTTTCCCAAGCCTCACAATTATGGGAATTTGTTTTTAATAGTTGTTAGTTCTCATCCTTCCAATTCAGGCGATCCATTTGGTTATATTGCCATGGAGCACCATTGTTTTCAATATTTGTCATCATTGCATTTAACGGCATAGGAGCCGCACTTTGTTCCATTACTAAATAACGTCGCATATCCATAATAATAGAAAGCGGGCTAATATTAACGGGGCATTCTTCTACACAAGCATTACATGTTGTACAAGCCCAAAGTTCTTCTGCAGTAATATAATCGGTTAATAAAGTTTTATTATCGGGTATAAAAACCCCTTTATTGGCATCGATATTTTTTCCGACTTCTTCCAGACGATCTCTGGTATCCATCATGATTTTGCGTGGTGATAATTTTTTTCCTGTTAGATTCGCTGGACAAACAGAAGTACAACGTCCACATTCCGTACACGTATAAGCATTCAATAATTGCACCCAATTTAAATCTTGCACATCGCTCGCTCCAAATTTAGCAGGTACAGCCTCTGGATTTGCTGGAGCAGCAAATGGATCAGCAGTTGGATCAAGCATTAACTTTACTTCGTTGGTAACACTTTCTAAATTATCAAATTGTCCTTTTGGGTTTAAATCTGCAAAATAAGTGTTTGGAAAAGCCAATAGAATATGCAAGTGCTTAGAAAAATAAAGGTAATTTAAAAAGATTAAAATTCCTGTGATATGCATCCACCATGCTGTTCGTTCAATAACCACGACAACTCCACTAGATAATCCATCAAATAAAGGAGCAATAAATTGACTTATAGGGAAACTTCCTGCCTGATTATAGTGAGCAACGTTCATTTGTTGCAACCAAAAATCGGAAGCATTCATAATTAAAAACAACGACATCAAAACAACCTCAAAGTATAAAATATAATTGGCGTCATTTTTTGGCCAACTTTTCATGTCTGAATTAACAAACCGATTAATTTTAATGACATTTCTTCGAATCCAAAAAATTGCTACTGCTACCAAAACTAGAACCGCCAGAATTTCAAAGGAAGCAATTAAGACATTATAAAAACTTCCCATAAAAGAGAAAACACGGTGCGTACCGAAAATACCATCGATAATAATTTCAAGTAATTCTAAATTGATAATGATAAAACCAACATAGACAACAATATGTAAAACTCCAGCAATTGGTCGTTTGACCATTTTTGATTGTCCCATTGCAATCATAGCCATGTTTTTCCAACGTTCTGAGGATTTATCAGAGCGATTAACATGCTGACCGAGTTTAATATTTCGAATTATTTTCTTTACGTTTAAAGCAAAATAGCCAAAACCTAAACACAAAATGATTAAAAATAAAAGGTTGTCTAAATAACTCATTGCTTATTCGTTTTTAGTTGGTGTTACTTCTGTTTCTGGAGCTACGTAAGCTTTGTTTTTCTTGCCAAACAAAGAAACGTTAATGTAACGAGTGGGGTTAAGACGCAAATCTTCTAACAATAGTTCGAGCTCTTTAGAAGCTTCTGTAAAATTAGTATACAGCTTATCATCTTTTAACAATTTACCCATTGAACCATTTCCGTTTTCTAAATCGGTTATAATTTTATCTACATTCGCTAGAGTATGTTCTAACTTTTGAGCGGTTTGTTTGATGTTAACAGCTGCTAAAGAATCGGACATTTTAGCTAAATTCTCCGAAGTTTTTTCAAAATTGGTCAAAGACGAATTTATTTTGGTTCTATTTTCGGCTAACATTCCGTTCACCGATTTTGAAGCTTGACTAAATTCTGTTAAGGTTTCATTTAATTTAGCAATACTACTTTTTATATTCTGTTTGGTTTTATCATCTAACGTTTCATTTAAATTGTTTAATAAAACATCGGTAGAAAGCATTACTTTTTCAATTTTCTCTTTTAAGGGTTCTAATTTTTCAGAAACCAAAGCAGTTAAACCACTTTTAATATCACCTTTAAGATAATCACCTGATACGGCTGCAATAGATGAATTTTCTGTACCTGGAACAATTTGAATCATCTTTCCTCCAATTAATCCTGGCTCATAAATAAGAGCCGTACTGGATTTAGGAATAGTATATTTTCCATGAATTTGAATTTCTACAATGGGTTTCCAAGTAACTTTGTCTTTAAAAGTGATACTTTTTACTTGACCAATCACGTGTCCGTTAATGGTTACGGGTGCAGAATTGACCAATCCTTCTACGTCATCATATTCTACGTAAAAGGTTGAATAATCTGTTAAAATATCAGTTCCTTTTAAAAAACTATACCCCCAAATAAATAGTAAAATGGAAGTAATCACCAAGATGGCTGTTTTAATTTCTTTCGTTAATTTCAATGTCGTAATTTTTTAAAGCAAATTTAGGTAAAAAAGTATTAATTCAATTTTAAAGCTTCTTGTATACTGATTTTAATTCCGTTTTTAAAAGCAACTATAAAGGAAGATTCATATCCTTTGTTTTTCGCTTCTTGCAAGAATTCTTTAGCTTCCTCATAACTAGAGGTTTGTTCAAAATAATATTTATATAAATTATTTTCTACTATAACCGAAGTCGGATTTAATCCTTTAAAATTCTGAGGAACAAGCTCTAGACTTTTTCCGCTAGCTGAAATTTGAATTTTAAAAACAACTCCTTTATCTGTTACCACAGCTGGTTTTTGAACTTCCTCTTTAGGATTTGAATTTGTTTTAGCTACAACTGGTGTATCTTTTACTTGAGTTTCTGTAATATTTTTTGAAGGTTTTTCAGTTTTAACATTCATGCTTTCACCAAAATACTCCTTTTTATAATTTAAAATCGCTACCGAAATCGCTTTAGCAATCTCCTCTTGGCCTTTATCAGAATTTAAGTAAAGTCCTTCGTTTCTATTCGAAATAAAGCCTAACTCAGTTAAAACACTAGGCATTGACGTTTGATTCAAAACCAAAAAAGGACCTTGTTTAACGCCGCGGTTCTTTCTTTCTAAATTATTGGTAAACTCATTTTGAATTTTAGTGGAAATCGTGATACTTTGATCTAAATACTCTTCTTGAAGTAGCGTTATCCCAATCACACTTTCAGGCGAATTTGGATTATAGCCTGCATACTTAATCTTATAATCACTTTCTAAGGTAATTACGGCATTCTCTTTTTTGGCTACTTCTAGGTTGGACGCATTTTTAGTTAAACCCATTACAAAGGTCTCTGTACCATAAGCTTCGCCACTCGCAGAAGCATTACAGTGAATGGATAAAAACAAATTGGCATTGGCTCGATTAGCAATTCGAGCTCGCTCCATTAATTCAATAAAAACATCGGTTGTTCGAGTATATATCACTTCAATATCATCATACTTTTCGAGGTTTTTACCTACTTTCAAAGCAACCTTTAGTGCAATGTTTTTTTCAATATACCCATGATAATTTGCACCGAAATCTTTTCCACCATGACCAGGGTCAAGCACTACTTTAAATTTAGTATTTGTTTGTGCAAATACATTAAAAGTCATGAGCAAGACGAAAGCAAAATAGCCAATTTTGTATTTATTTAAAAAGTTTATCATTGTTAAAAGTTAATTTAATTTTAAACGCTAGGTTTTAAAATTGATTATTTACTTATTTTTGACCAAAATTATTCAGTAAGTTTGGCGTACCAAAAACCAAGCCATAATTTTACAAAAATAGCATTAAAACATTTGCGGACAAAGTTATTTCATATCGTTTTATCAGCATTTTTCCTAACAATTGGTTTACCAAAAGTTCAGGCCCAAGAATTGCAAAATAAAACACTGCAAGTTTCTCCAGAAAAACCAGCTGATAGTCTGATTATCAACAAAGAATCTTTTTTTACTCTACAGGACACGCTTGTTCAAGACACGCTTAAAACCGCCAAGAAACCCACTCTATTAGAAGACAAAATTAAGTACAAAGCGGAAAAATATACTAAAATTGACCAAAAAAAGAAATTAATTACGCTTTACGACCAAGCAGAATTATATTATCAGGACATTGAATTGAAAGCGGGCATCATCATCATGGACTATGAAAAAAGTGAAGTTTATGCGGGTAGAATTAAAGATTCAAGTGGTGTTTACACTCAAATACCTGTTTTTAAGCAAGGAACTAACCTCATTGAACCCGATTCTATTCGGTTTAATTTTAAAACTAAAAAAGCTTTAATTTGGAATACACGAACTGAGCAAGGCGAATTTCGTGTGAAGGCAGAGATAACAAAAAAAGAAAATGATTCCGTTTACTTTTTAAAAGGAGCCCGATTTACGACCTCCAAAGATGTTGATAATCCAGAATATTATTTTTATACCGATAAGATTAAATTAGTTCCGCAAAAGAAAGTCATCACGGGTTTTACAAATATGGTAATTGCCAATGTGCCTACTCCTATTGCCATTCCGTTTGCTTTTTTTCCTATGACTGAAGAGAGTAGTTCTGGTATCATTATTCCAACTTTTCAAGATACACGAAAACAAGGATATTCCTTGCAAAATGGAGGTTATTATTTAGCTTTGAGTGATTATTATGATTTGGCCATTTTAGGTGATTATTATACGAATGGAAGTTATGGTTTGCGTTTTCAAAGTAGTTATGCGTTAAAATACCGATTTAGTGGTGGTTTTAACCTTCGTTTTGAAAATATCATTCAAAGTGAACGCGGTTTTCCAGATTATTCTCGGGCAAAAAACTATAATATTCAATGGATGCACACCCAAGATGCAAAGTCAAATCCAACTTCTCGATTTTCTGCTTCCGTCAATTTAGGAAGCAGTACGTTTTTCCAACAATCATTAAATCAGAACAATATAGGTTCTAATTTAATTAACAACTTAAGCTCTTCTGTTTCTTATTCTAAAACATTTAATACGGTTCCGCAAGTTAATATGTCATTGTCGGCTACACATAATCAAAATACCGGAACTGAAGAAATCAACATGACTTTACCTACTTTACAAGCTAGTGTTGACCGAATATTTCCTTTCGCTTCTAAAGATGGACCTAAAAAAGGTATTATTAAAAATATCAATTTTCAATATAATTTAAGAGGAGAATATCGAATTAACACGACCGATTCGCTATTTTTTAAACCTGAAATGTTCGATACAGCAAAAGCAGGAATGCAACATACGATTCCGTTAAGTACTAATTTTAAGGTTTTTAAGCATTTCAGTGTGACTGCCAATGCAAATTACAATGAAGTTTGGTCTTTAAAAACGATAGACAAAGAATTTGATTCAGAAATCAATAAAGTCGTAACTACAGAAGTAAGCGGTTTTGATTCTTATCGAACCTACAATTTTGGTTCTAATATTGGAACAACTATTTATGGAACATTTAATTTTGGCGACACTAAGAAAATCCAAGCTATTCGACATGTAATGAGACCATCGGTTTCACATAATTATGCTCCAAGCTTTGAACAATATTATGATACCTATGCCATTGATGCGTCGGGCGATATGGCTCAATATACACGTTTTGATGGCGGTATTTTTGGTCAGCCTTCTAGTTCTTATGCCAATTCGTTAGGCTTTTCATTAAGCAATACGTTTGAGGCGAAAGTTACCGAAAAAGACAGTACAAAACTGGAACCAAGAAAAGTAATGTTACTAAATCAATTAAACTTTTCTACGAGTTACAATATGGCGGTTGATTCTTTGCAGTGGGCACCCGTTCGCTTAAGCGGAGGAACTTTATTATTTAAGGATAAAATGAATGTCAATTTTGCAGCCACTTTAGACCCCTATGCGATTAATGCTGCCGGAAGAAGAATAGACCGGTTTAATATTGATAATGGCGGAAGTCTGTTTAGAATGACTAGTGCCAATATGACCGCTAATTATTCCTTTTCAAGTGCTGGTAAAAAAGAGAGCAAAAAGAAAAATGTGCAAGGAGCTTTAAACGGCGGTCGTGAGGATGATTTATTTGGAACGAATACCGACCTGAGTGATCGAAGAGCCAGTCAATTTGATGACGATGAGGAGGAAGAAGAAGAAATAACCACATTCTATAATAGTAAAACACCTTGGGATTTTACCTTGGCTTATTCTTTAACCTACAGCAATTCAACTCGTGAAAGTACTATTACAGGAAACTCAATTATGTTTTCTGGAAATATTGATGTTACTCCACGATGGAAAGTGGGCATTTCTTCTGGTTATGATTTTGTACAAAAAGGAGTTACGTTTACCCAATTTCGATTTGAAAGAGATTTATTAAGCTGGCGAATGGATTTTAATTGGTCTCCCTATGGTGATACTGCTCAATGGGGCTTTTTTATTGGAATAAAATCTTCTGTATTAAGCGATCTTAAATATGATAAGCGTTCACTTCCAGACCGAAAATTACGTTAATCCGAATACTTATAATTCAACTTGTATGAAAAAAATAATCTTTACCGAAAATGCTCCTGCTCCTATTGGTCCGTATAACCAAGCTATTTTAGTAGGCAACACCTTATATACTTCTGGACAAATTGCAATAAATCCGAAAACAGGTGAATTGGTTCTAACGGATATTGAAACAGAAACTAAACAAGTTATGGAAAATTTAAAAGCTGTATTAACCGCCGCAGATATGACTTTTGAAAATGTTGTAAAAGCAACTATTTTTATTATGAATATGGGTGATTTTGCAAAAATCAATACGGTATACGGAAACTACTTCAACGAAAAAACCGCTCCAGCTCGTGAAACGGTTCAAGTTACTTGTTTACCCAAAAATGTCAATATAGAAATTTCTGTATTAGCCATTAAATAAACTAAATTTCTACGTTATCGTTAATGCAATCATTAACAACTGAGCGGTAGCTTCATTGGTTGCCAGTGGAATATTGTGAACATCGCATACGCGGATGAGCATATTGACATCGGGCTCATGCGGATGACTTGACAACGGGTCTTTAAAAAAAATAACCATTTTGGTTTTGCCTTCTGCTACGCGACCCGCAATTTGAGCATCGCCGCCAAGTGGTCCAGAAAGCATTTTTTTGACTTTAAATCCGGCGTTTTCAACTTTACTTCCCGTGGTTCCGGTAGCAATGAGTTTAATTTTTTCATGTAACAAAATGGCCCTATTTTTGTTTAAAAACTGAACCATGTCTGCTTTCTTTCCGTCGTGGGCAATAATTGCTATTTCCATATACGTTGATAAAAAAACCACGTAAAACGTGGTTTAAATTTTTATTTGTTTAAAATATGATAGGCAATTAACCCATCAATTGGTCTTCGTAAAACATTACCTATTTTGATATCATATTTGCTTAAAATTTCTTCCAATTCCTCTTTTAAATAAAAAGCAATCGATCCTACAAAATGAACCGGAACACTTTGGTAATTTTCATATTGCATGATGTAATTTTTTACAAATTTCTTGAGTTCTTTGTAAATGATTTTCTTGCAATACGGATGCTCTTTGTGTTTGATAATGAATTTTGCAAAAGTGGCCAAATAGGCATTAGGATTAGCTTCTTTATATAAATTTGCTTTGACATAATCGGCATCCAAATTATATTCTTCTTGCAATTCAGCAGCTAATTCTTTAGGCATTTTATTAAAAAAATAACCTCGTATTAATAAGCGTCCAAAGTGATTTCCAGAGCCATCATCCATCACAATATAACCAAGCGATTGCACTTTTTGATGTAAAACCTGTCCGTCAAAAAAACTACAATTAGAACCCGTTCCTAAAATACATACAATTGCTTGTTCGTCTTTTGGAGTGGTTGCATACACGGCTGCATACGTATCTTCATACACCGCCACAATTGCATTTGGAAAATAATTTTGAAAAATTTCTGCTAAATAGTCTTTCATTCGATCCGTACCACAACCAGCTCCATAAAAGAAGAGATTTTTGACTTTGTCTCGATTATGCGAAATATCAAATTTATCCTCTAATCGAGCAATTACATCTTCTTTATCTAGCACTTCTGGATTTAATCCGAGTGTTTGCGTTGTAAATAGTACTTTTCCGTTATCATCAATGGCAATCCAATCTGCTTTGGTTGAGCCACCGTCTACTAATAATTTCATGAGTAGGAGTTTTTTATGGAATAAAAAATCCTATTTTGCATTATACAAAATAGGATTTTTAGTTAATGTTATAATTTTGAAATATGAACTGCCAAATCTATTAATTTACTAGAATAACCATATTCGTTATCATACCAAGAAATTATTTTAAAGAAGGTACTATTTAAACCAATACCAGCTTTAGCATCGATAATAGAAGTTCTAGGGTCTGATATAAAATCTTGAGAAACCACATCGTCTTCCGTAAATCCTAAAATTCCTTTCATTGACGTTTCCGAAGCATTTTTAAGTACTTTCATAATTTCATCATACGAAGTTTCTTTGGCAAGCTTCACGGTTAAATCAACAGCAGAAACATCGGCAGTTGGAACACGCATTGACATTCCTGTTAATTTTCCGTTTAAATCGGGAATTACTTTTCCAACTGCTTTTGCAGCTCCTGTTGAAGAAGGAATCATATTTAATAAAGCAGAACGTCCGCCACGGAAATCTTTTTTAGAAGGACCGTCTACCGTTAACTGTGTTGCAGTTGTAGCGTGAATTGTGGTCATTAAACCTTCTACAATTGTAAAATTATCATGAATAACTTTCGCTAACGGAGCTAAACAATTTGTGGTACAAGAAGCATTCGACACAATGGTATCACTGGCTTTTGCAGTGGAATGGTTAACGCCCATCACAAACATAGGAGCATCTGCTGAAGGAGCTGAGATAACTACTTTTTTGGCACCACCATCAATATGAGCCTGAGCTGTTGCCAAGGTTGTAAAAATACCAGTACATTCTGCCACGATATCTACATCTACATTTTTATCATCCCATTTGATTAATTTTGGATCTCTTTCTGCGGTAACCCGAATAAATTTATCGTTTACATACAATTGTCCGTCTTTTACTTCCACTTTTCCGTTGAAACGACCATGAACAGAATCATATTTTAGCAAGTAGGCCAAATGGTCTACTTCTAATAAATCATTAATTGCTACAACTTCTACATTATCTCTATTGAAAGATTCTCTAAAAACGATTCTTCCAATTCGACCAAATCCATTAATTCCAATTTTTACTTTTGACATTTTATTCTTATTTAGTTAGTTAGTATTTTTTTTTATATTGACATGATTTCAGACACTCGCAAAAGTTCTCTGTCTATCCGAGAATGTCCTTTTATCGCATTTTCTAAAGGGGTTAATTCTATTTTATCATTGTGTAATCCGACCATAAAACAGCTTTTTCCTTCTAATAAAGATTCTACCGCTTTTACGCCTAAACGTGAAGCGAGCACACGGTCAAAACAAGAAGGAGCACCGCCTCGTTGCATGTGGCCTAATACAGAAACACGAACATCATATTCTTGCATATTTAAGTCGATATAATCTTTTAATTCAAAAACACTTTTTCCGATTTTATCACCTTCTGCAATGACTACGATACTAGAGGATTTTCCGGATAATTTGCTTCTGCGAAGTGATTCTAACAAGCGTTCTAATCCCATATCTTCTTCTGGAATTAAGATTTCTTCTGCTCCAGCTCCAATTCCCGCATTTAAGGCAATATGACCAGCATCTCTTCCCATTACTTCTACTAAAAATAAACGATTATGAGAACTGGCAGTATCTCTAATTTTATCGATGGCTTCTACAACGGTATTTAAAGCCGTATCAAAACCCAATGTATGACTGGTTCCAAAAATATCATTATCAATCGTTCCTGGAATTCCGATTACAGGAATTTTAAATTCTTTATTAAAAGCCAAAGCCCCATTAAAACTACCATCTCCACCGATGACAACTAAGGCATCAATATTTTCATTTTGCAAGTTTTCATAAGCTAGCCTTCGACCTTCTTCCGTTTTAAAATCGTTTGAACGTGCTGATTTTAAAATAGTTCCACCTTTATTCACAATATTATGAACAGATCTTGGCCCCATATCTTTAAAATCGCCTTCGATCATTCCTTGGTATCCGCGATAAATACCGACACAGTCTACTTTATAATAGGCACACGTTCGTACCACAGATCGAATGGCTGCATTCATTCCTGGGGCATCGCCTCCAGAAGTTAATACCCCAATCTTTTTTATCGTTTTAATCATAACTTGAAGTTTATATTGTAAAATTAGCAAAGAAATACGACTTTAGTCCTATTGTTTTAATGATATTGACAATTGCTCTGAAAATCAAACGTTTTCGTTAATAAGTTTTTAATTCTCCATAAGGACTAGACTTTGGACTTTTTTATTTATTCTTCTGGAACAATTTCAGGTGGTGTTTTTGGCTGTTCTGTTTCCGATTTTGGTTTCACAATTTTACTTTTTTTCCGGGTTGAAAAGTTTATAAATTCAGGAGCAATGTTAGAATCTGGAATTTCTTCATGTGATTTTTGTTCTTGTTCAACTTTATATTTTGCATTGCGAAAAACTTTGTTGTATAATTCATCAAAGGTATCAAAATCAACTTGATACGTGATACCTATTCCTTGCGTATAGCCAACCCCTTCTCCAATATAATTAATATCATTTTCACGGTTAAATACTTTAAAATTCAACGAACCGTCATCATTTACCCGATATAAAACTTCTAAATCACCTATAACGGCAGCCTGATTTACATCGCCAATTGGCACACCCAAAACACCATTAACAGAAATTCTTTCGTTGATATTGAAAGAGGTGGACACACTCACGTTGCCATTTGTTTCTCCATTTGGGGTTCGTTCGGCAGCAACATAACCGACTTCGACTGAAATTTTACTATCCGAATCAAAAAACAAATCATCAAAAACACCACTCATGGTTTGAAAAAGGTTGTTGTATAATGCACTTTGTCCTACATTACCACCTTCTGGACTTAAAAAACTATCGCTCGCAAGCAAATAAAGTGCTTGGGTTTGTCGTACATCTTTATCATCTAAAACCGTTTGTACTTCTGATTTTAAGGTAGAAGAAACGGTTGGCAAATAAATATTAAAATCGGGTTCTGGATTACTAATTGTTCCATTAATTAAAATAGCGACTTCTACTGGCACTTTTTGATTAACTGAAGAATTATTCAATAAAACGGCAGGATTAGCCCTCGTTTCATAAACTGCTTCTAGGTTTAATCGGGCTTTTAATGGATCGCCTTCCCAAACAATATTTCCGTTTTTGCGTACTTTGAATTTTTTATTAATTAAAGAGCGGTATTTAAAATTATATTCGCCTTGATACACCATAAAATCGCCATACATATTGAATTTTCCTAAGGTGTTAATTTGTAATAATAAATTACCTACTCCTCGCCCTTTCATATTATGGCCCGTTTCTTTATCTAAAATCACTTCTATTTCTGCATTTTCATTGATATCTAAATCAAACTGTAATTCGAGACCAGAATAATTACGTTCAGGTCGAACTAAATTGGCATTTAAATTGAACTTTTCTTCTTTGGTCATAAAATGGATAAAATTCTTTTCGCCCACTCCTACTTCATCTGAAATTGGTAATTTTATAGCAGTACCTTTTTCCGATTTAGCATTCACATCAATTAAAAGTGCAGAAGTTAATCCGGTAATACTTGCTCGGCCAGAGATAAAAGCTTTTCCGTAATAATAGGCATCTTCGGAATCTTCGGTGTCTAAAACGACCATATAATCTGTATTTACATTTAGGTCGAGTTTCCAATCGGACAATCGTGTATGTCTAATATTTCCAGATAAAATACCTTTTGTATTGTATTTTGTATCGCTTAAGTTGATATTTCGTAAAAGAAATTGCCGTTCTGTTAAATCGACCACCGCTTCATCTTGAATTTGATAATCTACATTTAAATAAGGGACGGCTAATCCCGCTTTATTTAAAAATAAACGGCCATTCATTTCTGGATTCATCAAATCGCCACTAAAATTTGCATTTCCACTAATTAAGCCTCGAATATTTGAAATGACTTCTCCGCCAATGTTACTGAACGCACCGATATTGAATTTGTCTAGCCGAACGGCCATGTCAATCATATTTTTACCACTCTGACTTGATAAATTTCCTTCTAACTTAAAACTTTCCAAATTTTTATTATCTATCGTGGAGAGAACTGCAAACGAATTTAATTCATTATTCCCAGTAACATCCAAGGCTAAATTTCCAAGTAGAATATTATTTACCTTTAAATCATCTACATCAATAGAAGCCAGTGGTTCAATGATTTTATTGCGTTCTTTAAAACTTGCTTTACCATTGAGATTTCCTTCCATGACAAAATTATCTATTTCAGGAATAATTTTTCCAATATCTACATGCTCAAAAAGCAATTCTAAATTCTTGTCGGCTTTACTATTAATTGCTCCAAAAAAACTTATTTTTTGTTCCTGATTGGTCAACAAAAAGTCATCAAACTTAAAATCGGATAAGTTGTTATTAAAAACAATTCGATTCGATTTACTATTTTCCTCATTTAAAAACCACAAATCATCTTTAAATTTCAACTCCGACTTCAGTAAGCCAACAACGTTATTCTTCTGTGCATCAATTGTATGATAGGCATCAATATTATAATAATCGCCCCCCGTTTTACCTCCTTTAAACTCTGAGCGAAAATAAAGCGTGTCTTTTTTGGTGATGTTAATCAAATTAAAATCTGATATTTTATATACTTTGGTTTGCACGCTGTCAATAGAAACATAGGTGTTGAAAAGCGGGTTTTTATTGTCAATTTCCAAATTCAAGTTGCTAATTACATTACCGTATGCTTTGATTTCTGGCGAATTAAAATCAATTTTAAAATCGTTGGTATTCGCATTCATACTTCCTTTAATATTGGAATTGGCACTGATGGAAATGTCTGGAAAGAATATCTCGATAATTTTGTTGTAGAGTGAAAAATTAAATTTTAAATACTGTTCTTTTTTAACTTTATTAGGTTGATAATTGGTATAAATACTTCCGAAAGCATTTTCAACAATAGCGGGAATTTCTTCAAAATCAAATTTTCCAACTAACTTTCCTTCAATAATATCGGGTGAATTGATTGTTATGGTTCGTTCTTTATTTGGTCAAAAGACGAATTCAATTTAAAATTATCAAAATAATAAATATCGCGTGGATTTTGATAGGACGTTTCTTCAATCAATACATCACCATATAAATTGTTAAGTGAATTTCCAACCAAATTGGTATATATCTTTCCTTTAAAAATCGAAACACTATCCATTTTAACCAGCTGCAGGGCAGTTAAATTTGCATAATCAATTTTGGTGTCAAATTTATATACATTTTCTTTTTTTGAAATGTCAACCAAACCGTCAAATTCCATGAATAAATTTGGGTCATTAATATTAACTTTTCCTTTAAAAATAGGTTTTTTAAAATTTCCATCTACAAGTATTCCCGTATAATTATAGTTCATAAACTGTAATTTGGTCACACTCCCTTTAAATTTTGTGTCGATTAACTTTAACGTAAATCCTTTTCCGTCCACATCAGCATTCATCGAAACATAACCCACTTCTTTTTGATTGAGCATTGAGCCAACATTGAAATTATCCAAAATAATTTTTCCTTTGTAGGTTGCATTATCAATATTTTGGATATTAGACATAACCAAATCTGCTTGTAAATTCCCTAAAGATGAAGACATAAACAAATCTGTATCTATAGTAGTAGTCGTGACAGTTGTAGATCCAATAACCGAAAATTGACCTAGTTTTTTTAAAGAAGTTGGTAATGTTTTTCCTAATAAATTCGGCAATAAAGCAGCTAAATCTTCATAATTTGAAGTCAGATTCTCAAAATTTCCGTCTAAGGAAAATAATTGTTTTTCATTTCCAAAAATATTTTTAAAATGTAAATCTCCAATAATTTTAGTATCGTGATTGTCAACAAGATTTAAGTTTTTAGTACGAAAATCATTGAGTGTTCCCAGAAGATTTGTTTTTAATTGAAAGGTGTGATTTTCACCTAATTCTTCATAAAAATAGCGAATGTCGTTGGAAGTAATGGTTGCAGAAGTTACATTAACATCAAAAATTACTTTATTTAGAAAATTCGAAAAATCTTCACGATTATACCGCATTGCCACGTCCGCTTTAAGCGTAGAAGCTTTGGTTGCTAAGTCTAATTTTTGAAGTAAAATATTATCTTTGGTATACGTAAAATTAGTTTTCAATTTTGTGACTTGTAATCCACGAAAATCTTTAAAATTCATGTTGCTAATGGCAGTTGTCACTGAAGTACCAAGTATTTTAAAGTTGTTTACTTGGGCATTAATATTTAAAAAATCTAAAATTTTCTTACTTTCTATATTTTCATCAATCATTATAAACCGGCTGTTTGCCAATTCAATCGTTTGTGCAGTCATTAAAAATTTGCCTGAGGAAGTTGATCCATCATCAAAAGCGGCTACAAATCGATCGAGATTATTATCCTTTTCGCCTTTGTATTGTTTTAATTTAAAAAGTAAATCATCTGCTTTGATATTTCCAAAAAGCAAATCGCCATTCGTTAACCGATTAAAATCTAAGATGTTTGTTTTTAATCGATTAATAAAAAACAAGGTGTCTTGATGGTGATCACGCACAAGTACTTTTTTAAGTTTTACACCACCAAAAACAGTAACTGAAGCTTGTTCTATCGTAATATCAGTGCCGTAGGCAATATTAATTTCGTTGGTGGCATATTGTCCGATTCTTGTTTGAACCGCAGGAATAGTGAGTAGAATACCAAAAACAAGTACCAATAGTAGAAAAACCACTAAAATTCGTAGTACTATTTTTTTAAATTTTCTGATATCCTAACTATTATAAATTTGTAGCATTATTTGTAAAAGTGTACTTTTACGGAAAACAAAAATAATTAATTTTAACAAAGAAAAATACTTTCTAAGTCGCTAAATTATTGGAAACAAATATACTTCAAAATTCATGCCTTTCTATGACTAAAAATCCTATTTTTATTTTATCGATTGAAAGTTCGTGCGATGATACCGCAGCAGCTGTACTAAAAAACGATGTCGTATTATCTAATGTGGTGGCCAACCAGCGAATTCACGAGGAATATGGTGGTGTTGTGCCCGAATTAGCTTCACGTGCACACCAACAAAATATTATTCCGGTGGTAGAATTAGCATTAAAAAAAGCGGGAATTACAAAAGACCAATTGCATGGCGTTGCCTTTACGCAAGGTCCAGGCTTAATGGGTTCTTTATTGGTGGGAAGTTCATTCGCCAAATCTTTTTCAATGGCTTTAGGAATTCCTTTATTGGCGGTGAATCACATGCATGCGCACATTTTAGCTCATTTTATTGACGAGGAAGGTTTTGACAAACCCACTTTTCCTTTTTTAGCGTTAACGATTTCGGGTGGACACACACAAATTGTGAAAGTGAGTGATTTTTTCGACATGGAAATCATTGGTGAAACAACCGATGATGCGGTAGGTGAAGCTTTTGACAAAACTGCTAAAATTCTAGGCCTTCCCTATCCTGGCGGTCCTTTAATAGACCAATTATCAAAACAAGGCAACCCAAAAGCATTTGCCTTTACGAGTCCAAAAGTGCCTGGTTTGAATTTTAGTTTTTCGGGGTTAAAAACCCAAATTTTATATTTTATTCAAAAAAATGTAGCTCAAAACCCTAATTTTATTGAAGAAAACAAAGCGGACATTTGTGCTTCCGTGCAACATACCATTATTAAAATCTTAATGGACAAACTCAAAATGGCCGTTGCGGAAACGGGTATCACACAAATTGCAATTGGTGGAGGTGTCTCGGCAAATTCTGGAATTCGAGCTACCTTAAAAGATGCTGAACAAAAATACAATTGGAAAACATTTATTCCTAAATTTGAATATACAACCGACAATGCGGCGATGATTGGTATAGTGGGTTATCAAAAATATAAACACCAACTTTTTGAATCGGCTACGGTTGTTTCAAAAGCTAGAATTGAATTTTAATGCAGTTATTTTATTTTCAAGCCATTGACCAGGATAGTCAGTCGTTTTCTTTTGATAAAGAAGAAAGCAAACATATTCATAAAGTTTTACGTAAGAAAGAAGGCGATATACTATTTGTTACCAACGGATTAGGTTTATGTTTTAAAACAGAAATGATCTTGGCTTCTGATACAAAATGTACGGTCAAAATTTTGTCTTTTGAAGCTCAAATAAAACCCGCCTATCACTTACATTTAGTAGTTGCTCCTACCAAAATGAATGAGCGATTTGAGTGGTTTTTAGAAAAAGCTACAGAAATTGGAATTCATGAAATCACGCCTATTATTTGTGAAAATTCAGAACGAAAAGTGATTAAAACGGAACGGTTTGATAAAATCATACTTTCAGCGATGAAGCAGTCCAATCAGTACTTTTTACCTATTTTGAACGAACCGATTGCTTTTAAATCATTTATCCAAAAAGAAATAAGTGGACAAAAGTTTATAGCTCATTGTGAAGAAGAACATAAAAAAACATTGAAAGAAAGCTTAAAGAAAGCTGAAAATGTAACAATTTTAATTGGTCCTGAAGGTGATTTTTCTTCTTCAGAAATCAAAATGGCTCTTGAAAATCAATATATTCCTTTATCTTTGGGAGCAACTCGCTTACGAACAGAAACGGCAGCATTAGTCGCTTGTCATTCAGTAGTATACGAAAACGAATAACCGTATTTTATGAAAAAAGTGTTTATAACTACATTGCTTTTTTTGGGTTTTTTACTCCAAGCACAAGAAATTGCTCTATTAAAATACAGCGGTGGTGGCGATTGGTATGCCAATCCTACTTCCTTGCCTAATTTAATTAAATTTTGCAACCAAACAATTCAAACCAAATTAACACTTAAGCCAGTCACTGTAGAACCCGGAAGCCCTGATTTGTTTTCTTATCCTTTTGTGCACATGACGGGACATGGAAATGTTACTTTTTCTGCTACTGAATTAATTAATTTACGAAATTATCTTTCTGCTGGTGGTTTTTTACATATTGATGATAATTTTGGAATGGATAAATACATTCGAAAAGAAATAAAAAAACTTTTCCCAAACAATGATTTGGTCGAGATACCCTCCAATAATGTCATTTTTCAAAAACCTTTTAATTTTCCAAGTGGTTTGCCTAAAATCCATGAACATGAAAATAATCGTCCGCAAGCTTTCGGGATTTTTATTGAGGGACGCTTAGCTTTATTCTACACTTTTGAATCGGATTTAGGTGATGGTTGGGAAGATGAAGAAGTTCATCATGACCCGAAAGAAGTTCGTGAAAAGGCACTAAAAATGGGTGCAAATATGATTAACTACGTTTTTTCAAATTAGTTTTTTATCTAAATAATTTTGTATGACTTCAAAAATAATAAGTGTTGGTATTTTAAAAGCAATTGGAAAATTAGTCTTGATTGCTCTGGTATTGCTTTTTATCTTTTCAATTCAAACCGTTCTATTATACTTAGTACTATCTCTCATTCTCGCACTTATTTTAAATCCATTAGTAGAATTTTTGCGAAATAAATGTAAGTTTAATACTGTTTGGGCTGTGATTACTACCTTTATAATTTTAATTTTGGTCATGGGCTTATTTGTGCTCATGTTCATCCCGCTAATTTCGTCACAGGCAGCAAGTTTATCCTTGTTGAATACCGACGCTATTCAGGAAAAAATTACTTTTATATATACCGATATCAACTTATTCTTAAGTGAAAGAGGTTTTAAAACAGAAGAATTATTAAAAGAGTTTAAAACTAAATCTATTTTAAATATTAATTTAGTTCCTGCTTTTTTTAATGGTTTATTGGGTACGTTAAGTTCCTTCGGAATGGCTGTTGCTTCAATTTTATTCATTACTTTTTTCTTCTTAAAAGATAAAATTATTTTTATTGCTGGTGCAAAAACCATCATTCCAGATAGTCACGAAGAAGAAACCTTGAATTCTATCCATAAAATCAATGTTTTGCTTTCTCGTTATTTCATCGGATTATTACTCCAACTTTTCATAGTTTTTGTGTTGTATTTTATCGTCCTGTTAATTTTTGGTATCAATAATGCTTTGATTATTGCTTTTTTATGTGCCATTCTAAATATTATTCCGTACATCGGCCCGTTAATAGCTTCTTTTTTAGCTGCTTTACTTTCGATGATTGGACATATTGGCGATGATTTTCAAACGACCATGTTACCATCTACAATCTATTTACTGATCGCTTTTTTTGTGGTCCAACTTATTGATAATAATGTGAACCAACCCTTAATTTTTTCGAACAGTACCAAATCGCATCCGTTAGAAATTTTTTTAGTGATTTTAACTGCTGGTTTTATCTCTGGAATAGTGGGAATGATTATCGCGGTACCTTTATATACCATTATTAAAGTAATAGGTAAAGAGTTTTTTCCGAACAATAAAGTTGTTCAATTGATCACAAAAAACTTATAGCATATGGCTTTGGAAGATTGGAAACGCCTACTAAATGATGACATTCAAACATTTATTTCACAGCAGGTTGGTCAATCGATTTCAACTTTAGCGTTACAAAAAAATCCTTTTCCAACGTTTGATTGGAGACAAATTTTACAACAGATAGAAGCCAAAACCAAAGCGAAAGAAAAGTTGCCCACGTGGTTTAAAACACCAAAAATAATTTACCCAAGTAAAGTTTCGGTAGAACAAACTTCTTCAGAAATTACAGCCGATTATAAAGCCAGTTTAATTTTTGGTAAAACGCTAATTGATTTAACTGGCGGTTATGGTGTCGATGCGTTTTATTTTGCAAAGCATTTTGAAAAAGTAGTTCATTGCGAGCACGAAGCAAGCCTTTCAAAACGTGTTTTGCATAATTATAACCAACTACAAGTAACCAATATCACTTGTCTTTCGGGAGAAAGTGAACGTATTTTAGAAAATTTACAAACTACATTTGATTGGATTTATATTGATCCTTCACGAAGAAATGAATCGAAAGGAAAAGTTTTTCTATTGCGTGATTGCGAGCCCAATGTACCCGAATTACTGAATTTTTATTTCCAATTTAGTTTAAGAATACTTATCAAAACGGCTCCTTTATTAGATTTAACTGTTGGTTTACAAGAATTAAAAAACGTAGCAGCTATTCACATTGTGGCCGTTGAAAACGAAGTGAAAGAATTACTTTGGGAAATCCATCACGATTTTAGTGGTAATCCGATGATTAAAACAGTCAACATTTCTAAAAAAGGAAAGGAACATTTTGACTTTGAAATGACCAAAAACAAATTCGAAGTTACTTTTAGTGAACCGCTTACCTATTTATTTGAACCCAATGCGGCAGTTATGAAATCAGGTGGTTTTAGTGAAATTGCAAAACATTATCCGGTTTTGAAATTGCATTCCCAAACCCATTTATATACTTCTGATAAAATTATGGATTTTTGTGGTAGGATTTTTGAAATTCAACAGAAAATAGACTATTCAAAAACGAATATGAAACGTCTTTTAGAAAATCAAAAAGCGAATATTACTACCCGAAATTTTCCGGAAACGGTAGAGCATATTCGAAAAAAATGGAAAATTAAAGATGGTGGCGATTTATATTGTTTCTTCGCAACCGATTTAAATAATCAAAAAATTGTTTTACTTTGCAAAAAAATAAAATAAGCCCCATGAAATTTATTGTTTTTACTTTTCTTTTATTGTTTTCAATCTCATTTAATGCTCAAAAAAACTGTGAATATACAGTTGAAGTGACGGATAGCTTAGGAACTTTAAAAACTACGAAAGAATTTTTAATGTTTGAAAAACGATTTGGAAACAATGAAAATTATATCTTTTTTTCGTTATCAGTCGATAACGGAACGCCTGTTTTAAACTATCAATTATTACAAAAAAATAGCGATTTTAGTAGAGCCTATTGTGTCGATCCTTCTGCTAAACTTTATTTTCAATTAGAAAATGGAAAAATCATCACGTTAGTGCATAATAATGTTGAAAATTGTGGTACTTTCTTTAGAAATGAAGATAAAAATGTACGGGTTTTATCTGCAAATTTTCTCTTCTTAATCAATACTATCGAAGAATTAAAAGCAAGCCCAATTGCCTTAATGCGAGTAAAATACAGTACAGAAACTGTTGATTATCTTATCCGAGAAGAATTTCAATCTGAACTTTTAAATGAAACCATCAAACCTGCAAATTATTTTGTAGACTATTTGCATTGCGTTAATTAATTAGTTGCAATTCCATCTAAAATTAGAAACAGCGTCTTTCTCTTTGGTGATTAAATCATAATGCCACCATTCGGAAGCAAAGGTTTTAAAAGAACTACTTTCCATCACAGATTTTAATAGTTTTCTATTGGCTAATACGCGTTCGGATAAATCTTGGTATGGATGTGCCGCTTCAATTCCAAAATGATCAAAACCAGTTCCCATATCTAATTCAACTCCTTTTTCATCAACCAATGTAATATCAACTGCACACCCACGGTTGTGAATCGAACCTTTTTTAGGATCGGCGACATAAATTGGATTGGAAACGATTGCCCACATTTTCTTTTGAATATCCAATGGACGATAACAATCAAAAAGTTTGATTCGGTAACCTAATTTCATGAACTTTTCGTTAGCTTCAATCAGTTTTTTTACTGTTTTAAAACGCAAATAACATTCGGCACACTCATAAACTTTAGCATTTAAAAAATTATTTTCGGTTGCGTATCGCATATCCAAGACAAAATCAGAAGAATAGTCTTTTAGATTAACAAAAGTAGTATCGTGAACAGTTAAAACTTCTTTCGACTGAATTGAAACTTCTTGAGCAAAGCCAAAATGAAAGAAAAAAATAAATAAGAGAATGAAAAAACGCATGAAACCTAGTTTTATCCTATAAATATAATAAAAAATTAGATTAAAAACTCAGACCAATAGTCTTGAATTAATGCTTCATGTTGTTGATAAAAGAGCATTGCTTTTTCTCGAGAACGAAAAGCTAAAAATTGTGGCAAAATTGAAATCCCAATATAAGGAGTAATAACATTGTCATTAATTTGTGGAAAAATAGCATAATTATCTAAGTGAGGATTCCAACCTCCAAAAAACGATTTTAATAACTGACTCAATTGAGCTTTGGCTAAACTGGCTTTGGCTTGGTTTTCTGTCGCAAAAACATTTCGGTTTTCTTCATTTACAGGACGATTTTCATAGGATTCAACTTTTGAAAAGCTATCCACATAAAAGCCACTTACCTCGCCTAAATCATCCCAAGACTTAAGAAGTTTAGGATTTTCTTCGAGGTATTTTTTTAAAGCTCCTAATTCATCTAGATTTTTTTTCTGTTGAAATTCTAGAGCATTTAAACGGTTAATAATATTCAATTTTTCTTCAGGCGTCATGATACAACCTTAATATTTTCATTAAAAAATTGGATGTAGAATTTGGGGCTACATGCAAGTACTTTATAAAAAGTGTTGAAAGTTATGACTTTCTCTCGTAATTTTCCTAGTATAAACTATAAAATGCTAAAAATAATCGTTAAAATGTATAAATGAATTCAATATAGATTATAATTTAAAAGTAGATATAATAGGGGCTAGCGATGAAAATCAAATGTATTAATTAAATTTTGTTTAACTTTTTATTCAAATAATTAGACATTCGTTTAACGCTAAACTAACTCCAATCTCAATTAAAATTGACACTAAACTATCTATGATGCTGAATTACAACATATTACAATTCTAAAATATATGTTAAAAACTATTAATTTTACGTTAAAATGTTAAAATAATATTTTGTTTATCTTTATCTTTATATCGTTAAACAAAAAGCATTATAATTATGAAAGAAATTACAAAACTTTTTTGGCTTGGAATGTTGCTAATAAGCAGCATCAGTTTTGCCCAAACTGCGAGATTACAAGTTATTCACAACTCGCCAGATTTAGCTGCGGCTACCGTTGATGTTTATGTAAACAACGGTTTGTTATTAAACGACTTTGCTTTTAGAACTGCCACACCATTTATTGATGTGCCTGCTGGAGTTGCTTTAAGCATAGACATTGCTCCTGCTTCTTCAACTTCTGCTGCCGAAAGCATTTACAACCTAACGGCTAATTTAGCCGATGGAGAAACGTATATTATTGTAGCAAACGGAATTGTATCGTCAACAGGTTACTCTGTAGCTCCAAACTTTGCTTTGAATGTATATGCAATGGGTCGTGAAGCTGCCTTGAATGAAACTAATACTGATGTTTTAGTGAATCATGGTTCGCCAGATGCACCAACCGTTGATGTGGTTGAAACTTCGGTACCAGCGGGAACTGTGGTTGATGATATTTCTTTTCCAGAATTCAGAGGATATTTAGAGTTACCAACCGCAGATTACATTTTAGACATTCGGGATGCTTCAGGAACGGTAACAGTAGCTTCGTATCAAGCTCCTTTAGCAACATTAGGTTTAGATGGTGCTGCCTTAATGGTTCTAGCTAGTGGATTTTTAGATCCTTCTCTAAACAGCAACGGACCAGCTTTCGGACTATGGGTGGCTTTACCAACAGGCGGTGAATTAATTCCATTACCTGCGGCAGAAATGCCAATGGCTCGTTTACAAGTAGTGCATAATTCACCCGATTTAGCAGCAGCAACAGTAGATGTGTATGTTAATGACGAACTTTTATTAAACGACTTTGCTTTTAGAACTGCCACACCATTTATTGATGTGCCTGCTGGAGTTGCTTTAAGCATAGATATTGCTCCTGCTTCTTCAACTTCTGCTGCCGAAAGCATTTACAACCTAACGGCCACCTTAGCCAATGGAGAAACGTATATTATTGTAGCCAACGGAATTGTATCGTCAACAGGTTACTCTGTAGCTCCAAACTTTGCTTTAAATGTGTTTGCGATGGGTCGTGAAGCTGCTTTGAATGAAACCAATACCGATGTTTTAGTGAATCATGGTTCGCCTGATGCACCAACTGTAGATGTGATAGAAACTTCGGTACCAGCGGGAACTGTGGTTGATGATATTTCCTTTCCAGAATTCAGAGGATATTTAGAGTTACCAACGGCAGATTACATTTTAGACATTCGGGATGCTTCAGGAACGGTAACAGTAGCTTCTTATCAAGCTCCTTTAGCAACATTAGGTTTAGATGGTGCTGCCTTAATGGTTCTAGCTAGTGGATTTTTAGATCCTTCTCTAAACAGCAACGGACCAGCTTTCGGACTATGGGTGGCTTTACCAACAG
>NZ_JAQVCH010000015.1:0-11268 GCF_028689845.1 Flavobacterium sp. | reverse complement strand
GCGGTGAATTAATTCCGTTGCCACAAGCTCCATTGAGTGTGGCAGATTATAATGTTGATAAATTAGCCTTATATCCAAACCCAACAAGAGGAGAAATAAATTTAGCAATACCATTTAGTTTTGAATCTTTTGATGCTACTATTTATGATATTTCAGGAAAAATAATAAAGAAAACAAATACACCGCAAGCTATTGATGTGATTAATTTAACAAATGGAGTTTATATGATTGATACTTTAATCGATGGACGTCAGTACACTCAAAAATTTGTTAAAAACTAAGTTGTTCGTGTTTTTTAAAAGAGGTTGCCAGCAATGGCAGCCTTTTTTTTTATAAATCAAAGTATGCAGTAAAACCAAAAAACCACCTGAATATCAGATGGTTTCCGTGACCCAGTCAGGGGCAAAACCCATGTATTCACACGAAATTCAATATCAAATAAAATACAGTAAATTAAAGGGTTTACAAAGTATCAATTTCAAAACATATTACCTAAATTCATTCAAATACACTTTTGGTTAACTAATAGTTAACTAAATCATTATTATTTTGTATCTTTGATTTGTTCAAAATAAAAAGGCAAAAAAATGGCAAGTGCAAAATTCTTAATTCAAAGTAAAAGCGAAACATCGAATATTTATATTCAATTTTCAATCAATCGAAGTCAAGTTTATAAACGCAAAACGGGTTTTATCATAAATGCGACAAAATGGAGTATTCCAAACGGACAACCAATACAAACGCATGATTCAGAAAAGAATCTAAAATCAAAACTTGACAAATTAGCAACTTTCATAACTGATTCTTATAATGATTCAGTAAGTAAAGGCGAAACCATTACAGCCGACTGGCTACAACTACAAATTGACTTATTTAATAATAAAATTCCAACTATTGAATTGGACGTGTTAACTAATTATATTCAAAAGTATATTGATGAAGCACCCTACAAGCCAAACGGAAAAAAAGGTACAGGATTGAGTGCTGGACGTGTTAACAATATCAAATTATTTAGTACAACAATTGAACGGTATGAAGCTGAAACACAAAAAGGCAAAAGTATTTTGATAAAAGACATCAATTTGAAATTTGCTGAAGACTATAAAAACTGGTTATTCAATCAAAAATATTCCATTAACTATGTAGGTAAAAATATTGCAAACTTGAAAACGATTTGTTTTGATGCAGAAAAAAACGGAATAGAAACCTCATCACAATTTAAAAGCATTAAAGGACTTGCAGAACCCAAAGCACCCGAACAAATTATTTATTTAAGTGAAGACGAACAGGAACTAATTAAAAACGCAAAACTTATTCGTGAAGCACTAATAAACGCCCGTAAATGGCTTTTATTAGGTTGCTTAATCGGACAACGTGGAGGCGATTTATTGAACATTACAGCCAAAAACATAAAGGACATCAACGGAATGAAAATAATTGAATTGAAACAACAGAAAACAGGCAAATTGGTTGCAATACCATTACTACCTGAAGCACTTGAAATAATCGAAAGCGGTTTGCCTTATAAATTATCTTTGCCCCGATTCAATGAATATATAAAAGACGTTTGTCAGGAAGCTGGAATAAACGAACCTATAAACGGACGTAAAAAAGAAAAAAGCAGTAAACCAAATACTATTGGAACATTTCCGAAATATGAAATGATAACCTCGCACGTTTGCCGTCGTTCATTTGCTACTAATTTTTACGGACGTATTCCAACACCCGTATTGATGAATATAACCGCTCACGGTACAGAAAAAGTATTTCTTAACTATATTGGGAAAACTACCTACGATAACGCATTTCAAATGGTAGAATATTTCAGTAAATTAGCACCAAAGGTTAAAACCTCAACTTTAGAAGTAGTGCATAATACAGGAACTAATGAGTAAAAACAGCAACCGTGTATATTAACAAAAGGAATAAAGAAGTAAAATAAAACCTTCTTTGATAAATCAAAAATTCACTTTAATATTAATCTTTTCGGGGGTTTTTGCACGGATTTTAAAAAAGAAAATATGCACGATACTTGTTAATAAGTAAAATTGTAGTTACGCATAGAACATGGTATATTTGTAACCATAACAAACAAAGAAAACCCGCACTGTTTACAATACGAGTTTTAATCTTTTGTTCGATTAATAAAAACTCCAATTTTTATTAATTCAGTAGTGATAACAATTTAGTACCGTTTTCACTTTACAAAAGTATATAATTATAACAAAGTTTTGATATAAAAATAAAACTTTAACATTTAGGTTTTTTTTGTGCAATCTTAATAATTATGTATTTATGCACAAAAGAAGTAGCAAACAAGCTACAAGTTAGTAAAATGACCATTTCACGAATGGTTAAAAACGGGAGGTTAAAACCAATTAACACCCAAAAGCGTTTTTTCTTATTTAACGCAAATGAAATTGATTGTTTAACCTCTAATTTGAAAACAGATGTTAAATAATTCAATCATACTTCAAAATTTAACTGAAGAGCAACTTGTTAAACTTATTTCGCAAGTATTTACGGAGCAGTTAAAAGAATTTAAAAAAGATTTTGAACAAACGCCCGAAAACGATTTGTTAACGCGTGATGAGGTTTGCAAAATGTTAAATTTCAACAAAACATCACTTTGGAAACACACTAAAAGCGGACGTTTAAAATCGTACGGCATTGGTAACCGTGTTTTGTATAAAAGAAGTGAAGTACTGGAAGCTGTTAAACCTCTAAATCACTAATTATGAAAAAGAGTAATAGACAGGCACAGCAGTACATTAACTTCATTAGAACAAGCGTATTGAAGTTTTACATTAGTGAATATGAAACCTTTAAAACACTACCTGAAACAACCATTTTCTACAAAGCGTTAAAGGTACAACCAGCAACAAAAAAAGCAATTTGCAAAGCATTTGATTTAAACATTGATTCAATGTGCAGACGAAAACGAATGTTTGAAATTGATGGCAAACTTCAACAATCACGAAAAAAAGCTATTTGTCAATTCACAGGCAAATATGCACACCTACTGACAACCAATAGTTTTTTGTTTAATTCTAAATACTTTGGTTATGATTAAGGGCAAAGGATTGAACGATTTAAGTAACGTTATTGATTCCGCTATGAATAGCGAACCAATAAAAGAAAAAATGATTTGGATTGATGATGAACATCGATACATAACAGAACAGGAATTTCAGGAACGGCAAAATTTAATTTTAATCGAACGAATTGAACAGCATAAAACAAAACGACTGAAATATAAAATTGATGTAAATGAAACAATCCCACCGCCTCAAATTGCGTGGAGTTTAGCAAACACCAAAACAGATGGCAATGCTATTTTGGGAACACTTGGAAATTTTAGTTTAATCATTGGTAAAGCAAAGGCACGAAAATCGTTTTATGTAAATATTGCAATCTCAACCGCATTAAGTAAAGATTTAATACTGGAGCGATTTATAAGCGATTTGCCGAACGATAAAAGCGAAGTACTATACTTTGATACCGAACAGGGCAAATATCACGTACAGTTAGCTGTTAAGCGAATATGCAAACAGACGAACCAACCCGAACCGAAAAATTTACATACTTACTTTTTAAGAAGTTTAACACCGTCCGAACGTTTAAATTTTATTGAAACCGAAATTCATAGCAATGACAAAATTGGTTTTGTAGTTATCGATGGAATAAAAGATTTGGTTACTTCAATCAATGATGAAGAACAGGCGACTATGATAGTAAGTAAGCTAATGAAATGGAGTGAAGAACTAAACATTCACATAGTAACTGTATTGCATCAAAACAAAAGCGATACCAATGCACGTGGACATATTGGAACAGAATTAATCAACAAAGCGGAAACGGTTTTGGAGGTTGCGAAAGCCGAAGCCGAAAGCAATATTTCAATAGTAACACCTTTGCAATGTAGAAACTTTGAACCCGAAGTTTTCGCTTTTGAAATTAACGAATTTGGTTTACCAATTAGTGCTGATAATTTTGAAATAAGAACCGAAACCAAAAAAAATAAGTTTGATGTAACGGAATTGGAAGACTTTAAACAATTCCAACTATTAACCGAAATATACAGCAAAGGCGAATCATTCACATATAGTGATTTGGTTATACAGTTAGGTTTAGCGTACAAAAAACAATTTAAAAACACAATTGGTATAAATAGAGCCAAAGAACTATTGACGTATTGTAAAAATCAAAATTGGTTAATACAGGAATCAAAAGGAAAGCCTTATAAACTTGGAGCGTACAGCGAAGCCGTTATCTTTTAACTCAATCGGTTTAATCATTACTTTATTATCAAGGTTTATCGGTTTAGGTTTAAAGCATTATATATGCTTTTAAACCTTTAAACCTCTGATGATAAGGTTTAGTTAAACAGGTTTAAACCTTTAAACCTTGAAACAATATAAATACAGTTTAGATAAAAGTAGTAAGAAGTTTGCTTGTCCAAAGTGCAATAAACGAACCTTTGTTAAATACATTGAAACGGAAACAGGAAGCTACTTAAATGATGAGTTTGGACGTTGTGACCGTGAAACAAATTGCAGTTATCACAGCACACCCAAAGGCGAATTTAACAACACTTTTGAAGTGAAGTACATTGCACCGCCTGAACCGACTTTTCACGATTATAGTTTAGTAAGTCTAAGCGGACGAAATTATAAACAAAATAATTTTATTCAATTCCTGAAATCTATATTTTCAGATGATGAGGTTAAAGAAGCTATTTTAAAATACTTAATCGGTACTTCAAAAATTTGGAACGGTGCAACTGTTTTTTGGCAAATTGATAATTTTGAAAAAGTAAGGCACGGCAAAATAATGTTATTCAATCCTGAAACTGGTAAACGACAAAAGCAAGTTAACGGTAAAGCGTTTATAAGTAGTGTACGTGCTGTTTTGAAATTAAATGATTTTGTTATTAATCAATGTTTATTTGGTTTGCACCTGATAAACGAAAGCAACCAAAAAACTATTGCAGTAGTTGAGAGCGAAAAAACAGCAGTTATAATGAGTATTTTTAAACCCAACTATATTTGGGTTGCTACTGGAATGAAAGGCGGTTTTAAATTTGAAACTTTGAAGCCAATTAAAAATTTTAAAATTATTGCGTTTCCTGACAAAAGCGAATATAATGACTGGCTAAAAAAGGCAATTGAACTAAACGAAATCGGTTTTAAAATTGTTATAAATGATTGGCTGGAGCAAACAGACTTTGAGGACGGAACAGACTTTGCAGACGTTTTTATAATTGAAAAAAACAAAAGCAAAATCGATCAAAATTTAACCGAAAATAAACCCGTAAATAATTATACTGAAACTGAAAAAATCGTTTATAAAATTGAACAGCACACGCCCGAAATAAGGCTGTTAATTGAAACTTTTGATTTGATTGATAGTTATGGAAATGAAATAAAAAACATCAATTGCGGGAATCCGTAAAAATGAATATTTTGAATTGCTTATATTTGAAAAATTAAAAAATGAAAAAAATGAAATATATTTTTTTAATGTTTCTATTGCCATTTATTGGTTTTAGTCAAAACCCTAATTTTAAAATTGAAGACAAGACTATTATTTGGCAATGGGTTTATAATGATTCATTGGATTTGGCAAATATTAAACAAAATTTAAAGTTAGAATTTTTGACAGATACTACAGGAAAGTTGAAGCGAACAAATTTTAATGATAAGAATTTGCGTGAACAAATAGCTGAATTTAAAATTGAAGAAAAACAAGGTAGATACAGAGTAACAGTTTTCAATATTAAAATTATTCCAATGCAGGTTTCTTTTGATTTAGGTGGCATTTCATCAATGCCAGATGATTTAGTATCTTTTGAAGATATTATGATTAAAAATAATGGCACTATGAAAGCTAAATTAATGGGTTTTGATATTACCGAAGCATTGAATAAACATTATTTAGATTTGTTCACAATAAAAAAACGAACCAATGAAGACTGGTAATTTTAATCAAACTAAAAAATGAAACATTTATTTACTCTTTTACTTTTTACAGTTTTTTTTAATTCATTCTCTCAATCTACAAAATTTGAGTTCACAAAGGATGGTTTTACTGACTTTTTAGTAACTGAAATTCCGGATTTAAAAGCAACTGAAATTTATACTAAAACTTTAAATTGGATTAAAGAAAATTATAATAACCCAGATGAGGTTATTAAAATGACCATAGTAAACGAAAAGATAAGAATCAACGGTTACAGTAAATCTTATACCTGTGCAAATAGTATGGGTGTTAAAGTTTGTTCGGATGCAAATTATATTATTGAGATAAGTTTTAAAGACAATAAGTATAAGATTGACCCGATTGAATTGAGTTCATTAAATCCTGATAATCCAACAGTAAAAAGTAATTTTGATTTTAATAATACAGAAATATATTTCGACAAAAAAGGAGAACTAAAAAAATTCACAAAAGACTTTCCAAAAGATGTTGAATTTCTTTTTAATGGAATAAATGAAAGTTTAAAAAACTATATTTTGGGTTTAAATAAAGATGTTGAAAATGACTGGTAAAAAAAACTATTGGAAAATATGAAAAAAGTGTTATTATTATTTAATTTATTTTTAAGTACTATTGTCTATTCTCAATCATCTGAAATAGATGAAAGAAAAAGTTATATTGATGAAACAAATAAACAAACATTTGTTTTATTAGGTAACAATGACTTAATGTATTATGAATGTATCAATGAATGTTTTGAAGTTGTAATAACTATTACAGAGAAATATTGGAGAGGTATTAAAACTTCCAAAAAACAAAAACAAGAATTAGGCAAAAACCTATTGGAGCAATATAATTATTTATTTTACGCTAAGGGTTTTAAAACTCTTACTATTCAAATTGAGGGCATTGAGCCAATTTCAAAAGATTTAAAATTGAATAGATAAATTTTAATTAACTCATTAATAACGAAAGGCGAACCAAACGGAACGCCTTTTTTTGTTCAAAATAGTAATACACAGGCAATGCGTAAACCTCAACAAATATAAACTATAATATAAAACTATCAAAATATATTATTACATTTGTTTTATCTATAGTAGAGGATTTTAGACAAATGGCAAAAGGCATAAAAACAGGTGGACGAACCGCTGGAACAGTAAACAAAACAACCGCTGAAACAAAAGCGATACTTCAAAAAATTGTATCAAATGAACTTGATAATTTACAACACCTATTGGAAGACTTAAACCCAAAGGAGCGTTTAGATGCAATTATAAAACTTTTACCTTACATATTACCAAAGCAACAGGAAATTGCAGTAGAATCAACACAATCACAATTCCAGCCAATAACAGTTACAATTGTGAAACCAGATGAGGTTAGGCAAATCGTTAATGAACTTGATAACAAATACTAATGAAAATTTTTATTAATAACGAACAGGAACTTTTTTCTTTTATCGAAACTACAGACTTAGACATAAACAACATTATTCAGATTGTAGAAAAGGCACTAAAAATCTGTATTATAACTTACTCAAAAAGCGATATTACTAAAAGCGAACTACTCAATGAATTAAAAAAAAGAGATACACAAATTCCTTTTATAATGTTAATGACAGACCCACTTCAAAGAAAACTATAAATTAATTAGACTGAATCACTATAACATTAATGATGTTAATTTAATTACGAACATTGTACACGTATGAAAGAAAATTTACATTATTACTAAAAACAATTATAAATAAAGATTTTTGGGCATTCACAACGTAAACAAAAAAATTAAGAATATTAAAGTTACATTTTGTAGAATTAAATTTAACTTTCAAATTGATATTTCCCTATCTCATTGCGTGTGTAATTATGAATTAAAAAAATATCCCACTATCTGTTCACACGTGTATAAATAAAAAACACCCTAAAAATAGAGTGTTTTAAAAGTAGTTAACTAATAGTTAACTAAAACCGTTGTAAAAGCCTATAAATAGGCGTAATTCGTGACCCAGTCAGGATTCGAACCTGAGACCTACTGCTTAGAAGGCAGTTGCTCTATCCAGCTGAGCTACTGGGCCATTGACAAGGCTTTAAAACCTATCGTCGGGGTGGCAGGATTCGAACCTGCGGCCTCCTGCTCCCAAAGCAGGCGCGATAACCGGGCTACGCTACACCCCGAAAAAAAGCGGAGAGACAGGGACTCGAACCCTGGCGACAGTTACCCGTCGACAGATTAGCAATCTGCTCCGTTACCACTCCGGCACCTCTCCTGATTCTGCAAAGAACTTAGCTTTTTTGCGGTTGCAAATCTAAGATTTCATTCTATACTTTACAACTATTTATGTCCTTTTTTTGATAATTTTTTCATTAATTGTAAAATAGAGTTCAAAGTCAATGATATAGCTTTAAAAAGAATGTTCTTTTTTTTATTTGAAAAGTATTTAAATGACAGTAATTAGAATAAATAAAAACATAAAAAAAAATGAAAATTTACATTTTTGTCTAAAAAATAGCCGAAAATTGGTTAAATTCGCCACTTAATAAACAAATACATTTTCGGTTATGAATACTAAAAAAATAGTTATAGTTTCTGCAGTAAGAACTCCAATAGGAAGCTTTATGGGTGGATTATCTACCGTTTCTGCTCCACAACTAGGAGCAATAGCCATTCAAGGTGCTTTAAATAAAATCAAGTTAGACCCAACACTAGTTGATGAAGTATTCATGGGAAATGTAGTGCAGGCTGGCGTTGGTCAAGCTCCTGCTCGGCAAGCTGCTATTTTAGCAGGACTACCTAACACAGTTCCTTGTACAACCGTAAATAAAGTTTGTGCTTCTGGAATGAAGGCCGTCATGTTTGCAGCACAAGCCATTCAAAGTGGAGATGCAGAAGTAGTTGTTGCTGGAGGTATGGAAAACATGAGTTTGATTCCACACTACATTCATTTGAGAAATGGATATAAATTCGGCCCTGCTTCTATGGTTGACGGCATGCAAAAAGATGGTTTAGTGGACGCGTATGATAATAATGCCATGGGCGTTTGTGCCGATTTGTGTGCAACAGAATATCATATCTCACGAGAGACGCAAGATGCTTTTGCTATACAATCCTATGAACGTTCAGCCAAAGCTTGGTCTGAAGGTAAATTTGACGAAGAAATTGTTCCTGTTGCTGTTCCGCAACGTAGAGGTGAGCCAATCATCATTTCAAAAGACGAAGAATTTACGAATGTAAAATTAGATAAAATCCCGACTTTGAATCCTGTTTTTACAAAAGACGGATCGGTCACTGCCGCTAATGCTTCTACCATTAATGATGGTGCAGCTGCTATGGTCATCATGAGCGAAGAAAAAGCAACTGCATTGGGCTTAAAACCTTTGGCCTATATTACAGGTTATGCCGATGCAGCCCATGAACCAAAATGGTTTACTACTGCTCCTGCCAAAGCTTTACCGAAAGCGTTAGCAAAAGCGGGCGTTTCAATTGAAAACGTTGATTATTTTGAATTTAACGAAGCGTTTGCTGTCGTTGGTTTAGCCAATGCCCAAATTTTAGGTTTAGATGAATCTAAAATAAATGTGAACGGTGGTGCTGTATCGTTAGGCCATCCACTAGGTTGCTCAGGAGTTAGAATTATAGTTACTTTGATAAACGTTTTAAAACAAAATAATGCCAAAATTGGAGCAGCAGCTATTTGTAATGGTGGTGGTGGTGCTTCTGCAATAGTTATTGAAAAAGCGTAACCAATTTGAATTAAAGCCCTAATCCATGTACGGAATTTGTAACCTAGCCATTATCCCGTTGCGAAATGAACCAAATGACCGAAGCGAACAAGTCTCGCAAGTTTTATTTGGAGAACATTTTCATATTATAGAACAACAAAAACAATGGTTTAAAATTCGATTGCATTTTGATGCTTACGAAGGATGGATAGACGCAAAACAATGTCAGCTCATAAGTGAAGTAGATTTTGAAGAAATTTCTAATAATGCTGAAATTTTAAATAATGATTTAATCGAATATATTTCAAATGAGGCTAATGTATTAATTCCAATTCCTTTAGGAGCCTCTTTAAGTTTTTTAGAATCAGAACGAATCAATACCATGGCATATAAATTTGAAGGACTAAAAGTGACGGGTATAAAGCCCAAATCTGAACTACTCAAAACCGCTTTTTTGTATTTAAATTCTCCTTATTTATGGGGAGGAAAAACACCTTTTGGAATTGATTGTTCTGGCTTTACACAAATGGTTTATAAACTTAACGGATATAAAATTTTACGAGATGCTTCACAACAAGCAATGCAAGGAGAAGCTTTAAGTTTTATTGAAGAGAGTGAGCCGGGTGATTTAGCTTTTTTTGATAATGAAGAAGGAAAAATTATTCATGTAGGTATCATTATGAATGACAATTATATCATTCATGCCAGCGGAAAAGTTCGCATTGACAGACTTGATCATTTGGGTATTTATAATGCAGAAACCAATCGGCATACGCATAAACTCAGAGTGATAAAAAAAATTATCTAAAAAAAAATCCCGATTTTCATCGGGATTTTTTTTATTTATTGGCATTGATTTCGTCAATCTTGTCCTTTGTTTCTTTGTATTTTGCATCCATACCCAACGTTGGATAAATTTGCGTCATTAGGTTCAAAATATCTAAATTATTAGGTTTGTATTTTAAAGCTGTTTCCAAATAAGGTATAGCCTCTACTAACAATTTATTCTTTTTTTCCATCAATAAATTATATTTTTTATTATCCGCTTGCGTATTTCCTAAGCTATTCATTTCTTCAAAAATGGCAGCTTGCTCGTCAACCTTAATATTTGCTAAGTTGATATAGGCATTCACATAATCAGGCTTAATTTCAATTGTTTTATTAAAATACTTCGTTGCCTCATCCGTTTTATTCATTTTTAAATTCGCCACCCCTAGATTATAAATCAAATCGGCGTCGTTTGGAGCTTTTACTGAAGCTTCTTTTAAAATACGAACATAGTTCTGGGTGTCACCTTTTCGGTTATAGAAATCGGCTTCAATCAATACGAAGTCAGCATCATTCGGATATTGTTTTCTAGCTTCTTGAATTTCAGATAACGCTTTGTCAAGTTGTCCTTTTTCTGCTAATAAAATAGAGTAGTTACGATAAATTTCTCCAGGCATTGAAGCTACTTTTTCATCTCTAGCATTTTCGTGTGAACCAGCCTTAATAAATAAATCACGTTCTGCTTTCGAGCTAAATAAAACTTCTTTTTTGGTTCCTTTATCAACAGCATAATACTCCG
>NZ_JAQVCH010000014.1 GCF_028689845.1 Flavobacterium sp. | reverse complement strand
CTTTTTCTGGAATCATTTCTAACTCTAATAAATAGCGATGGTATTCTGAGTTATTCATGGTTCCTTTCGCTTTAGCTAAACGAAGGGCAATCAAGGTTAAAACGGTAATTTGAGTTGTAAATGCTTTGGTTGAAGCTACTCCAATTTCTGGTCCAGCATGTGTATAAGCTCCCGCATGTGTTTCTCTTGAAATAGAAGAGCCCACAACGTTACAAACTCCAAAAACAAAAGCTCCGTTTTCTTTGGCAAGTTTTATTGCGGCTAAGGTATCGGCCGTTTCTCCCGATTGAGAAATAGCAATGACAATGTCATTTTTATTAATAATCGGATTTCTATATCTAAATTCTGAAGCATATTCTACTTCTACAGGAATTCTTGTAAATTCTTCAATAACATACTCTGCAACTAAGCCTGCATGCCAAGATGTTCCACAAGCCACAATAATGATACGCTCTGCATTTAAGAATCTTTCTAGGTTATCTTCAATACCAGCCATTTGAATGATTCCTTTATTAGACAGTAATCTTCCTCTATAGGTATCTTTAATTACGCTTGGTTGTTCATAAATTTCTTTCAACATAAAATGTTCATAACCACCTTTTTCAATTTGCTCCAAGTTCATTTTTAATTCCTGAACATAAGGATCTACTAAAGTGTCATCTTTAATTTTACGAACTTTGATCGGTTTATGTAAACGTACAATCGCCATTTCTTCATCTTCTAAATAAATTGCATTTGCTGTATATTCAATAAATGGAGAAGCATCAGAAGCAATAAAAAATTCATCTTCACCTACGCCAATTGCTAAAGGACTTCCTAAACGAGCGACTACAATTTCGTCTGGTTTATTTTTATCAAAAACAGCAATTGCATAAGCACCAACCACTTGATTTAAAGCCACCTGAACAGCTTTTCCTAATTTATAACCGTGTTTCATTTGAACATCTTCAATCAAATTCACTAATACTTCGGTATCGGTATCGGAATGAAACACATAGCCTCTTTTGATTAATTCTTTCTTTAATGGCTCATAATTTTCAATGATTCCATTATGAATGATAGCGAGATTTCCAGAATTGGATAAATGTGGGTGTGAGTTCACATCATTCGGTACACCGTGAGTAGCCCAACGCGTATGTCCGATTCCAACAGAGCCAAAGAAATTTTTATCTTTTGCAGACACTTCTTCTAAATCGGTTACTTTCCCTTTTGTTTTAGAGATTTTTAAATCTTTTCCATCATAAAGCATGACTCCAGCACTATCATAACCTCTATACTCTAGACGTTTTAATCCTTTAATCACAATAGAATAGGCATCTCTTTTGCCAATATATCCAACAATTCCACACATATAATTTACTATTTAATCAGGTTTGGTGTAATAAATTTCAAGTTTTAATCTTTTGTCCAAAGATACAGAAGTTTTACTTCCGTACAACACTGTGCCTAAAGGATTTAAAACAGAAGCAGTAGGCACTTTTTTTAATCCAGAGGCGGTTTGATTTTTTACAGCGTAATTATCAACATTTGCGATAGATTCGGTCACTACTAATCCAAGTCGGACATTTGTTGAATCGGCATTTTTTAACAATTGTGTAATATGATTTGTTAATCTAATTTTATAAAGGGTTCCTTTGCCATCTTCTTTCACAATCATACCGCTATAAACACGTTTGCCGAATTTAGGCTTAACAGAATTGGTGGTTTGATCGGTATAATAATCAAAAATAGGACGGTTATTATTCAAATCGTATAAATAAATTCGGTTAGGTTCTTTCGTATTAGCCATCTTATCTTTATCAATATAAAAAGTAAGATTTGCTTCATTGATTAACCAGTCTTTAGCTCGGTATTCTTCTAGTTCGGCAGATTGACCGTTTGCATCGCGTCCAAATAAATCGATAATAGTCATAGAACCTGAGCCACCATTTACATACAGACGCTCATCACCCAAAGAGGAGGACGCCGATGCTAATGCTGAAGCATAATCGGGCTTACGCTCTTGATTCACTAGGCTTACCGTAGAACCTGAAAGTGATAGAATTAATGTTTTTTCTACACGATCTGGAGTTTCTTGACCTTGCACCGCTTTATCTTCTTTATACTTTATGGTTATTTTTCCGCCTTTAAAATTCATCATCGCCAAGCTACTCCCGTTCGGTTCTGCCGCTGATTGTTCAACCTTAAAGTATAATCCTCTAAAATATTCTCTAAATACATTATTGTTTTCTAGTTTCCCAATCGAATTCCCGCCAATAATTTTCTTTTGAAAGAAATCTTTGTTCAATTTTAAATACATTCCTGGTGCGGAGCGATTAATTGTTTGTTTACCATCGGCATCCACAATTGTATCTCTAATCTGAGCGGCATTAAAAAAAAACTCGTCATTATCCACTACATCTTCGCCATTATTTAATCGTTCACCATTTGGAATAGAAGCACCGTCAGAAGCCGCTCCTTTTTTATTAATTTCAAAATCAGTTACTTGATCTGAATAATATTTTTGAGCATTCGTAAAATTTGAAGATGGATCAAAATCACGCAATAAATAACCATTTTCAAAAATGCTTAATTTAATTTTTGATGTTCCATAAATCGAATCTAAAGTATAGGTTGTATTTCCATCTTCAACAAGTACTGATTTACTAAAATAAGGAATATAAAGCGTGACCTCTTCTACTTCTGGCTGTGCTGTAATGATGGTAAAAGATGGAACCGGTTCTGGCAATAAAACCTGTGTCACAAAATGAGCTGTTTGCGACCCAAAAGTTGGATTATGGTAAATTCCCAACGGATTTATCACTAAATTATTCGTTTGAACAACACCCAAATCTTCATTAAACGCAACAACTGTTACATCTTTATCTGGATCACCAAAGGTATAATGGTTGTCGCCTACTAAATCGGCTCCAATGGTATTATAATCTTTATCACACGAAACCATCCACAAACTCAGGAAAACAATTAGGAAAAATTGTACTGTTTTTTTTGTAAGCATTTTTTTAATAAAATAATTTATAGTACTTGATTTTTATAGAAATTGAGGTAATGCTCGGCATAATCCTCTTTCGGGAAGAAAGGTAAAAAAGGTTTTTCTGAAGATTCTATAAATTTTGTTAAACTTGAAGTTAATGATTCAGACGCAACAATCACAGCATCAGAATGTTGTATTGATGCTTTAATAAGGTTCTCATAATTAGGCTCTTTTAAAACCTGAATAGCCGATTCGGGAACGCCATCAAATTTGATTTTATTTAAAAGTTCATTGTTAAGATTGCCTTCAAAAGATTTAGCATAAACAGAGGTCACAATTTTCGTGTTAGAAAAAAGTGCTTCATCTTTATAATAATGCTTCATATAAATAGGTAATAAAGAAGCCATCCAACCATGAACGTGGATAATATCTGGCACCCAGTTTAATTTTTTAACGGTTTCTACTACTCCTTTTGCAAAAAAGATAGCTCGTTCATCATTGTCTTCATACAACTTACCATCTTCATCTTCAAAAGTAGCTTTGCGTTTGAAATACTCATCATTATCTATAAAATAAACTTGAATTCGTTCTTTAGGAATAGAAGCAACCTTAATAATAAGAGGCATATCCAAATCATTAACTACTAAATTCATCCCAGACAATCGAATTACTTCATGTAATTGATGTCTTCTTTCATTAATGTTTCCATATCGCGGCATGAATATTCTGATTTGACCTCCTTGATCATTGACCATTTTAGGAACGTCATACGACATAATGGACACTTCATTTTCCGCCAAATAAGGCACTACTTCAGATGATACATACAATATCCTCTTATCCTCCATATTATTTTGAACTTTATTGATTAGATTTTAAAATCATGCAAAAATACAAAATTTTACGCAAATATTTAAGTAAAATAGTAAGTTTGCAACTCAAATCTTAAAAAATACATGCTCATTTTCAACAAACAAAGCTTTCTTATAGAGCATTTAGCCCCGTTTTGGACATCTAAAACCAGCATTGGTTTTGTTCCTACCATGGGTGCTCTTCACGCGGGACACTTATCATTACTAGCTAAATCTTTAGAAAATAATGCCATAACCGTAATTAGTATATTTGTAAACCCAACGCAATTTAATAATCCAGAAGACTTAGCAAAATATCCGCGTACCTTAGACCGCGATATCGAGAAAATTGAGTCTTTATCGAAGGATATTATCGTATTTGCTCCTACAGTTGAAGATATTTATGCTCAACAAATTGTTTCTAAAACGTTTCAATATGATGGCTTAGAAAATCAAATGGAAGGCAAACATCGTCCAGGCCATTTTGATGGAGTTGGCACCATTGTAAAGCGATTATTTGAAATTATAAAACCAACACATGCCTATTTTGGCGAAAAAGATTTTCAGCAATTACAAATTGTAAAAAAATTAGTTCAAAAAAACAATATTCCTGTTCAAATTGTAGGATGTCCGATTCATCGGGAAGAAAATGGTTTAGCGTTGAGCTCCCGAAATGAACGATTATCAACTGCCGAACGAAAGGAAGCAGCACTCATTTTTAAAACCTTGACGGAAGCTAAAATGTGGTTTGGCACGAAAAGTGCAAGAGAAGTTACGACTTTTGTTGAAAACGTATTTAAAAACCATGCTACAATGAGTTTAGAATATTTTGAAATTGCCGATGAAACTAGCCTAATAACGTGTCTTCGGAAATCGAAAAACAAACAATATCGAGCTTTTATTGCTGTTTTTGTGAACAACATTCGATTGATTGATACCATTTCATTAAAATAATTATCTTTGTCCCATGCAAATTCAAGTTGTAAAATCCAAAATTCACCGCGTAAAGGTGACCGGAGCAGATTTAAATTATATCGGTAGCATTACCATTGACGAAGCATTGATGGAAGCTTCTAACCTTGTAGAAGGCGAAAAAGTTTCAATTGTCAATATTAATAATGGCGAACGTTTAGAAACTTATGCTATTAAAGGAAACCGAAATAGCGGCGAAATCACACTTAATGGCCCCGCAGCTAGAAAAGTTCAAAAAGGCGATATTATTATCATTATTGCATACGGCATTATTGATTTTGAAGAAGCTAAATCGTTTAAACCCGCTTTAGTTTTTCCGAACGAAAAAGATAATTCGTTGACCTAATTTTGAAAAAATCAATCCGAAAATGGTTGACTATCCTCATTCCTCTTTTTTTAGGAATTGCCATTATATGGTATCAATTTTCAAGTTTGACGCCAAGCGAAATTGATAAAATCAAAAATAGTTTTCAAAAAGCCAATTATTTCTATATCCTTTTATCCTTAGTAATCGCTTGTGGTGCCTATTGGTCTAGAGCTTATCGGTGGAAATATGCGTTAAACCACTTGGGCTATCAAACCCATTTTTACAATAATTTTTGTACTGTTTCAGTTTCTTATTTGGTTAATCTTACCGTGCCTCGCTCTGGCGAAATCTCACGGGCGGCTTTAATCCGAAAGTATGAAAACGTGCCATTTGATAAAGCTTTTGGCACCATTGTGGCCGAACGCTTTGTAGATTTAATGATTTTTTTCTTGTTTGTTTTTATAAGTTTTATACTGCAATTCGACACGCTCTATCAATTTTTAGTAGACAAAAATGTTTCCCTTAAAACCATACTTCTTTTTATAGGAATTGGTTTTTTGCTATTTGTCCTTTTTTTACTGATTTGGATTTATGCCGAATGGAATATTATTAAAAAATTGAAGCAAAAATTGGCCGGTTTAACCGAAGGAATGGCCAGTATTTTTAGAATGAAAAACAAATGGAACTACCTATTTCATTCTTTTTTTATCTGGTTTTGCTATTTGTTAATGTTTTATGTAACCATTTTTGCCATGCCTGAAACCGCAAACATGGGTTTTGATATAGTAGTCATGGGCTTCATTTTTGGCAGTTTAGCAGTTGGATTTACCAATGGCGGCTTAGGTGCTTACCCGCTTTCTATCGCTTTAATTCTTTCTTTGTATGGAATTTCAAATGATGTAGGAACTGCTTTTGGCTGGCTGGTTTGGACTTCACAAACTTTATTAACCATCGTTCTTGGACTAGCTTCTTATTTATTTTTGCCAATCGCAAACAAAAACAAATAATTTACTATCTTGCTTTCGAAAACGAAGTTTTTTTTATAGAGCTTCCAAAAAACAGACCCTATGCGATTAGTCCAAATAGCACTACTAGTTTTGTGTACCTCTTCCGTTTTTTCACAAAAAACTATCGAAACATTTACTTCCAAAAAACTCGGGGCAGATCGAGAAATTTACATTAGCTTACCTTCTTCCTATGAAAAAGATACTAAAAGAAATTACCCGCTCGTTCTTGTTTTAGATGCAGAATATTTATTTGATCCGTTTCAAGGAGCGATTAAATATGGTAATTATTGGGATGATTTGCCCGAAGTAATTATGGTTGGAATTACGCAGAATAAAAACCAAGAACGTTTTGACGACAGCATTTTTGATGAAGAATCGGGTTTGCCAGATACTACAGGAGCAAATTTTTTCGATTTTATAGGCACGGAGCTTATGCCCTATTTACAAAAAACCTATCGGATGGCTCCGTTTAAAATTATTGCGGGACACGATACCACAGCTGGATTTATTAACTTTTATTTATACAAAGACAATCCTATTTTCAATGCTTATATTGCATTAAGCCCAGACATGGCAACGGATATGGAAAACAGAATTCCGCAACGATTAGGTGCCATTTCAAACCCAATTTACTACTATCTTTCTACAGCGGATGGCGATTTGAAAAAAATGCAGGAAAAGATAAAAGATGTCGACGCAAAAGTAAAAGCAATTAACAACACAACGCTCAATTATAAATTTGATGAATTTATTGGTGCTTCACATTATTCTTTAGTATTACATTCTATCCCCAATGCGTTATATCAATTTTTTGCAGTTTATCAACCGATTACTTCGACTGAGTTTAATGAAAAAATTGTGAAATTAGAATCAGGTTACGTAGAATACCTCAAACAAAAATATGACTTATTAGAAAAATCATTGAATATTAAAATGCCCATTCGTTTAAATGATTTTAGAGCGATTGAAGCTGCTATTGTTAGAAATAAAGCGTACAATGAATTTGACGAACTCTCTATTTTAGCCGATAAATATTATGGCAAAACCATGTTGCCTGATTATTTTATGGCAACCATGTATGAGCGAAAAGAAGATTTTAAACGAGCTCAAAAATATTATTTAAGTGCTTTTCAAAAAGAACCGATTTACAATTTGGACAAAGACATGATGTACGACAAATCGGAAGAAATGAAGCAAATGCAAAAGTAAAATGGCCAAAGTTAAAACGTCCTTTTTTTGTCAAAACTGCGGAACACAATATTCTAAATGGCAAGGACAATGTAATGCTTGTAAGGAATGGAATACGATTGTGGAAGAAATTATTCAAAAAGAAGAAAAATCCAGTTGGAAACCTTCTTCTACTGAAAGCCGAAAAGCCCCCAAACCACTTCGGATTAAAGACATTGATTCGACACAAGAAATTCGTTTAAACACGACCGATGGCGAACTTAATCGGGTTTTAGGTGGCGGATTGGTTCCTGGTTCCTTAACTTTGTTAGGCGGTGAACCCGGTATCGGAAAAAGCACACTTTTACTCCAAATTTCATTACAATTACCATTCAAAACCTTATACGTTTCAGGAGAAGAAAGTCAGAAACAAATTAAAATGCGTGCCGAACGGATTACGCCAAACGGCGACAATTGCTTTATTTTAACAGAAACCAAAACACAAAATATTTTTAAACAAATTCAGGAAATAGAACCTGAAATCGTTATTATTGATTCCATTCAAACCTTACATACCGACTATATTGAGTCCTCCGCAGGAAGTATTTCACAAATTAGAGAATGTACGGCAGAACTCATCAAATTTGCCAAAGAAACCAATGTTCCAGTACTTTTAATTGGTCACATTACGAAAGATGGAACAATTGCTGGGCCAAAGATTTTGGAGCATATGGTCGATACTGTTTTGCAATTTGAAGGCGACAGAAATCACGTTTACCGAATTTTAAGAGCCTTAAAAAACCGGTTTGGTTCAACAGCCGAAATTGGCATTTATGAAATGCAAGGTTCTGGCTTGCGAGAAGTATCCAATCCGTCTGAAATATTAATTTCGCATAAAGACGAAGAGCTTTCTGGAACCGCAATTGCTTCTACTTTGGAAGGCATGCGACCCTTGATGATTGAAATCCAAGCCTTAGTCAGCACAGCAGTTTACGGAACACCGCAGCGAAGCACAACGGGTTATAACGCCAAAAGATTGAATATGATTTTGGCCGTTTTAGAAAAACGTGCGGGCTTTCGTTTGGGAGCCAAAGATGTTTTCTTGAATGTGACAGGTGGAATTTCTGTGGATGATCCAGCGATTGATTTGGCTGTTGTAGCGGCAATTTTATCCTCGAATGAAGATATTCCTGTTGGCAAAAACTTTTGTTTTGCAGGAGAAATTGGATTAGCAGGAGAAATTCGTCCTGTGAATCGTGTTGAACAACGCATCTTAGAAGCAGAAAAACTCGGTTTCTCCACAATATTTGTTTCAAAATACAATAAAATCTCGCTGAAAGACACCTTAATTCAAGTGAAATTAGTGGCGAAGATTGAAGATGTAGTGGGGGAATTGTTTGGATAAATCATTTAAAAACTTTCAAGAAAACTTCTTTATAATTCACTGAAATCTCAATTTCAGTTTCATCAAAAAGCATCACATAACCACCCAACGATTTGTGATAGGATTTTACATAATTTAAATTGATGATGTGCGATTTGTGCACACGCATGAAAGGCAAAGACAACATTTCTTCAAAATGTTTCAAAAACCGACAAACCATTTTTTTGCTTCCATCTTTTAAATAGATGTCGGTGAAATTACCGTTGCCTCGCAGGCGAACGATTTCGTCCATTTTTACGACTTCAAAACCTTCTAAAGTGGGCAAAATAACTTGTTGCTTTTCGATTTTGGATTCGCGAAAATTTTGAACAATAATTTCATTTCTATTGAACACTTCGTATTTTAACAGTTGTTGTTGCACTTTATTGACGGCCAAAATCAATTCTTCAATGCTTAACGGTTTCAACAAATAATAGGCCGCACTTTGGTTCAAGGCTCGTAGCGAATATTCTGAAAAAGCAGTGACAAAAATGGTTTCAAAAGTTAAATTTTTACACCCTTCTAATACATCAAAGGCATTTCCGAATGGCATTTCTACATCTAAAAAAACCAATTGTGGTTGCAACTCCTGCAACAACGGAATTGCTTCTTTAGCATGATGAGCTTCGCCAACAATCTCAATTTGCGGACAATATTTTGTTAAATAATTTTTTAAAGCTTCGCGAGCTGCCGATTCATCCTCAACAATAACACTTTTTATTTTCTTAAAATCATTCATATTATTTTAGTGGTTTTTAAAAAATAAAGGTTAACCAAGGTTCCAACCCCATCGGTTCCGTTCGAAATTGTATAGGAAATTTGCTGATGATACAAATCGTTCAACAAACTAATGCGTTCTTGCACATTGTTCAACCCTCTAGATTCGTGCACTTTTTGATTTTCTGTTTTCAACTCTTTACTTTTTTCAAAGCCAATACCGTCATCTACAATCGAAACTTTTATAAAATTATTTTCTTCCACAAAAGTCACTTTTAAATTTCCGATGGTTTCTCGGTACCGTAATCCATGCCAAATAGCATTTTCTAAATGCGGTTGAATCAACATATTCGGAACTAAAATACTATCCGTTTCTGTTTTATCGTCTATCGTAATCTCGTAATTAAATTTGTCTTGAAAACGCAAATGTTCTAAAGCCAAATATTTTTTTATTTGTTCCACTTCATTCGTCAAGGTAATAAAATCTTTGTTGGAGGATTCCATCATGTTTCGCATCAAATTAGAATAGGAAGTCAAGTATTTATTGGCTTCCAATTCTTTATTTTGAGCAATAAATTGGTTGACGCTGTTTAAACTATTAAAAATAAAATGCGGATTCATTTCTCGCCGAAGCGATTGTAACGCAATTTTTTTGTTTTTGGTTTTGATGGAAAACAAAGCTTTGGCGATCAATCCCAATAAAATCAACATTAAAATCACGGAACCAATCAAGACATAATTGAATTTATTTTTCTTGGTAATTAATTCGTCTTTTAAAGCTCTTTCCTTTTCTAATTGCTTAATTTTTTCTTCGGTAACTTGAAATATTTTAGCATCTACCAACGAACTATCCGCTAGCACCATTCGGTCAAAATCATTTAAAAATTGGTCGTATAATTCAATCGCTTTGGTTTCATTCCCTCGTTTTCTATAATAATCTGAAAGAGCCAACATCGCTTTCTTGGCATCAAATGTTCGTCCGTTTTTTAACGCTAAGCGATAGGTTTCTTCTAACACTAAAACGCCTTTGTCATCGTTTTTATTTTGAAAATATAAACTTGCCAACGTTTGCTGTTGTTCGATTTGTTGAGCAATACTTCCCAATTTTTCTGCATCTGAGATGGTGTTTTTAGTAATCTCGATGGCCTTTTCTACTTCATTATCAGAAGCATAAACTTTAGAAATTTCACTTTTTAATTTTAAAATTTCTTCTGGTTTATCTTTAGAAACGGCGATGGCTTTTTCATAATTTTCAATCGCCCTACTTTTATTTTCCGATTTTAAATCGACTACCGCTTTCTGTTTATAGACTTCTGCCGCAGCTTCTAAATTCCCTTCTTTTTCTAAAATTTTAACATTGGATTCTAAATATTCCGATTGAACACTTGGGTTTGAATTTTGCAAACGGCTTGCATCATTCGAGTTTACCCTAGAATAGCCCGCATCTATCGTTTCTTCACTAGCCGACTGGTAATTAGAAATAGCTTCCTTATACTTTTTTTGTTTCTCTTGAATTTGAGCAATGAAACGGGTTGTGCTGGCAATTTTTTCTTTGTTCTTTTGCTTTTGATAAATTGGCAATGCTCTTTTTAAATAATCCTCCGCTTTCGCGTAAGCCTCTTTTTTTTCCAATTCCTTAGCTAACTCTACATACTTATCAGCGGTCGCTTCTGGATTGCTTTTAGCTAGCGTTTCCTCAACTTCTTTTGCTTTTTTGCTCACCGAAGATTCACTCACTTTTGTTTTGATGCTATCTTGAGCAACCATTAACAAAGGGAAAAGCAAAAAAAGAATAACAATTTTCAGACGATTAGGCATATCATTTTTATTATAGTGTAAAGTAAGAAAATAAAATTGGGTAAAAAAACACCTTTCACCAAGTCAAAAAAGGGTTTCACCAAGTTGCTCCATTTCCCTTATTGGTAGTTTTTACTTTTACTGAAATTAATCGTTTAACCACAAAAATAAATCCATATGAAAAATGTACTGCTCACTTTCGCTCTTTTCACCTCAACCCTTATGATGAGTTGTGAAAACAAAAATCCCGCTCTACTTTCTATCAACAGACCAGAGCCGATTGTAATCCACGAAAACAAGCCGGATGAAACCAAAGGGAACATTCAAGTTGCCTTACTGTTAGACACCTCAAGTAGCATGGATGGTTTAATTGACCAAGCCAAATCGCGTTTATGGAATATTGTCAACACCTTAACGACTTTAAAGTATGAAGGAAAAACGCCTTCCATTGAAATTTCACTTTACGAATATGGAAACAGTGGTCTTAGTCCGTCAAGCGATTATATCCGACAAATTGTTCCTTTAACAACCGATTTAGATTTAATTTCGGAACATTTATTTTCTCTACGCACTAATGGCGGCAGCGAATTTTGCGGTGCAGTTATTAAAGAGGCAAGCAGCAAATTAGCTTGGAAAGAGGGCAGCCAAAACATGAAATTGATTTATATTTCGGGCAATGAACCTTTTAATCAAGGAAGTATTTCCTATAAAGAAGCGATTGCCGATGCCGCTAAAAAAGGAATTTACATCAACACGATTTTTTGTGGCAATTACCAAGAAGGCATTCAAACATTTTGGAAAGACGGAGCCGATGTAGGTCAGGGAAAATATTTCAACATCGATTCCAATGCCAAAGTAATTTATATTGCAACGCCTTATGATGACCAAATTACAAAATGTAATACACGATTAAACGCGACCTATATTGGCTATGGCTCGAAAGGTGTTTCTAAAAAAATGAGTCAAGAAGTTGAAGATTCTAATGCTCAATCCATCTCAGGAGCCAATTATGCGGAACGAGCGGTAAGTAAATCAAAAACTGTTTATAAAAATGAAAGTTGGGACTTGGTTGATATGAACAAAAAAGATACAAAAGCGCTTGAAGCCTTAAAAAAAGAAGATTTACCAGTAGCCCTTCAGTCGAAAACTAAAGAAGAAATTAAAGTCATTATTGCCGAAAAAACAAAAGAACGAGAGACAGTTCAAAAAGAAATTGCAACATTGGCCAAAAAACGACAAGAATTTATTGATACTGAAACAAAAAAAACCAAATCGCAAGACGATTTAGGCGATGCAATGGCCGGTTCTATTGTTTCTTTAGCGAAAACAAAAGGTTATATTGTGGAGAAATAATTTTATTTGAATAGTCTAAAAATGTAAGCCTGTTAAACACAAATTTAGCAGGCTCTCATTTTTTACTGATTATAATTCACAGAATTCTAAAAACAAAACAATTGAAAATCTATAAGTTAGCACCGTTTTAAATTATTTTTAATTAAATTTACCCTAATAAAAAACAATTTAATACGATGAAAAAAACACTGCTTTTAATTTTATGCCTTATTTCATTTCCGATTTGGTCGCAAACCATCGGGCTTCAGACCTTTGCCACTGGCTTATCCAATCCTGTTGCGGTTACTCATGCTGGCGATTCGAGGTTGTTTGTCGTTCAACGAAGTGGAGCCATCCGAATTGTAAATACAGATGGTTCAATTAATGCTACTCCATTTTTAACGTTAACTTCTAGTACAATATTATCAGGAGGAGAACAAGGGTTATTAGGACTCGCTTTTCATCCTGATTATGCCACGAATGGAAGTTTTTATGTGAATTATACTAGAGCTGGAGATGGGGCAACCGTGATTGCACAATATACTGTGAGTGATTCAGACCCAAATAGTGCGAATCCTAATAGTGCATTGGTATTACTAACCATTCCACAACCTTATGGAAATCACAATGGCGGTTCTTTAGTTTTTGGGCCAGATGGTTATTTATATATCGGAATGGGCGATGGCGGCAGTGGTGGCGACCCTCAAAACAATGCTCAAAACATTAATTCGTTATTAGGAAAAATGTTACGAATTGACGTTGATGTAGCCACTGGATATGGAATTCCTTCTGATAACCCTTTTGTTGGAATAGCAGGAGAGGATGAAATTTGGGCGATTGGCATGCGAAATCCATGGAAATTTTCATTTGACAAACAAACGGGCGATTTATGGATTGCCGATGTAGGTCAAAACACACGAGAAGAAATCAATAAAATTGCGAGCCCATTAACGCCAGGACTTAATTTTGGCTGGAGATGTTATGAAGCAAATCTTACTTATAATACTACGGGTTGTTTGCCTGCTTCCAACTACACAATGCCTATTTCTACTTATAATTTAGGCAATGGGTTTTGTTCTATTACCGGGGGATATGTATACCGTGGCAGCACTTACGCAACGATGCAAGGAAAATATTTTTTATCTGATTATTGTGCGAGTAAAATCGGATGGGTTAGCAATAACAGCGGAGCAATTACTTGGACCTCAAGTTTTGGCGGCAGTATTGTTAGTTTTGGCGAAGACATTAACGGCGAATTATATGTTGTGGGTCTTTCAAACGGAACTATTTCAAAACTAATTGATTCCGCTTTAAATATTTCTGATTTCGAAAAAAGCGGATTATTGTTATCACCTAATCCTGCCTCTACTTTTTTTACGATTAAAAACGTAAACGGATTGGCTCTAAGTCAATTAGCGATTTATGATTTGACAGGAAAAATGGTTAAAAAGCAAAGCCTTAACAACGCCGAACAAACAACTATTTCTACAGAAAATCTAACTACTGGATTATATTTCGTATCGGTTGAAGATGAAAATGGAAAACGCTTTCAGACAAAACTAGCAGTAAATTAGTTAGCAGTTTACGGTCGCAGTTTTCAGAAACACTGTAAACTGCGACTGTAAATCACTGACTTAATTAAGGTGCAGGATTAGGAATTAATTCATGAATTTTTTCAATTTCCAATAAAACTTCTGGAGATAATACCGTATCAAACGCATGAATATTCTCTTCCAGTTGTGCTAAGCTTGTTGCTCCAATAATGGTTGACATTACTAAAGATTGTTGGTTCACAAAAGCCAAAGCCATTTGTGTTGAAGTCATGCCATTTGCTTCTGCTAAATTTTTGTATAATTGAGTTGCTTTAAAGCAGTTTTCATTGGTATACCTTACAAAGTTCGGGAAGGTTTTCATGCGGGATTTTTCAGGAAAACCAGTTAAATATTTTCCGGTTAAAAAACCAAAACCTAGCGGAGAATAGGCCATTAAACCAACATTTTCTCGCAAACACATTTCAGACAAACCTACTTCATACAGACGGTTTAATAAGGAATAGGGGTTTTGAATTGTTACGATTCTTGGTAAATTATGGCGTTCACTTTCTTGTAAAAAACGCATCACCCCATACGGATTTTCGTTTGAAAGACCAATGTGCTTGATTTTTCCTTGTTTGATTAAACCATCATACGTAGTAAGCACATCCAAAACAGAATCGCTCCATTGTTCATCAAGCTGCTGAAGGCCTCTTTTGCCAAACATATTCATGATTCGCTCTGGCCAATGCATTTGATATAAATCGATATAATCCGTTTGTAGATTTTTTAAACTAAGTTCAATGGCATCCGTAATATTTTTCTTTGAAAAATCTAATGGTTTTCGGATGTATTCCATTCCTCTGTTTGGCCCAGCGATTTTAGTCGCCAAAACCACTTCTTCTCTTTTACCTGATTTTTTTATCCAAGAGCCAATATATCTTTCTGTACTTCCAAAAATTTGAGCATTTCCGCCAATCGGATACATTTCGGCAGTATCAATAAAGTTTATCCCTTTTTCTAAAGCATAATCCAGCTGTGAATGAGCTTCTGCTTCGGTATTTTGATTACCAAAAGTCATTGTTCCCAAACAGATTTTACTGATTTTTAGGGTGGTGTTTGGAAGGGTGGTGTAGTTCATTTTCTAAGTTGCTGAGTATCTTAGTAACTTTCTACAAATCATTCAACATTTTAGAAATTTCATCTAATTTTGGCGTTAAGATAATTTCAATTCTTCGATTTTTGGCTTTCCCTTCTGCAGTTTCATTAGGCATCAATGGGGCAAACTCACCACGACCTGCGGCAGTTAAATTCTTTTTATCAATTCCTTTGTTATCTGCTAAAATATTGACAATCGCTGTGGCTCTTTTAGTCGATAAATCCCAGTTATTTTCAATTCCGCCACCAATCGAACCTAGAATTTTATCATTATCTGTATGTCCTTCAATTAAAACGGTAATATCTGGGTTTTGAGCCAAGACTTTTCCAACTTCCACCACGGCTCTTTTTCCTTCCGTTCCAACGGCCCAACTTCCGGTTTGAAATAGTAATTTGTTTTCCATAGAAACATATACTTTTCCGTTTTTTTGTTCCACTGTTAAGCCTTTTCCTTCAAAACTATTTAAGGCTTTTGATAAGGTTTCTTTCAGTTTTCGCATGCTTTCTTCTTTTGCAGAAATCATGTTTTCTAAATCGGTTACACGTTGTGAGCGTTCTTTTAAATCGGATTGTAATTTATTTAAACGGTCTTGTTCAGCAGCCAAAGCTTTTTCTTTTGCATCTAATTGAGCCAATAGTTCTCTGTTTTTCTGCATGTTTGCTTTTAAAGCTTCATCTGAATTTTTCTCTAAAGCAGAATAAGAATCCGTTAAGGTTTTCATATTATTAGTCGCAGTTGCTAAATCATTTTGCAATTTATCACGTTCCGCTTTAATTTTAGCTAACTCCTCTTGATTGGCTTTTAAATCGACTTCTAATTTGTTTTTTGTTTTTTCTAAACCATGATTTTCATCATTTAATTGCCGCTGCTCTTTTTTAAGATTGGCATATTTGCCTTCTAAATCGTTGTACACTTTTTTAGAAACACAAGAAGTAGACAAAATGACTACTAATAACACGAGGGAAACTTTTTTGAACATAAGGCTTAATTATTTGAGGTTTTTTGTTAATCAATTTCTACTACGATTGGACAATGATCGGAATGTTTAGCTTCTGATAAAATAACCGCTCGTTTTAACCTACTACGCATCGGTTCGCTTACCAAATGGTAATCAATTCGCCATCCTTTATTGTTATTGCGAGCATTTGCACGATAACTCCACCACGAATACTGATGCGGTTCTTTATTAAAATGGCGAAAACTATCGATAAATCCGCTTTTCATAAATCCGTCTAGCCAGCGGCGTTCTTCGGGTAAAAATCCAGAAACTTTAGCATTCCGAATAGGATCATGAATATCAATGGCTTCATGACAAATATTATAATCGCCACCAATAATTAAATTGGGAATTTCTAGTTTTAGCGTATTGATATAGGATTGAAATTCATCCATATAATTGAACTTATGTTCCAATCTATCAAAATTTGTTCCCGAAGGTAAATACAAACTCATTATCGAAAAATCTTCAAAATCGGCTCTGATGTTTCTGCCTTCCAAATCCATCGAAGTAATTCCGGTTCCGTAAACTACGTTTTTGGGTTCTGTCTTGCTTAAAATGGCCACACCACTATATCCTTTTTTTTGAGCAGAAAAATAATACTGAAAAGGATAACCCGCTTTAGTAATTGCTTCTGTATCTATCTGATCTACCGTGGCTTTAATTTCTTGTAAACAAATCACATCTGGATTTGCTTGGGTTAACCATTCCAAAAAACCTTTCGTTATGGCTGCCCGAATGCCATTCACATTATAAGAAATAATTCGCATGTAACGTTTTTATAAAGTTTCTCAAAAATAGACAAAAACACGGACTAACAAAACGGTGTAATAGAATTATAATAAATGTTTAACAAGTTCACTGTTTTAAGTTTTAATTTAGAATTTACTTTCTCTATTTATTACTATATTTGTTTCTTGTTCCTATAATAAAAAACAAGTAGAAGAATGGGTTTAGTAACCGCAAAAGAAGTTGCCAAAGCAATCAATGTCGATAAATACGGTTTCGCAGGAACATTCATCGGATGGGTTTTGATGAAAGCACTTAAAATATCTACCCTTAATTCCATTTATGATCGCAACAAGCATTTATCTGATGTCACTTTTTTAAATGCTATTTTAGATGAATTCGAAATTAAGTTTGATATTCCTGAAGAAGATTTAAAACGATTGCCAAAAGAAGGAGCATACATCACTATTTCTAACCATCCGTTGGGCGGCATTGATGGCATCTTGTTGTTAAAGCTAATGTTAGAACGTGAACCAAATTTTAAAATAATTGCTAATTTTCTCTTGCATCGGATTGAACCCATGAAACCCTATATCATGCCGGTTAATCCATTTGAAAATCATAAAGATGCAAAATCGAGTGTGATTGGAATTAAAGAAACGCTGCGTCATTTGAGTGATGGAAAACCATTAGGAATGTTTCCAGCAGGAGAAGTTTCTACTTATAAAGATGGCGTTTTAGTGGTAGACCGACCTTGGGAAGAAGGAGCAATAAAGGTCATTAAAAAAGCTCAAGTTCCGGTAGTACCAATTTATTTTCACGCCAAAAATAGTCGGCTTTTTTATTTTTTATCCAGTATTAGTGATACGTTTCGCACCGCAAAATTGCCTTCAGAATTATTAACACAAAAAAAACGGGTTATTAAAGTTCGGATTGGAAAGCCTATTTCTGTCGCAGAACAAAAAGAATATACCACGATTCAAACCTATGCTGATTTTTTGCGAAGAAAAACCTATATGTTGGCCAATGCGTTTGAAAAAGGAAATAGGTTGTTATCTGCTCCTAGTTTAAAAATACCTAAAAGCCCGAAAGAAATTGCAAAACCTGCCAACCACGACAAGATTTTGGAGGAAATGGCGATGCTTAAAGAAAGCGATTGTCGTTTATTGCAAAGTAAGAATTATCAAGTTTATATGATAACCGCAGATAAAATTCCAAATATTCTGCATGAAATTGGTCGCTTGCGAGAAATTACTTTTCGAGCGATTGGAGAAGGCACAAATGAATCGTTGGATTTAGATCAATATGACAAATATTATCATCACATGTTTTTATGGGATGATGATGCTCAAATGATTGCTGGGGCTTATCGAATGGGATTAGGTTCAAAAATTTATGCAAAATACGGAATTGAAGGGTTTTATCTCCATGAACTTTTTCGTTTTGAACCCGAGTTGTATGATATGATGAGTAAGTCTATCGAAATGGGAAGAGCTTTTATCATTGAAGCATATCAACAAAAACCGATGCCTTTATTTTTACTTTGGAAAGGAATTGTACACACGACGCTTCGTTTTCCTGAACATAAATTTTTAATTGGCGGAGTGAGTATTAGTAATCAATTTTCTGATTTCTCAAAATCGTTGATGATTGAGTTCATGAAATCACATTATTATGACCCTTATATCGCTCAGTATATTCATCCGAAAAAAGAATATAAAGTCAAATTAAAAGATGCCGATAAAGATTTTGTATTCAATGAAACAGAAGCCGATTTGAATAAATTTGATAAAATTATTGATGAAGTGGAGCCTGGTAATTTACGCTTACCAGTATTAATCAAAAAATACATCAAACAAAATGCAAAAGTAGTCGCCTTTAATGTTGACCCCTTATTCAATAATGCGATTGATGGTTTAATGTATATCAAAATTGCTGATTTACCTGAAAGCACCGTAAAACCCGTTATGGAAGAATTTCAGGCTGAGCTAGAACGGAAGGAAGAAAAGAAGAAATAAAAAAAGTCTCCAAATTTGGAGACTTTTTTGTTTAGAACCAACCTTTCTTATTCACTTGATAGGTTTGGTAAAATTCTTCATCTGATTTGGTCAAATAGATAATCCCTTCTATAAATGGAATCAAACCACCAATTCCACAAGTAAAAATTGAAATAACAATTTGAATAATTCCTTCATTGGTATAACCTAATACAAATTTATGCACTCCAAGTCCACCAACTAGCAAAGCTAAAACGCCAGCCATAATTTTTTTATTTTCTTGAACTGGAGCTTGCGAATTAGGGCTATTCCAATCTTCATTTGATTTTGATGTTTCCATTTAAATATTAATTTTGGTTAGTTAATGGCATAAAAATATAAAAATTATTGAAATGCTTGGTCAATTGGTTCCCAAAGTTCAATTTTATTTTCTTCAGGGTCTAGAATCCAACCAAATTTACCATAGTCATAACTTTCCATTTCGCCAACAATCGTTACGCCTTCTCTTTTTAAATGCTCTAAAAGCAGTTCTAAATTTGCTACTCTAAAATTTTGCATAAACGGTTTACTTGAAGGCGAAAAATAGGTTGTTTCCTCTGCAAAAGGCGACCATTGTGTAGAACAATCGTTTCCCGCTTTATCTTTCCACCAAAAAGTAGCTCCATAGTCATTGGTTTCTAAACCCAAATGCTTACCATACCATTCAATTAATTTTTTTGAATCGGTTGTTTTAAAAAAGAATCCGCCAAGACCTGTTACTCTTTTTAGCTCTACTTTTATTTCAGACGGAAGATAAATCGCTTTGATTTTGTTTACAATAACTTGAGCTAATTTTTCATGACTTTCAAACGTCCAGCCCGCAATATGTGGTGAAAGCAAAACGTTTTCTGCTTCTAATAAATACGTAAAAGCAGCTGGTTTTTCATCTTCAAATAATTTTTCGAAAGATAATTTCTCATATTCTAACACATCTAATCCAGCACCTAAAATTTTTCCTGATTGCAGTCCTTTTACTAAATCTGCGGTAACAACCGAATTTCCTCGAGCAGTATTGATAAACCAAAATGGTTTTGCAAAAGCAGTTATGAAATTATGATTTATCATTTTATCGGTTTCAGCCGTCCAAGGCGTGTGCAACGAGAGCACGTTGGCTTTTTGTTGTAATTCTGCTAACGAAACTTGTTTCGCATTTTCATCACCCACATTCGGTAAAATATCATAACACAGTACTTCTACATCAAAACCACGCAATTTTTTTGCAAATGATTTTCCCATATTACCATAGCCAATGATGCCGACGGTTTTACCTTCTAATTCGTAACCACGATGTGCTTCGCGAATCCAATTTCCTGATTTGACAGATTGATTGGCTTGATTGAGCTTGTTCATCAATGAAAGTAACATTCCTAAAGCATGTTCGCCCACAGCATTACTGTTTCCTTCTGGAGCGGCGATGAGTTTGATTCCTTTGGCAACAGCATAATCACAATCGATGCTTTCTAAGCCCGCTCCTACTCGAGCAATAAATTGAAGTTGGCTTGCTTTATCTAAAAAAATTTGATCAATTTTAAACCGACTCCGAATGACAATTCCGTGATAATTTTGAATTTTGGCCTCAATTTCTTCTTTAGAAGAAGTAAAATCGTGATGGTTTATAAATCCAATCTCTTCTAATTGATTCCATAACAACGGATGATTTGAATCGAGATGCAAAATGTGTATATCGGTTGGGTTCATTTTTAGAATTTTTTGATGAATTGTTATTAAAAACCTAGAATCAATTTAGCAATGGAAAAATAAATTAAAATCCCGAAGATATCGTTGCTTGTTGTGATAAAGGGTCCAGTAGCCAAAGCGGGATCAATGCCATATTTATTTAAGGTAATTGGAACAAAAGTACCAATTAAAGAAGCTATAATTATCACCGTAATTAGCGATATGGACACGGTTATTCCGATAATATAATCAACGCCAAGTAAAAAGTGACTTCCTAACAATAAAATAAACGCTAGGATTAATCCGTTAAAAATACTCAGTTTCATTTCTTTATACAAGCGTTGCCAGATGGTTCCGCTTAGCGTATTATTGGCCAAACCTTGTACGATAATTGCAGAAGATTGTACGCCAACATTTCCTGCCATCGCTGCGATTAGAGGTGTAAAAAAAAATAATACCCCAAATTTTTCCATCGCATCGCCAAATTGACCTGAAATTTTAACGGCGATAAATCCGCCAAACAATGCAAGCACTAACCAAGGCAAACGGGCTTTGGTTAATTGAATGATACTATCATCTGCTTCTACGTCTTGCGAAATACCAGCCGCTAATTGGTAATCTTTATCGGCTTCTTCCTTAATTACATCAATAATATCATCAATCGTAATCCGACCCACGAGTCTTCCCATTTCATCCACCACTGGAATCGCTTCCAAATCATATTTTTGCATAATTCGGGCAACCTCAACGTCTTTCGTATTTACTTTTACATAATCTACTTTAGGAATATACACCTCACTAATAGGTGTTTTGGTAGAGGTTGTGAGTAAATCTTTCAACGATAAACGTCCTTTTAATCGGTTTTCATCGTCTACAACATAAATGGAATGTACGCGAGAAACATTTTCTGCTTGAATACGCATTTCTTTGACGCACGTGAGTACGTTCCAATTTTCATTCACTTTTACTAACTCTTTTCCCATTAAACCACCAGCAGAATCTTCGTCATAACGAAGTAAATCCACAATATCTTTGGCATGTTCAACATCTTCGAGTTCAGAAATTACCTGCTCTTTACGACCTTGAGGTAATTCGGCAATAATATCGGCGGCATCATCGGTAGATAACTCATCTAGCTCTTCTGCTATTTCTTTAGGCGATAAATCGCGTAAGATTTTTACACGAACTTCTTCATCGAGCTCAAGTAAAATCTCAGATGTAGTTTCGCTATCTAGAATCTTAAAAATATAACTCGCTTCATCATGGTCCAATTCTTCCATGATTTCGGCAATATCAGCATAGTGAATCTCATGGAGTAAATCATGTAATTCATGCTCCTTATTCTCTTTAATTAATTGCTCAATATTGGTGAGGAATTCTCTGCTGATTTTAAACTCCATCGGCGGCTATTTTTTGCGTGAGTTCGATAAACTGTTCTACCGAAAGTTGTTCCGGTCTGAGGTCAAAGATACTATCTTCTTTTAAACTATCGGATAATTGATAGGTTTTTAAACTATTTCGCAAGGTTTTTCTTCGTTGATTAAACGCGGTTTTTACCACCGTAAAAAACAGTTTTTCATCACAGGGCAAGGTAAAGTTTTCTTTTCTTCGCAACCGCAAAACACCCGATTTTACTTTTGGGGGCGGAATAAAAACGTGTTCGGAAACGGTAAATAAATATTCTGCTTCATAAAAGGCTTGGGTCAAAACCGAAAGAATACCATAGGCTTTTGTCCCTTTTTTTTCGCAAATTCGCTCTGCCACTTCTTTTTGAAACATACCAGAAAATTCTGGAATTTGGTGACGTAATTCTAAGGTTTTAAAGACAATTTGTGTCGAAATATTATACGGAAAATTCCCAATAATAGCATAAGGCTCTGTTCCCATAACTTCTGAAAGATTGTATTTTAAAAAATCTTTAGAAATAATTTTACCTTCTAATTTGGGATAATGTTTTTGCAAATAGGCAACCGATTCTGTATCAATTTCAATCACAAAAGTAGTAACCGGTTTTTCTAAAAGATATTTTGTTAAAACACCCATTCCCGGGCCAATTTCTAAGATGTTTTGATATCCTGAAAGCGATAATGAATCGGCTATTTTTTGAGCGATGCTTTCATCATTCAAAAAATGCTGTCCCAGGTGTTTTTTTGCTTTTACTTTTTCCATATTTTCTTGAATCCATTCGAGGAAACGAGCCTTTTAAATTAGTCGTTTATTGTAGGGCCGATTGTGGAAAATGCTCACTAATGACTTGCAGTTCTGTTCTAAACGCAAGCATTTTATCGCCAAACAAAGCAAGTCCTTCTTGCCGCAATTGTGGAGCATCCTCTTGAAAATAGCGATTTAATTTTTCCTTATTTTCGGTTGTATATTGAATAGAATAGGTCATACTTCCTTCTTCTTCTACTAAAACTTTCACCATTCGAGCTGAAGAAAATTTTCCAGTTGCTAAAACATCATTAATGTGTTTGGTTTGCATCCAATGCATCCACTGGTCATGAACACTACTATCAATATTGATGGTTACGTTATATAAAATCATATTTTGAATTTTGCTTTTAAATGAAAGTGAAAAAATCAATTCGCTTTATAAATTAGAATCGCCTCGAAGTTGTCTAAATTTCTTTCGAGCTTCTACATAATAAATGCTATCTTGGTGATTAAACAAAACGGCTTCATACAATGGTTTTGCTTTTTCGGGTTGATTGAGGTATTTATTGTACACTTCTGCAGAGAAGAACAGTGCTTCGTCACGATAAATACTTTCTGGGAAACCATCAATAATTTGTTGATAAAACGATAAAGCCTTATCATAATCGGTTAGTTCTTCATAGGTTTTTCCGAGGCGTAATAAGGTAACTTCTTCAATTGGATCGCCTTTATGTTCCTTTAAGATTTGTTGAAAATGTTCCAACGCTTCTTGTTTTTTATTTTGATAAAGTAAAAAATCTGCTTTTGCAAATTTCTTTAAAGCCGTTTGCGTTGAATCGGAAACTGTATTGTCATTTATTAGTAAAAACAACTCCAATGCATCATTGGCAATAAGTTGGGTAGAGGCCGATTTAAGCACTTTTAACTGTGTTAACGCCCAAGCAAAATCGGTTTTATAATAACTCGTTGTGGCTACTTTTAAACTAGCTTCATGACCAAGTACATCATTTTTTAAATCGTCTTGAATTTGAGAATAATACAATAAAGCTTGATTAAATTTCTCTTCAAACAGTAAAATATCTGCCAATTCCATCTTTGTTTCTGCAGCTTGAAATTTAGTAAGCGGTAGTTCCATTGCTCGTTGTAAAATTGCTTTTCCTTCTTCTGGATTCTTCATTTTAAAGGAAACGAATTCGGCTTGCAATCGCTGTAAAGAAATGGTATACGGACTAATTCCATATTGTTTTAAAAGCGATTCAAATTGGTTTTTGATGGAAGTATAGTCAGCTTCTTTCGCTTTTTTTATTTGAATTGCCATTAAAAACTGTTGTGCATAAATTTGCAAATCGACATCTTGTGTATTGTCTAAAATAAAATTTAAAATCTCAATTGCGATAACATCTTCCTCTTCTTCAATCGCTAATTCGGCTAAATTAACAATATTCGAAAACGAATCAGGTTCTCTTTTATAGATTGCTTTTTCTTGTACAAACGCTTTTCCGTATTCTTTTTGTTGCACAAAAAACCAACTTAGCATTTGATTCCAAAAAACCGATTGATTCTTTTGCACTTGAATCAAAAGTGCTTTTCGAAGCATCGGATTAAAAGTCTCATCCGAATCATCGTTCATAAAACGCGTTAACTGATTTTGAACAATCACACTGTTTTGTGGGTTTTCATACATTTCGTCTAAATACTTTTCAATCATCAATTCAGGTTTTCCCATTTGGCCATAAAGCAAAGCCATTTGATAATTAAATTTGTTTCTAGGGTCGATGGAAATGGCGAGTTGATAGGCTTGCAAGGCATATTCTAACAACACTTTCTGTTCAAAAGAGCTCGCCACACTGTAGACGTTTGAACTATTTTCCTTAATTTTTTCAATTGCTTCTTTGTAATTTAATTCGGCTTTTGCTTGTTGTTTCTGAAGTTGGTAATTGTAACCCAACTCCACATACATACTAGCCATTCGGAATTTTGTAAGTCGGTCTTGAATGGTTTTTTCAGCTTTATCAAATTGAAGTAATTGCTGATAACAATCGGTCACGCGTTGAAAATAAATGCTGTTTCCGGGTTGACTTTTTAAAAGCTCTTCATAACTTAATACCGCTTTTTCAAATTCTCCTTTATCGTAATAGTTTTGAGCCAATTGTTCGTTTTGAGACGAAACCAATAGGGAACAAAAGAAGGAGAGTAAAAGAAAAATTTTCTGCATAGCTAAAAAAAACAATGTACTAAAGTAGCTTTTTTTCGCTAATTAGTACATGGTTTGTCTAAAGATTAACTTTTTTAATTGATGATATCAAATCCGGTATACGGACGTAAAACTTCAGGAATCACAATTCCGTCAGGTGTTTGGTAATTTTCTAAAATTCCGGCTAAAACTCTAGGTAAAGCCAATGAACTTCCGTTTAACGTATGAGCCAATTGATTCTTACCATCTTTATCTTTATATCGCAATTTTAGTCGATTGGATTGAAAGGTTTCAAAATTAGAAACAGAACTAATTTCTAGCCAACGTTCTTGAGCCGTAGAATAGACTTCAAAATCATAGGTTATAGCCGATGCAAATCCCATATCGCCACCACACAAACGCAAAATTCGATATGGTAATTTTAATTCGTTAAGTATCATTTTTACATGTTCAACCATTCCATCCAATGCTTGATGTGAATGATCTGGATGTTCAATTCGTACAATTTCTACTTTATCAAATTGATGTAAACGGTTTAATCCGCGAACGTGAGCTCCATAAGAACCGGCTTCTCTTCTGAAACACGGCGTATACGCGGTACATTTGATTGGCAATTCACTTTCATTTAAAATGACATCTCTAAAAATATTCGTCACCGGCACTTCTGCAGTTGGAATCAAATATAAATTATCGGTTGCATCGTGATACATTTGCCCCTCTTTATCAGGCAATTGACCCGTTCCAATTCCAGAAGCTTCATTTACTAAATGCGGCACTTGGTACTCCAAATAACCAGCATCGGTATTTTTATCTAAAAAATAAGTAATTAAAGCCCGTTGCAACTTGGCTCCTTTTCCTTTATAAACCGGAAAACCAGCACCAGTAATTTTTACGCCTAATTCAAAATCAATGATGTCATATTTTTTGACTAATTCCCAATGCGGTAAAGCTCCTTCATGTAAGCTTGGAACAGTTCCTTCTTCATGAATAGTTAAATTATCTTCTGGTGTTTTTCCTTCTGGAACAATTTCTGTAGGTGTGTTTGGTATTTTATATAATTCTTCAGAAAGAGCAGTCGTATAGCCGTCTAATTTTTCTGCTAATTCTTTACTTTTTTCTTTAAGTTGAAGCGTTTTTTGTTTGACAATTTCAGCTTTGGATTTTTCACCCAATTTCATCATTTCACCAATTTCCTTAGAAAGCAAATTGGATTCTGCCAAAATAGTATCTAATTCTACCTGCGTAGCTCTTCTTTTTTCATCTAAATCTAAAACCGTATCGACTAAGCTTTGAGCATCTAGATTTCTTTTCGCTAATGCTTTGATTACGCGTTCTTTATTCTCTCGAATAACTGCTAATTGTAACATATCAATTTTGTTTATATCGGGTGCAAAGGTAAGGAATTGTTAAAGAGCAAAATGCAACTTTTTTACTATTTTTTTTAAAGACAATTAAAGGTAAACTTTTTATAAAAATAGCTCGTTGACGTATAATTTTTAAGATTTCTTTTTTTCAATCTTTTAATAAATCTTAACTTTACCTACTTAATTTAGTGAACCATGGAATTTATATACCAAGACGCTTATCCAATTTTAAAAGACGACACCAACTATCGAAAAATCACGACTGATTTTGTAACCGTTGAAAAATTGGGTGACCGTGAAATTTTAAAAATCGACCCAAAAGGCTTAGCTCTTTTAGCCGAAGAAGCGTTAAGCGATGTTTCGTTTATGCTTCGTTCTACGCATTTAGAAAAACTTCGAAAAATCATTGACGACCCTGAAGCAACCGACAACGACCGATTTGTGGCGTATAATTTATTGCAAAATGCGGTGGTTGCGGTTGAAGGAGAACTTCCTTCCTGCCAAGATACAGGAACGGCGATTGTTATGGCCAAAAAAGGCGAAGATGTTTACACCGGTGCCGATGACGGCGAATGGTTATCGCGAGGGATTTTCAATACCTATCAAAAACGGAACTTACGCTATTCGCAGATTGTGCCAATTTCCATGTTTGAAGAAAAAAATTCGGGATCTAATTTACCCGCTCAAATTGATATTTATGCTAAAAAGGGAAATTCGTATGAATTCTTGTTTTTAGCAAAAGGCGGTGGCTCTGCCAATAAAACATTTTTATATCAAAAAACGAAATCGCTCTTAAATGAAAAAGCCATGGATGCTTTTGTTCGAGAGAAAATTATGGATTTAGGCACTTCGGCTTGCCCTCCTTATCATTTAGCGTTGGTTATTGGCGGCACTTCTGCCGAAGCCAATTTAGCAGCAGTAAAAAAAGCGTCGGCTGGCTATTTTGACCATTTGCCAACCACTGGAAACATGGCGGGTCAAGCATTTAGAGATTTAGAATGGGAAAAACGTGTTCAACAAATTTGTCAAGAAAGTGCTATTGGAGCTCAATTTGGCGGAAAATACTTAACGCATGATGTTCGTGTAATTCGTTTGCCACGACATGCGGCATCTTGTCCTGTTGGCATGGGTGTTTCGTGTTCGGCTGATCGAAATATCAAAGGAAAAATCACGAAAGAGGGCATTTTTGTAGAACAATTGGAAACCAATCCGAAACGGTTTTTACCAGAAACAGCTCCCCATCTAGAAGATCCTGTGACGATTGAGTTAGACCGTCCGATGAAAGAAATTTTAGCTGAATTGTCTAACTATCCAATCAAAACAAGATTAAAATTAAACGGAACATTGATTGTTGCTCGTGATATTGCTCATGCTAAAATTAAAGAATTACTAGATTCTGGGAAACCGATGCCTGACTATTTTAAAAATCACCCTGTTTATTATGCCGGACCAGCAAAAACCCCTGAAGGAATGGCTTCGGGAAGTTTTGGACCAACAACTGCCGGAAGAATGGATGTTTATGTAGAAGAATTTCAAAAACACGGCGGCAGTATGATTATGTTGGCAAAAGGCAATCGCACCGACGAAGTTCGACAAGCTTGTCATCAATATGGTGGCTTTTATTTAGGTTCTATTGGTGGCCCTGCAGCTATCTTGGCCAAAGAAAATATTTTATCTGTTGAAGTTGTGGATTTTGCAGAATTAGGGATGGAAGCCGTTCGGAAAATAACAATTAAAGATTTTCCTGCTTTTATCATAACCGATGACAAAGGAAATGATTTCTTTGCGAATTTATAACCCTAAAAAGCAATCCTAAAATAAAAAGGACTTCATTATTAAGGTAAAGAAGTCCTTTTTTTATTTTATTAACCGTCAAAAACTGGCCTATTAGTTGAATAAAAAGGTTCAAGTAATTGATTCAAAGCATTAAACAAATGCTAAATAATAGTACAGAAAAGCCATTCGTAACTATTTTTTTTTACATTTGGACATCAATTTCCCAATTCAATGAAAAAAATCCTGCTTTTTGGCTTTCTGTTTGCTATTCAACTATTTTATGCTCAAACTTTTGTAAATGAAACAAATGAAATTGCAGAATCCGAATTAAAATCTTCTTCCCAAGTCATTAATTTTCAAGCAAACCCCAACACGGCAAATTATGATGTGGTTTATCAAAAATTAGAATTGAGTGTTAATCCTGCAGTCTATTTCATCAGTGGAAATATTACAACACATTTTGTGGCATTAGAAAACATGAATACCATCACATTTGATTTAAGCACCATCACAGATACAAGTGATAGCTATTACAGCAACCGACTTACTGTAGGTTCTGTGATGAGAAACGGACAATCGTTGTCTTTTAATCACAATGCTTTAACAAAAGAATTGGTCATCACTTTTCCAACAACGTTAAATGCTGGAACAACGAATATTGTTTCGGTAAGTTATGCTGGAGCTCCAAATTTTGAAGAAGATGCATTTACCTTAGACACGCACAACGGAACACCAATTCTTTGGACACTTTCTGAGCCTTTTGGAGCAAGAGAATGGTGGCCTTGTAAACAAGATTTGAATGATAAAATTGATAGTATTGATGTATTTATTACCGCTCCTTCGCAATATACTAGTGTGACGAATGGCATACAAATGGGAATCGTTGATAACGGTAACGGTACAAAAACCACCCATTTTCAACACAACTATCCTATTCCTGCCTATTTAGTAGCCATTGCCGTAACAAATTATACCATTTTTAACCAACAAGCAGGGACAGCTCCTAATCAATTTCCGATTGTAAATTATATTTATCCAGAAAATATAATTTCTGTTCAAAATAGTTTGGCCGTTACTTTGCCAATTATGAATTTATATGAGGAGTTGTTTGAAACATATCCTTTTTCCAATGAAAAATATGGGCATGCTCAATTTGGTTGGGGTGGTGGTATGGAACACACTACGGTTTCGTTTATGGGCGGTTTTAGTCGTGGCTTGATTGCACATGAATTAGCTCATCAATGGTTTGGCAATAAAGTTACATGTGGCACTTGGAAAGACATCTGGTTAAACGAAGGTTTTGCAACCTATTTAGCCGCAATGGTTATTGAAAACCTCGATGGTTCAGAAGCGTTTATTGATGAAAAATCAGACATGATTAACTTTATTACTTCGCAATCGGGCGGTGCTGTTTATTTAAGTGATTCACAAGCATTAAGTGCCAATAGAATTTTTAGTAGCCGATTAAGTTATAATAAAGGAGCAATGGTTGTGCACATGTTGCGATGGAAATTAGGTGATGCCGTTTTCTTTCAGGCCTTAAAAAATTATTTAGCAGACCCTTCGTTAGCCTATGGACATGCAGTAACTGATGATTTAAAGTACCACTTAGAAAATGCTTCTGGCCTAGATTTAACAGAGTTTTTTAACGATTGGTTATACAACCAAGGTTATCCCTCTTATACGATAACAGTGGCAAATAATGCTATAAATCAAGCCCTAATTACGGTAAATCAATCCCAATCAAATAGCAGTGTGAGTTTCTTTGAAATGCCAATTCCAGTAAGGTTAAATGGTGCTACTGGTCAGACGTTTGACGTCGTTTTAGAACATACTTCAAATGGGCAACAATTTATAGTAAATGTTCCTTTTGCAGTAACCAGTGCTACTTTTGATCCAGAAAAACACCTCATTTCAAAGAATAATTCAACTACTTTAGGCATTCCATCTTTAGATTGGGCAAATGTTATCCAACTAATTCCTAATCCTACCACTAATTATCTTTCTATTGAAATTCCAGAAACGATGTTGCTTGAAAAAGTGGTTGTATTAAATCAATTAGGACAAACGATTCAAACCGGTTTCGAAAACAAATTGAATGTTAGTAGCCTTTCTAACGGTGTTTATTACTTGAATATGCACACTTCGGCGGGGACATTTTATAAAAAATTCATAAAAAATTAGTGTCAACCGTTTTATTCTGTTCATTTGTAAAGTGAAAACCTTACTTTTGTGAGCAATTTTGAATTTTAAAACGCATTCATGGAAATACTTATTCAAATAACACAATTGATCTTGTGTTTGTCTTTTTTAGTGATACTGCATGAACTTGGTCACTTTTTACCTGCCAAATATTTTAAAACACGTATTGAAAAATTTTATTTATTTTTTAATCCTTGGTTTTCTTTAGTTAAAAAGAAAATTGGTGAAACAGAATATGGAATTGGATGGCTTCCTATGGGTGGTTATGTAAAAATTGCAGGAATGATTGATGAAAGCATGGATAAAGAGCAACTCAAACAAGAGCCTCAACCATGGGAATACCGAAGTAAACCAGCCTGGCAACGCTTAATCATCATTATGGGTGGTGTTATTGTAAACTTTTTCTTGGCTTGGATAATCTACATCTGTTTGTTTCTAAATCACGGTGATAATTTTATTGATAATTCTAAAATTACGCATGGCGTAGCTGTAGATTCTGTTGGAAAGATTTTAGGTCTTCGCAATGGCGATAAAATTCTTAAAGTAGATGGAAAGACGCAAACAAAATTTGATCAATTGCCTTTAGAAATTTTATTTGGAGACAATATTACGGTGGAACGCGAAGGAAAAGAAGTAACGTTTGATTTAACCGATGAAGGGAAACGTGACGTAATTAAACGTGCAGGGAAAAACTTTTTGGCGGCCCGCGAAGAAATCATTATTGATTCGATTGTACCAGGACGACCTGCTGATTTAGCAGGCTTGAAAAAGGGCGATAAGATCATTGGACTTGATGGCATTCATCTTGAATATTTTGACGAATTTGCTTCAGTGATTCAATTACATCGCAACGATAGTATTGACTTAAAAGTAATCCGAAACAACGAAACAATTACCATTAAGGCCTTAACGACTGAAGATTCAAAATTAGGGTTTTTGAATCAGTTTCATACCTTACAGGATGCTTATGTAACCAAAGAATTGAGTTTTTTAGAAGCGATTCCTGCTGGTTTTAACAAAACAATTTCAACCTTAACGGGACAAATCAAACAGTTTAAAATTATTTTTAATACAAAAACAGAAGCTTACAAACAAGTTAGTGGCCCGTTGCGGATGTTTAAAATATTCAAACCAGAATGGGATTGGACATTCTTTTGGTCCTTTACGGCGATGTTTTCTGTATGGTTAGCTTTTTTAAATATTCTACCAATTCCAGGTTTAGATGGCGGTCATGCCGTTTTTATCTTAATTGAAATGATTACGCGTAAAAAACCAACCGAAAAAACATTAGAGGTTGCTCAAACTATTGGTGTTGTTATTCTATTGACCTTAATGGCTTTAGTGTTCGGAAATGACATTTGGCATTTAGTGACGGGTTAAAAAGAAAAAGAAAAGCGGAAAATTTTTCATTATTTATTTGGAAAGAAGAAATTTCGCTTTATATTTGCACTCGCAAAAAAGGTTATATACCTTCCTCCTTAGCTCAGTTGGTTAGAGCATCTGACTGTTAATCAGAGGGTCCTTGGTTCGAGCCCAAGAGGGGGAGCTCTTCTGGACATGCCACCTAAAAGGTGGCATTTTCATTTTATAACGTTTTGTTTTTAAAATAGTTACAAACAAAAAAATCCGTTCGAGAATTTGAAATTTCTGAACGGCATTTTTTTGGGATATATCGAACGGAATTATGCCTAAGATAGCCCTAAATCGATTTTTAAGCCACGCTGATTGCCTTATTTTGTTGAGTCCAGCATTTCTAGCTTTTTAAACCTAGCTCGATAAAAAGCCCAAAAAGAGTAGTGTAATTTATTCTGTATAATATAAGTACAGTCGATATTATTTTACTAGGTCTTTGTATTCCCTTTTACTTTTTTTTCAAGGCAGAATTTACGGGTCGCAATGAGAGTTTTGTAATATCTATATCCCAAAATGGCTCATTACGATTAATCACAACATTTTTTCTATTCTTTATATCGAATTCTTTAACAAAGCAGTAGTAAAGTAAACGAGTAGTCGTTTTTTTGTAAATCTTTCCTTTGTGCAATAATACCACATAGAGATACATCTTTTTTTCATATTTATCATCCAAGTTTTGTGACAATATTCGCTCTTGTAAAAAAAACTTTTTAGCCCCCGAAGTCCAACCACCTAAATTTTTTACTCTTCCTTTATTAGAAACAGCAAAAGAATCTTCAAAATATGGAATTGCCCGCCATTCTTCCCCAGGAAGATCTTTAAGAGAAAGATTCAAACAAGCAGGTGGGTTGTTTAAATCAATTGGTGGTTTGCCTAACTTCTCCCAAAGTAACTCATTAAACTGTTTTTCTGAAGATTGCGATTTCGGTTTGACAATAAAATCTTCACTCTTTGGTTGGTAATCTTTTAAAAACCATCGAAACCCGCCAGCAGTTAGAAATTCCTTGTTTATTACATCTTGAATGCTTTCGCATCCAACTCCAACAACTCTTTCTGCTTCATAGATTGTTTCATAATCTGCTACTAATTTTCCAGAAACAGTATATTGACTCACTGGCTTTATATAATCAACCCGACGAGTTCTTGCTCTATCAGACTCGTATGTTCTCAATCTTTTGGTACTTACAGAAATTTTCTCTAAGTTATCAAAATGCACGTTTAGTTTATCATTATCCTTAAAAGATATAACGATAGAACGATCACTCAAATCAAACTTTTCTACAAAATGAAAGTAAACTAATCGTCCAATTGACTTACGGTATTTTTTACTTTCAAATGACAGTGTACAATGAACATTATAATCGCTGCGATTGAGATAATAGTTAAACTGTTTAACAAAAATCAACTTCATGATCAGTTCCGGTTGATTTCTCTCTCTTCCATTAAATGAAAGTGTATTCCGCTCTAGACTCTTTACCCGCCCATAGTTGGAAATAGCATAGTTTTCAAAGTTTTCTATCAGTTTCCACTGCTCATCAGGTAAATCTTCTAACGAAGTACTACAAAGTGCTTCTCGAGCATATTTGCTTTTTATTTCTAAAGGTGGATACATGGGTTGTAACTATTTTTGCTCACAAATTAACTGATATAAGTTGAGCCGGAATTTTCAGTATTATTAAACCTATCTTTTGTATTAAATTATGATAAAGATTTTAAATTTAAAAAATAAAACAAAATATTGATTTGTTTCTTAATAAACAAAAAAAGCGAAACCCGAAGGTCTCGCTTAATAATTTAAGTTGTAATTTAAATTTATGAAAAGTGAATGCAAATATAATCATTTTCTAAAAATAGAAAAAATCCTCAAAAAATTATTTCAAGTCTATAAAGTAATGCCAAAGTTCTATATTATCAGTTCCTTTAACCCTAGGGTGATTTGAAAAGTATTTCACAACTGATACAAGATTAGAATGTTTTAAAAGCTGCTCCTTTTCAATCCATGTTATTGTAGAATCGGAATTGTTATTAAATTTATCTGTTAACCATCCATTTACTTTCGTAAACCATTCATCTATTGTACGACTTTGTACGTAAGCAAACATGCCACATACTTTCAAATGTGATGAATGATGGCCTCGTTTAAAACGCTCAATCCCTCCTCGATTCCCATACACATACTGCTCATTACTTGAAGACTCTGAAAAACGTTTTGCTTCAAATTCCAAAAGAGGATAAGGCTTTCTCCCTCTAGTTAATACAAAAACGCCAATATCAGTCTCCTTCGTTGATTCCTCTTGAGTTGGATTTTTCCTAAAATCGTACGGAAAATAATCTAAATTATTTTCAATTTTACACAGTTGAAAGTGATGTACTAAGAAATCGCTAACCCTATTTTCACGATCTGAATCTTTTATATTTTTATAATAATTGGGAAATCCAGATACAAAATTGTCTACAAATAACAAAATCTGTTCTACCTCATGATTATCCGGTACAGACAAATCATTTGACAAAGGTAATTGATATGGAGATTGACTATTTCTAAGCATGTGGATAACGGGCTTTTACATAGTCTGCAAATACTTCATCAGCATCTCGTAGTGCAATTGAGGGTAACCAATATCGTAATTGCTTTGGCTTTACCAAAATAATACTATCCTTGCCATATACTTTCATTATTTTTTGAATATGTATCTCTTGCTGGTTAGTATTACTTTGAGGAATAGCTTCTTCTATATATTGTTCTAAATCTGAAATTTTCTCTTCTTCATAGTTAAATACATTCTCACCATACTCAAAATGCAAAACATAATAATCTCCGGCATCCAAAATTTTGTATAGTTGAAATTGATTATTATTTGAATAATAGATACTATTTAGCGTTTTACTAAACGTTACAGAAAAAGAATTGAGCTCAGTACTATTAACAATTTTCTCAGAATTAAATTTTGAAAATTGATATTTTAGGATATCCTCTATAATTACTTTTTCAACTTCTGAAGTTTTTAATAAGTTTAAATCTTCTGGAAATGGTAAATCCATAAAATCTTCAGTCATGGGTACTGAATGCCGACTTACCTTAATTTGACTACTTGTAGCGAGAATTATAAATCTTAAGAGTTGTCCAAACTCTTTAAAATAACTTTCTATTTCTAATAGTAAATTTTTGTCTTTTTGAGGAGCATGAATACTAATTATTTTATTCCTAAAGACAAGGTATTCATCTGATAAATGTGCAACTAATTTACTTTGTCCAATGTGTGCTCTAATTAATAAATGAGGAGGCGTAAAGATTAATTGATTTGTTTTTCTATGAAACTTTTTAACATCACAAAGGATTATCTCATCAGTATTTATTTTGTCTTCCTCTAAAGCGAATGCGGGCAAATAATTCTCGCCAGTTATATACTCAATTATTTTTCCGCTTTTATTTTCAATAAATCCTTCTCCTCTTACCCATCCTTGACCTCTCAAAGATTCAATGAACTGCCCTAAAGTTCTACTATTAGATAACCTTTGTAAAAGGTTAACTATTCGACCTCCTCCTAATAGATTAGCTTTCCAAATAAAAAGATTATCCATTATCTCTTCTTTAGTGATAAAATGAAAATCATAATGATCGAACTCTAAAAATAACCTATTGGTATTCGAAAAAGTACGATTAGCAATTAAGTGCAACACAGGTTCAGAATCTGGCACAAGTTTTTGAATAAAAACAGCTGCTGTGGGAACATTTTTCCCACTCCATAACTTATCGGAGAGTTTTGTAAAATCTATTACTTGTAAAAGATTATACATAGAGAATAACTCACACCTGAAAACTTTATCCTTCTGATATAAGATTGGAACCGAAGGTTGAATCATTGATAATACCCCTTCCGCTTTTAACAATTTCATCGATTGTACCAAAAAATGAAGTGCTGGGTTTTCATCCGGAATAATTATGTCGCTCTTGTATCCTATTTTTTGATTTAAATCTTTAAAGTACTTCTTTCTACTTGGTTCCTTCCCATCTACTTCAGCTAAATTAAAGGGAGGATTTCCAATCACTAAAGAAAAATCATTTGGAGCATTATTAGTTATAAACTCAAAAAAGTCTTTAGTTACAACATTTCCACTCATGTCAGGAAATTTTAGTTTACCCCATGTTGGAGGATCTAAATTTACCTCGTCCAAAATAGCTAACGCCAAACTAAAAATGGATAATCGTATAGCGTCTTGTTGAATATCTACTCCATGTATGCTTTTTAACAATAAATCTTTTAATACCGGAAGAGATGGCTTTTCTAATTTCCCTGTTTTTTGCCACTGTTCGTATCTCCACCATTGAACGATACGCTTGTAAGCTTTTACTAAAAAAATGCCTGAACCACAACTTACGTCGATTATTTTAAAATTCTTTTGAGGAACTTTAAGTGGCATACACTCATCAACAAGAGTCGATACAATCATCTCTGGTGTATAAACAATGTCTTTACTATTAGTAAGTAATTCTTCATATACAGAACTGATTACTTCAACCGGGAGATGAGAAAACGAATAAAGTCTCCACAGGACCAGTTGACCGTTGTTATTATTTCCATCTAAATAATCTGCTAATCTTTGTACTTCAACCTTTTGAATGGCTTCTCTAGCATCCGATTCATCCCTTTTATGCCATTCAAATATTTTTCCATTAAAATCTTCTGCTAATTTATCTAATAAAAGTAGCAATTTACCTTTGCGAATGGCATCACAAAAATCAGTACATTGAAAATTATTTTTGAAGTAGGTTCCTGCAAAATAACCGCTTTTAGAATCTTCATCACGCTCTTCCAGATACTTAATCAATAAACTTTGTACCAAAAGTTTTAACGCAACATGTTTATCTAAATTGGATTCCTTCTGGAAACCTTCATATACATTCTTAAGTCCTCGAATCAAATCTCGAGTAGCTGACTGATCAAATTGAAAGCGTTTTTTATTAACCTCTTCTTCCCAAAACAAACCGTCATCAAAACTTTGTGCATTAAACGATTTTAATGCTTCACCTGTCTTTGTGATAATTTGCTCTGCATAATGTTCTTTATCTTCGTTAGGTTTTTCTCTCGCATCGAATACACTGACAGTAGATTTTTCTATAATAATATAAGCAGGAACTTGATAACCGTTCCACATGTTTCTATGGATGCGGTTTCTATCCTCTGTTGTTAATGTTTTGTTTGTATAATCAAAGATGTACAACTGAGCAACAGCAGCTCTCCCGTCTTGAAAGTAACGAAAATAAACAGCGTCTGCTTCAAATTTAATTTTTGCCGTTTCCAATGCAAATAGTATATCCGGACTAGATATTGTCTGCGAAAGGTTCTCGTAACTTTCTGTTAACAATACGCCGCTTCTACCTTTGTCTGTAATAAAGGTGAAATTAAGTTCTTGAATATTGTTTTCAAAAACTGTTGTTGCCATTTAATTAATCGGTTTATTTTTGTGTAAATATAGGGATTTAAAAAATAGATTCATTCTATATAAGTTGGTTTCAAAAGTTAAAATCAAGGGACTTTTTTCAATTAATTATAGAAAAAAGCTTTAATGGTTGTTTATAAATACTTATTATAAACACATACGAAAACCAAAATATTCTATATCTCATATTTGTAAATCGTCAGCAAAAAGTGTACTGATTTGAATCTCTAGGCGTATTGTTAAATAATCTATATATTTGATAGACAATTATAAAAATTTAAAATATTACGTAAATGAAAGGTGTTATTATAAAATATTTCTCTGATAGAGGTTATGGCTATATTCTTGGCGAGGATGACAATAGTTACTATTTCCATATTTCAAAATTCAAAAACAGAAATGAATTCAAGGAAAACTTTCAGGAATACTATCGCCACCGTTTCGACGATACTTGTTACCAAATAAATTTTCTTCCAAGCACAAGTGACCAAGGTCTATGTGCCATAAATATTAATCTTACGGATGAGAAAATAAATGATAGGGAAAGCAAAGAAATATTTGATGCAAAAATCGCAGAAATAAAGAATGAGATTCATACTGTATCAAGAACGGTTTCGGGAATAAAAAAAGGAGAAAGTGCACCGATTTTTGCCACAGCAGGTGGAAATGGAACATACCGCTTGGGATACCCTGAAACCTTCAGAAATTTGTATTTATACTTTTCAAGAGAAGATAAGCAAGGCTGGGGTTTGATTGAAGTTCGTGATTTATTTTTAGAAGTGAACGAAAGGTCAAAAATAACAACTAAATCAATCGAATCATTAAAGGGAAATCTATTAAACAAAACCATTCAGATTACATCTAATGGCAAAGAATGGGTTCTTGTGGATGAGAAAGTATTAAAAATATAATACAGCACACTAAAATGGATATTGAAAACTACTATAAGAGCCTTGAACGTCTCGCAGTTAAAATTAACGATTCTGGCGTAGCCACACATGATTTTTTAAACAGCGAATTAAACAATGGCAATAAGGATATTAAGGATTTGTTGGACTTTAGAATTGATTTTATTGATGAGAGAGAAATCGAAATGGTCAGCGGTTATCTGATAATAGGTAATTTTCTAAACTTTAATGGAATGGAAAGGATTACCTGTTTCATGATGACATTTGAAATTGATGAAATAAAATCCAAACTGAGTTGGAAAAGAAGATGTGAAATTTATGAAATGTCACAACCGTTATTCCAAAAAGAGCCTAGCTTATTTGATGCAATCAGAAGAAAAGAAAACGGAGTTCAAGATTTTGAGCTGATTAAAAGTGATGCTTTTAGTCAGATAAATAATTCTGAAATTTTAAGGATAAATAATTCTTTTACACTTATTGATTCCGAATTGAATCCATTATTATACACTTGGACTAAGGCAAACTTTACAGACAAGCCTTTGTACATAAGAGCCAATCCATATAAGGCTTATGATGATATTCCACCCCAAAGAATGTTTGAATCCATCTCAATGCCTGCAAACCCAAATTGGTGGAGGAACTTATCAATATATAATCGTAACAAAGAAGGTGCTTGCTATATTTTAGATGACTGTTCGCCAAAAGAAAATTACAGACAATATTGGGAGTTACATATCAAAAAGATTTTAAGGCTCGAGGTTATTGTGAAAAGGAATAATAATGGTAATCTCTCTATGATGATAGAAGAAATTACAGCAATCAACAACTATGGACTAAGATTCGGAAGAATGATTCATTTAGATACTGATAGTCCGTATGGAACCGATTTTGAAAACGCTACTCTAAACCATTTGGATTTAGCAATAAACGTCTATGAGGGAGAAAATGCTGTAAGCAGAGGAAATGATAATCTGGCTTCGGGGGATAAAACAACCGATGCATCATTCAGGACACATTTATTGAGAATTGAAAATATTCCGTTCAAGGCTTTATTTGGATTTGTAACTTCATTTCTTAAATCGCAAACACTCATTAATCTGTGGTTGGAAGATCAATTTCAAATGCCTCCTATTGAGAGCGAATAATTAAAATTACGACACCACTATGGGAAAAACATATTTATTGAAAAAAGAAGATTTTAATTATGATGAAGAATTAAAAAATGAATTCATTTTAAAAGAAACGCTGACTAATGATGAAGCCAAAGGATTAATAGAACTTCAAACAAAAGTATCATCTGAAATAAGTGAGGAAATAACCATTTTAACCGAATCAGCATTGACGACTAAAAGCCCATATTCATTCCCTGGACTCATATACTGTTTAGTGAAATTTGAAAATAAATGCATCGGATATGGTTACGGCTATATTGATGATGACAAAAAAACATTTTACATTTATACAATTGGTGTGGATTCAGAACATAGGGGTAAAAAAATAGGAACTGAAATTAAATTAAAACTAATTCGACACGCATTCGAAAACCCAAAAATTGAATATGTAAAAGCAATTACCCAAGATGACAATGAAAAGACAATTCATATAAATACAAAACTCGGATTTAAAGATTCTCTGTAATGAAATTAGAAAGTACTTTATTAGAAACCCTTTTACAGAAGCAAGATTACAGAAAATCATTTGCTACCATAGTGGATAATTTTGAGGAGAAACTTGCCAATTTTGATCCTGTAAACAACTGTGTCGAAATCGAAAAGCACTTTAGTACCGGCAATGGATTGGCTTCTATTAGAAAAAAACTTTTAACAGACAACGTTTTCAAATCCGAAGACATCTATACTTACAAAACCAAAGGCGGAAAAAACAAAACCGATGTAAAAGGACTGTATGTTTTCGTTCATGGAAGCGAACCAATTTATGTTGGGATATCAAGAGGGATAATCCATAGGACATTACAGCACTTAAGAGGCAAAAGTCATAACACATCTACATTGGCTTATAATATAGGTTTGATTAGACATCAAATTTTAAATGGCGAAGAATACACTGGAAGGCGTAAAGAATTTGATTTTAATAATAATGTTACCCCTGCGAAAGATTTCCTGTTTAAACAAAAAATAGCTTTCCTGCCAATTGAAAACAGTGAAGAATTATATCTGTTTGAAATATTTTGTGCTATGAAACTCGGATGTTGGTTAAATAAATTTGAAACTCATTAAAATTATTTGAATGAAATTTTTATATTTGTGGCAGGTTTTTTTGGTAAGCCTGCTCGTTCGTGCGAAGATTTCATCAACCAATAACTAGATAATATAACCTTCAGAGCTTATTATCCGACCAAAGAATACGAACGCAAAATCTCAGGGTAATAATCTTTGAAATAAAAGGATTATATTATGAATACTATTGATTACTTCAAACTTCAAGCAAAAAATCTACACAAAGATTTTAAAACGAAAACTCCTGTTTTAGACAAAACAGCTACTGCTTTTCTTTACGAATACACACCAAAGTATTTCGACATAGAAATGGTTATTGCGGACTTTGACATTGACGAAGAAAATTTCAGTCTTATGAATGCACAGCACGTCATTGCAAAAATTGCAAACTTTGATAAATGGGCATCGCTATTAAAAGCACCACCATCAGAATTGGAGCTTGCAAAATTATTGTATGACAATCAAAATAGAATTGACCTTGTAGGATGGCAATTTTACATTGCCGAAGCACAGTCTATGAATGAAGATGAACTCGATGCAGAAATTCAAGTGGATATATTTAAACAGGTTGTTATCGAAGAAAACATCTTTGATTATATGGAAATAGAAAGCTATCTATTGAAGCACAAGGATTAAGGATTTCCAAAACGATGTACAACCATCCGACTTTGAAATTAGGTTTCTAAAATAGTAAAATCTCTTGCTTTCTTCTTCATTTTGGTTATGCTGACCCAAATTTCAGTATAACTGAAAGCAAGATTATTTTTGATTAACTTTGTATAAATCAACCTTATCATGAGCAAAGAAAAAGCAATTGAAAAATTACAGTCGATGGCGGATGAGCCGTAGTGTCTTTCGTTTTTTGTGTCAATCAATTATTTATTAGAACAAGCATTCCAACATCTGTTCTGACAATCATGCCAACATTTCATTTCTTGACTTTCTCTAGTCATTTCTTCCCCAAATGTTTGGGCGTATAGTTCCTTTGTCTTGTAAAACGCATTTTCTAAGTCTTTAGCATCTTCTTCTCCCCGCATTCCAAAATATGGGAAATGATGTAAATAATGTCCGAAAATAGTCTCGCAATCTTTGTGATACGCCCTTGTGTCAAGAATATGATAATGCCAAAATTTATCTTGAATTTTATTGGGCACAATTCCTTTACCAAAAATCAAACATAAATTCAAGTATCGTTTGTATTCAACTTCTGCACTTTCGCATTGCTCGGGTGTCCAATTTTCTCCTTCTTCGGGTTCGCGGAGCTTCATTTTAATCATCTCAAAATCAAGTACTGCAATTTTAGAGTCAATGTTTTTATCGTTAATTAAGTAGGATATTCTTTCCTTACTAATTGGTTCGGGATACATAAGTGTTGCTTGTTCCATTTTTTGATTGTTTTATAATTTATAAATTTTTATTTGATTCCACTATCCAATACCTCTTTAGAAAACGATTTTTGCTTCCTTCTATCGCTTTTCTTCCGTGAAAAACTCTATGGTTGTCTACAATCAAAATATCTCCCTCTTGCAATTTGATTTCTGTAGCATCCGTTTCCTTTATAATTTTTTGAAATTCCCTTAAAGCTACATTACTTCTATCCTCATCTTTAACAAGCCAAAAAGAGTAGTAGAACTTTTTCTTACCCTTTTCATCTAAGGCGACTAATGGATAATATTCTTGATCGTCCGGGAATACTTTATGTTCAAAGAGATTAATTTTTTTTAGTTCTTCCTGAAATTCTAGTGATAATTTCGAATACACTTTTTCGGCATCAATGATGATGCTTTCCCCGCCTTTGTCTGTTTGTTTATAACAATACCATAAAATATATTTTGCCTTATGGTGATCTGTATGATAATCCAAGCCTAGGGCTGTGGTTACCATACCTTTGCTTTCGGTCTTTACAACCACATCTGTAGTCATGATGACATCGCCAAGGGAATTAATCACACTTTGTAGCTGTTCTTGGCTTTGGTTTGTCAAATGAATAAAGCCATTTTTACTGAGTTCTGTTTTCATTTTATAGACTTTATAACCGTTTATTTTTTGGCAATGTTACTATAACACCATGAGAAAGTAAAACCTTCTCTAAAAACAAAGAAAGCGAAACTTTCAAGTCTCGCTTCCAATGATTATTAACAATAATATTTTATTTTGAAAAAATTTAGTCAAATTTAAAAGTAATTTTTGAAAACTCAAAATAAAATTAATTGTAGTATCTAAAAAAATGGCAAGTAAAATTTTAAGTTACTTGGAATAATTAAAGAATTAAATCAAATTTAAAATTACTAATTGAAGAAATTTTAATTGGGCTTTGTTCAATAGTTGGTATTTTTTTATTCTGATTGAGAATCGCCTGTGCCACATCAATAAATGACTGATAAGACATATTATACATTATACCTCTGGCTCCGTCATAGCTACAATTAATACCTCCCATTACTTGACCTATAGTAAGAGCTCTTTCGATTTCACTTTTATCAGATTTCATAAAAGATTCTAAACCATCAAAACCAAGTTCATTAATTATTCCAGCTGTACACCAATCACCAGCTCCAGCTGTATCTTTAATGTCCTCAAATTTAAATGAAGGTATAGTTTTCCAATAAGGATTTTTGTCTGATTTCAATCTATAGCGTAAACCATCTTTCCCTAAAGTTTCAATTTCAAGTTGAGCAATTGGTACAGGAAATAAGTCAGAATAATTTTTTATTCTATCGCTTGAAAATTTAATAATATGAGGTATATCCAAACATTCAACAAATTGTTTGTCGTCTTTAATTGAAGATGGCTCAAAAACAATTAAAGCTCCCTTTGATTTATAATATTTTGCCAAATTGATTGTTGATCTAGAAACTCTATCAAAATAAAAAACTTTACACTCTGATTGTAAAGAAATTAATTCATTTACTGCTGAGGCCAATACCGGTCTATACATAGGTAACCAAGCATTAGTATCTGGGACTCTAAACTCAAATTTATGCTTAGGATTTCCTTCCTTATCTTTCAAAATACGATGGATAATTATTGGAGTTGTGCCGTCTTTTGATGTTGTTATGAGGGAAGTATTGACCTCGATATTTAAAAAGTCATCGAAAAGCTTCTCAGATGCATTATTATCCGCTAGTCTAGCAATTGGCATCGAGTCCCATCCTAAAAATGCTAGTATCGATAGCACGTTTCCACAAGAACCTCCTGCACATAATTTAGCCGGAGTAGATGGACTACCATTAACAATTACATCTAATGCCACAAGACCACTTCCTACACAAGTAGCCTCTCTTTTTTGTATTTTTTTTATGCTAATCATTGTATGGTTCTCCAGTTAGCCAAGTTACAAAAAGTTCACTTTCTAACTTGATTTTTTTTACTTCATTTTTATCAACATAGTCATACCCCTGAGAATCAACATTTAATACCCCAATATCATCTCTGTTTTCATAAGCCGCTAATAAGGTGCCGATAGATAGTAGTTTACTAGAAAAATTAGATAACGCTGCCTTACAACCTTTTATTATTTCAAGCGATTTTTTATAATTTTTAATAGCATTACTTAACTGAATGTAGGCTTCAAATGGATTCCTCTCAGAAATATACATAATATTTTGAGGTTCTATTCCAAGTTCATCAAATAATAATTCGTGATATTCTATCAATATAGAATCAGAACGCCTCGGGTCTTTAGATGGAAAAGGAAAAGTTGGGCAAATTTCATACAATCTATTTTTCGTCTCTGTAATCTTTCCAAATGCTTTTCTAACGTGTGATAATTTCTCTTCTCCGAGAATGGGAAACCAAACTAAAGGCTTATCAATTTCAGAAGTTATCTCAATTCCTCCACCAAAACCATGTAAAAAATTTACATCTCCTTCTGTTACTTTTTCTTTTGTTAACTCATCTATTTTTGCATTCTCAGATATACAAACAAATAAATTTTGAGTGTTATCCGAATATTTATCTATTAATGTAAGTAGCTTTCCTATTAAAGAAAAGTAAACACCTCTGGGAAGTGCACTAATATCAACAATTATATCTGTGTAATTCTTAATCTCTTCGTATCCTTCAATTAAGTTCGATGCTTCTCTATCGCCAATTTTTACTTTCTTCTTTCCTTTGGAACTCCACAATTTTAACTCCTTTTTTATAATTTTTTGATTGACAAGAAGAGAATTGATTTCATCGATATTCTCATCTACTAAATCTTGAAGTTTATGAGAACTTGAGTCCTTGCCTTCATCAAGTCCAATTAATAAACAATCCAAGTCTATATTTGGACAAATTTCAATTAAACTTTGAATTCCTAAATTCATTCTGACATCAAATCCTTTTCCTAGTATAAACAACACTTTCTTGTTGCTACCATAAAAATGATTACGCCATAATTCTTTGACACTCTCATCTTGCAATAAAACATAAGGATTCCATCTGTTTTCTTCCATTATTTTAACCATTTAGTTAATTCATCAGGCGACTTATGTCTCCATCCCCCATAAGATAAAGGCAGATCAAATAAAATGCACAACCATCTATTAAGATAATATACATCCCATGATTGATCTTTTTTTCCTTGATTTGTAGATTGAACTTCCAGCAAGTTATATGCAACGCATGTTGATAAAACATTTATTAATGATTCATATACTAAATCGTCAGTCCAATGCTCAGTATTATTAATTAATTTGGGCTCTTTATTAGGTTTTATTGCGAAACCATTCACTCCTGGAGAATATGGGGCATTTGGCTTAAATGTTTCCTTCTTAGAAAATTCGCCAATTGCGGTTAAGAAATTAATTACTTGTTCTTGAAAAGGAATTATTCTTCTTAATTCTTTCCATTTTTGAGTAGCTATTTCTTTTAAGACATCATGTTGTTCAGCATCTGTTAACACTAAATCTTCTCCTGATATTTTCTTTGAAATCATTTCTTCAAACAGTCCTCCTGAGAAGGTTAAAAACTGTTCAATATTTGATGAGGAAGATTTTGCTAGTGTATTGAAACCAAAATAGTAGGGTAATTTCATTTTTGTAGATAAAAACAAATTTGCTGCAACACCAACATCATGACTATTTTTATGTTTCAACTCTTCGACGGTAAGCGGAAATTCAAAACTTAGCTGTTGCTTGCCAATATTTCTATGTATAAGAATCTCCAATTCACTGACTGCCTGAGCTCTTTCAAAATCACTAATCTGTAAATTCGTAATATAATCTATCCACTCATCAAATTTATTTGAATATGTAGAAATTTGATTAAAGTACTCTAGTTTGGAACTTGTAAAATTTTTCAAACTTTCCTTATTTCTCTCTTCATTAAAATTATCTGACAGATAATTTTGAAATGAAGAAACATCCTCTGTAGAAATATTTGCTCTTTTTTCAGAAATACTTCTTACAATTTTTTCAAATTTAGCTGGATGTTTCCTCCAAAAATCTTCAAGATTTATTTCATTATAATCTCTTTCCAAGCTAGACCCTAAGTTCTCTATCGATTCCAAAGCTTCTAATCTTTCTGATATCCAAATTGTAAAATCCCCCCTTTTCTCAGCTAAATATTTTTTTAGTCTTTTTCTTTGATCAGTTGATAATTTATGAGCATCATCCAACACAAATAAGATTTTTGTGCAAATAGGGGTAGCATTATAAAGAATATTAGATGGGGTTAAGGTAATAAGTGAAAATAATTCGTCGTGTCCCTCTATTTCATTATCCTCTAAAGGCAAAAAACTATCGATTGCTTTATATATATTTCTTTCAATCGTAGAAGCCCAATCGTATAATTCTTTCCCAGTGCATGGCAGATTTAATGACTTGAAAAAATTATCTGAATTATTGTAATTAAATACAATCTCTTCTAAATCTTCCGGAAATCTTTTGTTTATCATTACACAGGCACTTCTCAAAGTTGCAATAGCAATTCTTGAATTTAATAATGAAAAAAAGAGTCTTGATTTCTGTGCAGGACTGATATTTAACTCTTCTAAAATTTCATAATTTCTTGTACATTGCATGGAAACACTAAGTACTTCAATCTTATCATTATTAATCACATCTATCCTTTTCAGGGAGTTGAATAACTCCTTGAAATCTGGTGATGATTTACTATTGATAAGAATTTTTAACGTCGATGGTTCAAAAACTCTTATTAATGAAGATTTTCCTGCACCCGGTGAACTATGTATATACAATACATTATCCCACAATTTTCCGGATTGAAATTTCTCATTTAAAGATTCTAAAACTAAAGGGCTAAATAATCGTAAAAAACCGGCTTCTGAATCAATTTTTTCAGAAGCTCTTATTTTAAAAGGATTTCTCAGTTTATTACTCATAATTATTTGTGACGTGTAACTCTTGGGAATAGACCAATGAATTTTTTATCGCTTGATACCCACCATAATAGTGGCATCGAATTATTTGGAGTGTTGTGAACAAGAATTAATGGTAACGCACACTCATTGTAACCTAAAAAGTAATTTTCGTATTTCGCTTTTTTAAAATGAACATCAATAATACTTTTATCAATATATTTTTTTGATAACTCAACAAATTCTTTGTCCTCTTCTACACTTATTTTTGAACCTCCTTCAATTTTTTGAACAACTTCAATTGTAAAATTAAAATTACTATTAAATTCTTCTTTCCAAGTATTTATTTCATTTCTTAGTTTATTGACAGACTCTTCTGTTGCAATGTAAAAAATAATATTTATGTCTACTATTTCTGTGTGGTCAATTAAACCATAGAGCTCTGCATCTTGATTATGCAATGCACTATTTATCACATTAAATATCTTCCCTTTTCTTTCACTGGATTCCTGTCTAAAATAACTAGTTCCACTAGCAGTAAAATCATCAATTAAAAAAACAGTATTGTAACTATCGGTTACATTACTTTTTTTTAATTCAGCCTTCATGTCTTCTACTTTTTCTTTTCCTATCTGATATGTTGGAATAACTTGCTCATTATTAAGTCCACTATAACGTCTTAATTGATCAATTCTTGAACCGTCACTTAACCCAATAAATAAACTTCGACGAGTTATGGTTTTATATTGATCACTAGAAATTATTTTTCTTACTAGAAAGGGATTAATATTTAGGACACCCGCACTTTTCCTAATCAAAAAAGGATTTATTTTATCACTAAATGTAATATTAACCAAATGTAACATCTGGTCATTAGATATAAAAATCAATCTGTTCTTAATGAAATTATATGCAATATCTTTCTCTTCTTTTGTCTCAAATTGATTAAGCCATTTAACCAATGATTCCACAAATCTAGTTCCAATTGAAAACTGTTGGTATTCATTATATTTAAAACTTGATAACGCCTGAATAAGAGGTCTTTCCTCGCTTATTTGGTTGGAACTCCAACCCATAATCTTAACTAGTAACTTTTCTGCGAGAGCTGTCCTCATATCAAATTTTCATTTTAAAAAAACCATAATCTAAAACCTGAAAAGCATCAAAATACTCTAAGGTAGTCTCAACACAGTTGTTTCCTAAAGAGGATAAATTCCAACACGTGTGAGGATCAGAAGAAACTTCATCTACACTTAAAGAAAATCTATTTGAAAGCAATTGAAAATCATTTCCTGGCCATTTTCCTCTGTCACCAATTGATAAAAAAGAAAACTCTTTTTCTTTGTCGTTCAACACCATTCTAATGTATTGAATAATCGAGTTTTTAGTTGTAAACGTAGAAATAATATCTATTGAATGGCTAGATTCTAAAATTTGAATTTCATTTGGATATAATCTTATTAAAATATCTTTCATGATACTCTTAACGATATGAGAATTTTTATTCTCCTTCACAATAACAGTCAATTGACCTTTTCTCAATTCTAAATCGACAAACTGGCCTACTAATTCTTCGTTTTTTAATACTCTTTCAATGTCATTAAAAAGCATTTGATCATTATCTTTTATAGGCAATAGATTATCATTAAGAGTACCAATTTGAGCACCATTGTAGTATCCTATATAAAATTTATCCCAATATTTTACATTAATTACTTTCTGCAAAGTTTCCCTTACTGATTTTCCACGTCCTGTTACAACCCCTACCGTAATACCATTATTTAAAAAGAACTCTAATTTATTAATAATTTCTTTTCTGGGGTTTAAATACCTTTCTTCAGTTGAACATAAAGTACCGTCATAATCCAGCAAAACTCCTTTAAATTTCGTTTTCTTTATATTTGAGACAAAAGTATTATAGGACTTAATCCATAAAGGTAAAAAAATCTCATTCGATATGTTATCTGTATCACCAAACTTTCTTCTAATAGCATTTTTTACTTTACTATTCAAAATATCTTTTTTGACAAACGTTTTTGAGTACTTAAGATGATACAACTTACTACCGTATGGAGGAACGCCGGGTTTTCCGGGATCAATCCCTTTAATTTTACCAACCTGATTTACCAAATAAAATGACTTGGAAAGCAAGTCCAAACTTGCATTTGACTCTGAATATTCAGAAATTATTCTTAAGATAGGAATTTCGCTAGGAATTAAATTAAGGGTCATATCTGCTAAAGCTTCATCTTCTTCTGTAATCAGTGCAACAATAGCTGACTGCTTTTTTTTCTTATCGAGCCAATTATGCCTCCCGTGACCAAAATTCCTGTAGTCCGTCAACAGCACATTACCTAGACCAGCTTCAGAAAATTTGGATTCTATATCTAATGCAACCGGTTTACTCCAACCGCTGTAAAGTACTGTTACAGTAAAGTCGCTATGTAAAGACAAAGAAAATAATCTAACTTCTTCTAAGAATTCATCAGAAGGGATTAAGGTTTCAATATTTCTATTATTATCAAAAAATCTAGCGATAATTGTAAAATAAGCTATCGTAGAATTTGTTGCTAAAAAACCATCTTTACCAACTGGATTATCTAATTCAATTGTTTTAGAAATTGAATAATTTGAGCTTTTATTGCTTAAAAGCGAGCCTTTCTTCATGCAAAAACTGACAATATTTGAAGGTTCTTGCTTCAAAGCAGTATCAAATGCAAATAAAATATCTGTATTTTTTCCACTAGCACTAATAAAAAAAACACTTGTTTTTTTATCGATAGAGTTTTTAACATATTGAAGCTCTAAGGGGGTAATATAATTTGCTGTTCTTCCGTTTTTCTGTTGCAGCATAGAAAACAAACAACAACTACAAGTAGACCCCCCAGAGCCAACAACTAAAAGAGATTTATCATGTAAAATGTCTTTTATAAAATCCATTTCTTCAACAGGAACTTTTAATGCCCATTGATAAGTATAATCAATCTTTTTTAATTCCTCTTCGAAAGGTTTTCCCATCACAGTATTTATTAAATATATCCCTGAAATTAAATTATAATTCTACTAACTATGGTAGAATAGTTACAAATGTATCAATTCTTAAACTAAGAAACAATCAAGTAGATGTTGCTACAATTAAAAAAGTATATTGCTCTTTAAAGAGAGTAGTTCACTGCTCAAAATGTATTTATAAAGAACCCCCCTAAAGTATTATGAATTATGTATTATTTCTTTATCAATTCAAGTAAACTATAAAATCTCTTGCTAAAAAAATTTAAAAAGATATACTAACTTTAATTTATAATTTTCCCTTATTCAAATGTCCACAAAAACATTACCTGTAACCTTATCAATCAGAAAATGAATCAATTTTTTAACTAGTCCAAATGGAACAAAAACGGCTGTAGTATTCGATTTAAAAAACAATAGTATAAAGGAAATCATGGAGGATTTTTTTGATAGTTTAACCGCATTAGAAAGAATAAATGAGCCTACTGTTTCTTTGGATGAAGTTAAAAAACAATATTTATCATGAAATAGAATCGCGTAATGTGACAGTATGCGATTGTCTTCAATAGAAAAGCTCAAAAAGAACTTGAAAAGCTTCCCTTTTCTACTAGAGTTAAGATTATTGCACAAATTGAAATTCTACAAGAAAATCCATTTCCAAATTGATGTAAAAAAATAAAAAACTTTTACTTGACCTGATTTGAAGGAACTTCTTTATATAGGCTTAGAGTTGGAAACTACAGAGTAGTGTATTCGATTCAAAATAATGAACTCAAAATAGAAATTATCAGAATCAGCCACAGAAAAGATGTTTACAGCAATCATTAAATGTACAATATAATGAATTTAAAATAGAGGAGTTCTAGTAATCGCTCTATAGCTAGATTTTTCAATCCTTTATCTTCTCTTGCAATTGGTTAAATAAATCATATAAAAAATATAGTCTCATCAAATCGAGACTATAACTTTTTAAGTCATAAGTGAAGCTTTACAAAGCCCAGTGAAAAGCTATTTTTTTGCTTTCCACAATGTACCTTGTGCAAAGTAAAACATATTTAATAAAATTAGTCGCTTAACAATTGAAATCAAAACTAAAGATATTGAGTAACTATATAAATTCAAAATAAATCAATCTTGTTGCTTTTCAATCTAGTTCAGAAGAAATGATTTAGTAGTCATGAGTGTGTTATGAATTAATTTTTTCTTTCCATTTATTGTAAAAAATAACAGCAGCTTCTCCTTTAGGATGGCAGTCTTTATGAACAGTTAATCCGTTTTCTAAAGTTGTTTGTCCTCCTTTGTGATGTTCCTCAATATGATGAATTTCTAAATCATGCCATTTAACAGGTACATTACATACCGCACATAATTTACTATCTCTATAATATATAATCTCCCTTTCTAACTGCCCATAACCTCTTAAAGAATCTTTTATCACTGGCTTTAAGATAAAAAACATCTTCTCGTTAAAAAAAGCATGTCTAATTTGAATTGATTTCGCTTGAGATGATTGTGTTTGAGTTAAAGAACCGTACTTAAACCAATAATCTCCAGATTTAGATTTTTTACCTATTGCACTATTTGCCCTGAAATCATCAAAAGCTTTAACAAAGTTAATCTGCCAACCTTTAGCGTAATCATCTAAAAGACTATCTATCAACAAAACAATATGGATCGCCTCGTGTCCTTTCAATTTTGGTCCTTTGTAACCTTCAAATAGCTCCACTGCTAGATCCAATACTTTTGAAAATCTTTTTACTTCGACAGAGTTAATCTTAAACCCTAAGTTCCTATAATAAAAATTATCTAATGGTTCAGTACCAATATCTAGCCACTTCCCTTTGGTAGCACCTTCAAAAAAAAGCATACCAATTTGAGCACAAAGCTGTCGAACTTGTCCTCTGTCTGTATTTAAAATTTTAACGAAACGTTTAAAAAAATCATGTCCTGGGTATCTAGCAATTTCTTTTTTTCCTCCAAACTTTAAAACAAAATCAGTATAACCCCCAGGCCAAGCATCTCTTTTTTCCTGAGCATTTAATGGTAATCCTGCCTGAAGTCTTATAAAAAGATCTCTTACTTCGTCTTCATTATCTGTCAACACCTTAACAACAAATAACTTTGTTTGGTCAAATTTTTCTCTCAACTCATCTTCAAGACTGATATAATCACAGTGTGCCCAAGAACATGGTGTTTGATTGATAAACTTTGGAAATCTAGCAACTGCATCATCCTTGATTGGATCAAATAATTTAAATGCATTTTCTGCAAACAAAAAAAGTGCATTTATCCTTTGTTGACCATCTATAATCTCCAAATCTTCTCTTTGCATTCCGGCAATTTCTTTCTTTTTATAATGAAAATAAATTAAGGGCAAAGGATAGCCCCTAAGGACACTATCAATCAGCTTTTTTTGATGTGACTCTTTCCAAACAGAACCTCTTTGGTATTCAGGATTAACAACAATCATCCCATTACGTTTTAGTTCTAATAGCTTTTTTATACTTAAAATATCTCCTATTAATTCCATTATAATTACAGTCAGTTATGAAAAATTTAACTTTTGGTCTAAAACAAAAATAACAAAACTAAATTATTTAAAAATTTATAATCCGATTTTTTGACAATAGTTAATAGAAATTATCTTGAAATCCCACTCTGATTTAGATATACTAAAAAAGTAATTTTAAGTATATGGCATGAATACATTAGGCAATTGGTTGTATCAACCACAAGAAAAAGAGGGCTCGTATGAGTTCTCAGGAACATTGTACCTCACTGTTGGTGTTCAGCAAGGATTAAGTGAGCAAGAGATTTTTCTAATTTACCGCTTTATTAAACTGCTGGTTTTCGACAAAAATAATCTTGATTATTTACAGGTATTTGTTCACAAAGAAACAGGGCAAAAATTATTCTTTATCGACCAGCTCAATAAAGAAATGGTCAACTCAGGACACTACTCTTCTGAGGATAATTACTGTACTTTACTCTTTGCTCATGAATATTAACCAAAGTAAGTTTTCTTATTTTGGTTTTTTTTCGTTTATAAAAAAATCACTTTCTCCTCACTATTGGAAGAAAAAATGATTTTCTATTTAATTTGTATTCTTAATTTACAAACTCCTCACGGGTTTTTAATACAAAGGATTCGTAATCGATATTTTGTAATGAAAACACTTGGTTCTTGTAAGCTCTGAATAACATGATACTTCAATCGTTTCTTACTACCGGTGCTTCGCCTGCTCCATATTTTATAATTTCAAGTTGCGTAGAAACAGAATTATACTCTTTATACCATTGCGTATCATCCTCCGGTAAATAAGCCTTTAGTATCATACGAATTAATACCGCATTAAATTCTGCTTTGGTAATGGTATCAAAAGGTCTAAATTTTCCATCCTCTGATCACTTCATAAGCCCAAGCTGATATGCCTTTTTGATGTATGGCTTTAAAGTGGCATCTGCATATTCAACATCGCTGTAAGTTATTCTTAATGATGTGTCGGGTTTTCTACACAATACATTGATAGCAAAGTTTGAGAATATTTTTGATGCTTGCTCTCTCGTTAGATTTGAATACGGTTTAAATTCATCTACCTTGTTAAACATGGTCATCTCATGGTTGTATAAGAACGAAAGTGCTTTTTTAAACTCTAATGTAGTCTTTAGCTTTGCCGAGTCAATTATGCCAACGTTCGATTTTCTAGCGAAACAGTACCCCTCTGGAATCGATGGATTATAGATATCAGCCAAATCAAATTCAATAGGTTCTTCAACTGCTCATGTGGACTGCTCAGGCTCAACTCCACACGAATTATCATAATAACTACTTGAATAATCCCCCATAGGACAATTATCAACCTCTAAAGAACTTCAGCCTCATCCTCACGCAAACCTAAGCTTGTCAACAACAACTGTTCTCTCTATAGTTGATGAATTAGATGAAGCGTCCAAACATGTATATGTAACTGTATAGTTTCATGGTTCTGTTGTGTTAATTAAATTATATCCCGAAATGGTAACAACCAAATCAGTACCTGACCAATAGTTATCACTACAACTTATTGAAGGATCATCAAACACTTTTCCGTAAGCAACCAAATAGGAGTTTGCTCCGTTTAAAGCAATTGTTGGAGCTGTGGTATCTACAATTGTTATTGTTCTTGTTGCCGTATTTCATACATTTCCCAAAGCGTCTATTGGAGTATAATACAAAATATATTCTCCCAAAACCGAAGTATTAACAGCTCCTGTTACAAGGACAACAATATCATTCCCTGTTCGATAATTATCGCTCACAGTATATCCATACTCTTCATAAGGTAAATGAACCTCTTGGGTGTAATTTCAACCGCTTAAGGAAACAATACTTGGTCCAACAACGTCTAATAAAAGTGGTTGACTTGTACCAAGATAGGTAGTATTTCCCACGTGGTCTTTGGCTTGGAAACAAAGATATTGCCCATTATTTGCGTCTTCATCAATGTAAATTCAAATACCTGATTGATAAGGATATAAATAATCATCTGACACATCACACAGAGCATCTGGGCTGAATCCATACAACAAACTTAACTCATCAATTTGAATATCATCACTTACATTCACGGTAATCGTATCTCCGGAATTTAATACCGGATTTACATCATTAAGTAGTGTAATTACTGGATAAACTGTGTCTACAATATAGCCACTTTGCGATTGTGTAATCATATTTCAAGCTGCATCTTGTCATTCAATGATTATTATTCCATCATCATCTATTTGTAAAGTACAATCCACCGTAGTAGAATTTGTTTGTATACAAACAAAATTTGAAATTAGAGCCGTAGATGCTCACGATAATTGTACTCCCGTGGCATAAATCAATACATCATCCGTTACACGAATAGTTGTATTTGAAATTCCGGTATGACTTACAAGTGTAGGGGCTGTAATAGAAATGCTTGGACTTACCGTATCAATTATAAAAGACATCGAATTCTGCCCAACTGCATTAGTGAGAACATCTCTGGCATCGATTTGAATGGTCATGCTTTGGGTAATTCCTTCAAGGCTACATGTAACAGGTGAAAGGTATTGCCCAAAGACACCTGTGATTGGATTACATGCTCCTAGAAATGCTCCACTACTATTGGAGGTCAAAACAATCGAGTCAATATCATTCCCATTGGGGCTCGTAATGGTTACAGTAGCATCAGTTATGGGAGTATTACTTATTTGGGTTGGAGCATTAAAAGCAACAATGGGTGGAAAGGTAATACTGTTTTGGGCAAAATTACCAGCGGTATCAAAACATCTCACGGTAATGGTATGGAGAATCTGGTCTGGGTCAAGAGCAACAATAAGTGGACTTACAGCAGGATTTATACTCGTGAGTGCTCCACTTGTAGTGCCCACCACGTTGTCATCCTCAAAATAGTTTAATAAACAATAATCAATAGCGATATTATCGGTAGAATTAAATTCTACCAGTGGCGAATTAATCGAATAAGGCGTTTGAATATCTACCATTAAATTAGGAACACTTGGTGGAATTGTATCTATTACATAGTTTGATTCGCTTTGGGTAATGCTTGCTCCGTTGGCATTTATTGCTCTAATTACTAGCGTTCCACTACTATCTATACTAATGGTACAATCCACTTGAGTCCCACTGGTTTGGGTACAATTTAGATTGCTGGCACTCGCTGTCGAAGATAAGTCAATACTTACTCCTGTGGCATAAATACTTGATGTCCCTGTTACGGTAATAGCTGTATCTGTTATGGATGTATTGGATAATTTGGTTGGTGCCGTTATTGAAATTGATGTGCTATATCAAAGACGTGCCACACGTGTGCGACTCACTCCATTATAGGAGGTAAAATTTCAACCTAAAATAATTGTTCCGTTTGAAAATAATGCAATAGATCTAATTTCATTATTAGTTCCTACTCCTGATATAAAAGTAGTATCGAGTGTACCATCTTGATTTAAACGAGCGATACGATTTTTTGTCACACCGTTATAGTTAATAAAACGTCATCAAATAATTACCTTATCATCGGGTCAAACAACTATCGGAAAAATAATATTATCCACTCAAGCACCTACATTAAATGTCAAATCAAGTGAGCCATCTTGATTTAAACGAGCTATACGATTTCTTGATTGTCCATCATAATTCAAAAAATATCCTGCTATAATTATCTTCCCTTCTGAAGTCAAAGCAATAGAGGTAATATCATTATTAGGTCATATACCCGTATTAAAAGTGGTATCCATTGAGCCGTCAGGATTTAAACGAGCAATACGGTTTTTTGCTTCTCCATTGTAACTTGTAAAACTTCATGCGATTAAAATTTTCCCGTCTGACATAACAGCTATTGAAAAGATAGCAGTATTTAGTGGATTCATCGGATTATTAGCTCACAAACCGATATCAAAAGTAGTATCAAGTGTACCATCTTGATTTAAACGAGCGATACGATTTCTGGGTACGCCATTGTAACTTGTAAAACTTCCAGCTATAATTATTTTACCATCTGGTAAAACCTCTAAAGTATTAATAGTATTATTAGCTCATATACCGATATCAAAAGTAGTATCAAGCGTACCATCTTGATTCAAGCGAGCAATACGATTACTACTAACACCGTTATAACTTGTAAAACTTCCGGCTATAATTATCTTATTGTCTGGTAAATTTGTTACTGAAAAAACAGTATTGTTAGGTCATAAAAGCGGATTAAATGTGGTATCCAATGTTCCATTAACATTTAAACGAGCGATACGATTTCTAGATACGCCATTATAACTTGTAAATGCTCCTGCTATGATTATTTTTTCATCACTTGTTTCATCTATTGAGTAAATAAAACTGTTGGCTCATCCTCAGGGAGTAAAACTTGTATCTAAGCTTCAATCGCTGTAATTTGAAGCAAAAATGGTTGAAACACCGCATAAAAAAAACACCAAAGCAATAAATAGTTTTTTCATTTGAATAGAATAAATATAAAGAACAACTTAACTAGTAATATGAAATTGCTTCACAAAATCAATTCTTTAATGATTTTAATCAAACGAGTTACAAATTCAATTGATTTTTTTGATTATTGCACAAAAAAGTAGTGCTGTCCAAAATGAGAACATGGCATACACTAGAGAAACCTTTCCATAATCATCATTGTGTAAAAGTGTTCCAGAGATTAAAAAAGCTAACGTAGTATTGTGAACTGCTGATTCTATGGAAATGGTGATGCAATCATTGATATCTAATGAAAAGAAGTTGGCAACGCTGTAGCCAACTAAAAGACATAAAAAATTTAATAGGATAGCAAATGGTAAAATCTCAGTTATTTCTTGTTGGGTTATTCCTGATTTACCATCGGTTCCAAAAAATTTTAATAAAAAAACAACACCTAACAAAACAATCATAAGTGGTTTCATTACTTTGGCTAATTGTAAAGCCAACGTATTGTTTATCCTTTTAAAAACAATACCAATGGATAGTGGGATAATGGTAAGGACAACTATTTCCTTTAACGTATCAAAAAAAGGCAGTGTGAAGATTGCCTCAGATTGTTCAAAACTCCTAATGGCATAATTCACAATAAGAGGAATTGAAAACAAGGTTAGGACTGAATTGAACGTTGTTAATGTTATTGAGAGAGCAACATTGGCTTTAAAAAGATAGGTAATAAACCCTGAGGTTGTTCCTCCGGGGCTTGCGGCTAAAATCACTAAACCAATTTTGAGGTAATTGGGGATGTCAAAAACATTGGCAATTAGAAAGGCTAGTATTGGGAGTAAAATCATCTGTGATGACAAACTCACAATAAGAGCCTTTGGTTTTTGGAAAACAAGTTTTATATCCTCCAATGATAACGAGATACCTATTCCCAGCATTATTAGAAACAGAACCAACGAAACAAGTACATCGATCAATTGCATTACAAGCGGTATTTCGTACTAAGGCAACCGTATTTCTTATAAAGGTATAATGCCCTAATGGATGAACGCAAACTATTGTAGTAATAATTTGTTCCGCTTGAGTCTTCAACAAAGTAACGTCCTGAGTTTCCTCCTTTAAACAATTTACCTCTGGTTCCGTCTGAGAATTCTATAATTGCCTCATAATACGTGCCGTCAAACAGTCCTGATTTTTGAACCCATTGTTCATAGCCCTCTGGTGATAAGTTCATCACGTCATCAATTGTAATGTGGTCATACTCCTGACAATCGTTTACCATTTTTTCTTCGCCCAAAGTAAAACTTGATAGGGTAAAAATACTGCCTAAAACTAAAGTTAGGACAATTGAAATTGTTTTTAATTTTTGTAAATTCATCTGGTTATTATTTTAAAATTATAGTACAATTTTAAAACAAAAAACCTCGATTTGACAGGCGAAAACGAGTTATTTACTCAACAGGTAATGGGTGTGTTTAAACAGGCAAAAACATGCCACAAACCGGAAATAACTCAAAATGTTTTTGAAGTTAAAAGTGCATGCTTTACCTTTTCTAAATAAATTTCTCCCACCGGAATTTCAATAATGGAATCCTTAATTGTAAAGGTTTCATCTAATCTGATTTTACTTTTTTCGGTAATCTCGAAGAGTCCGGTTCTAAAATGTAATGTAATTAATCGGTTAGTGGTGTTGATTTTTTCAATATAACTCGTATTGATTATATAGGACTTATGCACTCTGAGAAAAACTTTTGGAAGTAAGGATTCAATCTCTTTAAGGGGTTTTGAAACAGTAATTTTTGAATTATTCAGTCGGTTAATTACACAATACGAACCATCACTTTGCACAAACAATATGTCGATGTATTTTATTAACCAATGAGCGTTTCTGTCTTTAATACTGATGTGGCTTTTAAGTTCTGAAAAACGCTTTTTAAATTTATTTAGGGCTATAGCGAGTTTTAAAGCATTAATGGGCTTGTCTAAATAAAAAAGAACATCATAATTAATGGCTTTTTTGGCATATTTTTCATTCTCCGATAGAACAATTACAAAAGGAGGCTCACTAAAAAAACAAGCTGTTTCTTTGATGATTTCAAAGCCGATTTCACCCCCGAGTTCAACATCTAAAAAAATGATATTAGGTTTTTGAGTAAGGGTTAACCTTATGCCTTCTTGCACTGAAGCAGCAATTCCTTTGCCTATAAATTCAGGGTAATTCTTTAACTCCTTTTGCAATGCAACTAAGGGCTCTTCTTGGTCTTCTATGATAATGTAACTATAATTCATGATATCCCTTTTTAAGCAAACATCATCGAAAATAATCACATAAAAAAGAAGCACAAAGTGAAAGATAAGTTAATTAAAAAAAAGTTTATGAACCAGTTAAATAAAGGTATAAAAGACAGAAATTAACGAGTTTAGATAGTGGAAACACAGACAAGTTTGTCGAAAATAACTAATTCATTTTTACACAGACCTCTCTTTTCTATCAGTGTGAAATTGATTCTAAGTCTCAGAAAACAATAGTACTCAACTTCTAATTAGCTATTTTATTGATTGTTTTAATTCTAAAATTGATTTTTCCAATTCTTGAATTTTCTGCTTTTGCATTTTTAGAAGTTCTAGACTTATATCAAATTCTGAAGATATGTTTTGTTCTATCTCAACTCCTCCCTTTGATAAGATGAGCCAGTTAAGTGATAATTCGGGATAAACGCTAACCAAAGATCTGATATGGTTTATGCCTACATCCATTTTTCCGCTCTTTAAATTGGTAAGCTCTGATTTATTTATACCAAGGACATCAGCCAAATCAGAATAGGTCTTTATCCGACCTTTTCGCTTTAAATACTCATAGGCGTAAAATAAACGTTGGTTGTCAGTCATTCTTAAAAAAGTGAAAAGAGTAATTCTAAAATTGATTATTTTGATATTGGTTAAATCAATGTTATATCAATACCAAATCTCCTACGAGCAAATATAAAATTTATTTTTAATTCAAAAAAGTATCAAAAGTGTCGAGCAGTAATTTAATCAAACCCATGATTTATTTCGCTATATTACTCATTTGCCTTTCCTTTTTAAAATCAAAATCCTTACCATCCACTTTTACGTATTTTAGCTTCTTTGTATTCAAAAGAATATAACCTATAAACTCATCTAACTCTGATGTTTTAAAATACGTTTTCTCAAAGATTAATTTATCGGGAAACAATGCACCTAGAATTTTTTTCTTTATCGATGCAGGAGCATTCGTAAAGACTGAGTCAATGGTCTGTAAAAATGAAATCCCTCTTTTGAGATGGTTTTCAAAATCCTTTTCTAAAGCATTTATCGTTTCAACTTGAGCCTTTAAATGGGCTATTTGGGATTCTGTTTTTCGCTTCATTGTGTTATACACTTTTATATCAATTTCATTGTCAAAAAACTTCTCTTCTATCGAGTCTAGCCTTACACTGAGTTTATTGATTTCTCTCTTTAAAGACTTTAGCTCAGATTCTCTATCCCCTGCTTGGGTTTTGAATGTTGTTTGGAGTATTTTTTTATAAACTTCTTTACTATCCTGGTTTATGACAAATTCCCTTAAAAGTTTTTCTAAAACACGATGAACTTCCTCAGCCTTATAACGCACTTTACAAGGGGGATTACAATGGTAGTAATAATGCCTTGTTACACCGCCACCCATTGACCCGCTTCCTGTTAAAGTTCTACTACAGGCTGGACATTTTAAAAAACCTCTCAAAGGTAAAATCTCATCTATTTCTTTATGCTCTAGAACCGGTTTGACTTGCTTTGCTAAAAAAACTTTTTGCACTTTCTCAAATGTTCTATTATCAACAATTGCCTCATGCAATCCTTGAACCACGCAAGCGTCTTCTTTTTTCCACTCTTGAATAACAATCTTTCCGGTATATGTCGGGTTTTTTAAAATGTTTAGCAAGGTATTTTTAGAGACTTTGAGTCCTTTGTTGTAATATTTCTTTCGAATTTCTTCTGTAGAATAAACCCCTATAGCATACTGCTCAAATGCTTTTTTGATTAGTGGTGCTACCTCAGGATTGGGTTTGAGTGTGGACTTCCCTTGCTCATTTCGGTGATGTAAATAACCAATAGGAGCTGCTCCCGTATAGCAACCTTCTTTCATTGCTCTTCTCATGCCCTCTTTGGTGCGGATTGATATCTTATCATTCTCAACCTCAGGTAGAATTAAATAAATTCCGAGCATTACTTTACTATCGGGCTGACTGGTATCGAGTGGTTGCTCAATAGCATTCACATCTATACCCAATGCTTTGAACTCTCTGATAACCCGATACGCTTCTTCTGTATTACGTGAGAACCGATCCCACCGAGTAAATAAAATGGAGTCGATACTTTTTTTGTTGGCTTTTACATAAAGTAACAACTTTTTCCACTCGGGTCTATCAAAGTTTTTTGCCGAATGGTCTTCAACAAAACATTTTAGAATCGTATCGCCTTTTTGTTGACAATACAACTCTAATACGGCTTTTTGATGGCTCAAAGAAAATCCACGGTCCGCCTGATCATCTGTACTAACACGCACATACGTTAAAACTTGTTTTTGCATAGCCTTGTGTATTTATAGTATTCATATTCAATTCTAGCCAATTGGTGTAATTTGTTCACAACACCCTCCCACACAGAATCGGGACAATTTGTCAGGTTGTCCTTGGTTTTTTGGGTCTTATGGGATTGGGATGATTTCATAGCTAAAATAATGCTTACGTGTTCTATATCAAAGTAAACAAGGGTAAAAAAGTCAGATTTTGGCTGATTTTGGCTTAAAAAAAGGGCTTCACAACGAAGCCCAATTTACCGATTGAGAATAACCGAATTTGGCAAAGAATTCATCAAAATAGTAAGGTATATTAACTAGTGTCTGAGGATTGGTTTTTGGGGGAACCAGCACTTGAATCAATTCAAAGTTCATAAGAAGATTTGGGTTGACAGAAAATTGCTTACTTATCTTTAGAAAATCTTCTCGAGCAAACTGCTCTGCTTGTGCTTTGGAAGCCGGCATGTTTTTACTAAAATCTCGTATTGGACTTTCTTGAAAAGCATCTGTAATTAGTAATAATTCCACTTTATCATATCCTTTGGTTATCCGCTCAAGCTGAGGCATGAGTTCTATGATTTGTGTTTGATGACTTGGAACTTTGGTTTTGTTATCAAAAAGAAGCTCTAAGAGTTGTTTTTGATTCCTTTTGAATTGCAAGTTATTATCCATCTCCTTTTGGCTTTGTTTAAGCATTTGATCGGTTTCAGATAAATACTCATCCGCTTGCTGCTCTTTGCTTTTTTTCCAAAGCAGTTCTTTATGATTCACTGCACTGGATGAACTAGCGTTTATAAAAAGTACAAGGATGTCCTCTTGGGGTTCGTAATGCTGATGTAAGTATTTTTTAAGCCATAACCTTTGCTTTTGATTATCAGTTTCAGTTTGGCTTATCGATGCTGACTCATCTTTAATAATGACCAAACATTTTTTTAATTGCGGATGTTTTTTTTTGGCATCCGATTCAAATAAATCGCAGGAAGATACTAGCAGTAAACAAATAAAGCCACAAATTAGTTGAACATTCTGGGAAATTCCCTTTCTTAAAATTGTTTTCATAAAATAGGTATATTAAAAATTAAACGTCTTATGTTATTGGATTACTTTTTTGTTCTTCAAGGGGTAAGGGTGTATTGATTTCTTCTTGAGTTGTTATAGTGTTCTCACTGGGTTTATACAGGGCATCTTTTGGACTTCCTTGTGTCAATCGTCTTAAAAATTCTAACTCCCCTACAAGACCACATATATGAAAGGCTTTGTGTCTAAAAACAATTATCGCTTGTTTTTGAGCAGTGAACTGGGACTCACTTTGAATGATAATTTTGGTTGCCTTTTCTAGTTTACTTCTAAGGTGATAGGAGCTTGAGAAAATAAGCGACATGGCAAAAACACACGAGGAGAAAAGAAGTACGATAGCTCCCGATAAACCGATAGTAAATACTTTAAGCAAACTAGGGCTATCACTTTGGGAAGTCATTTTCATTTTTGCTTGCTGTGCCTCTTCTTTGGCTTTTTGCAGTTCTTGGTTCAATTCTGCCGAGCCACCTTGCTCATCCAACTGTGCCTCCTGTTGCATTTGTGTTGTAGTCTGTTGCAACATTACATACTCTTTGGTGGCTTTCTGCTCGTCTTTGTAGGATTTAAACAAAAGCCCAATAGCAAAGCAATACACTAATGATATGCCAAATAGGAATAAAAAAAAGCGGTTGATTTTTACCTTTCTAAATTCAAAAACCTTGGATTGCTTTTTAAAAAAATCAAGTACAGTGCCATACAAAATCATGGCATTCCCTTTTCCAAATAGTAGTACTACTGTTCCTGCGAGTAGAGCTTTTATTCCACTAAATTCAAAAATGGCACTAATGATTGCGGAATAAATCAAATATTCGGGAATCATAGCCAAGAAAACAATAATAAAAGTTAAGGTAACTTTAGATTTGGTGATTGACCCCAAAAAGGTTTCGCTCACTTGGGGAACATCTAATGCTTTTTGAGCAGTTGTGGAGAGTTCTACCTGCTCTTCAAAGGCGAGAGCGGGAAAATTACTTTTGGCAAAGTACATCCCATAGGCTTGTTGTGCCTTTAAAAGTTGTTGCTCGCTTGTGTAATATTCCGGTCCATGACCTATCGCAAATTCAACTTGATGAGTAATGCTGGTTTTGTCTTTTGATAAAAAAAATGGAGTATGAGTAGGTTTTTCTAACTCTTTCACTGGAGCTGGCTGGTACTTGTTTTCATAGTCATGTGTTTGGGTTTGCTCATTTAAAGGTTCTGGATAATTGGGTAAGACAGACTCATAGATAAATCGTTTATTGTCCCTTAAAATGGCCTCAGCTTGGTGATTGGCTTTTTCAATAAGTTCTGCTTTGTATTTACTGTGCAATTCAATTTCTATGGCTAAGTTATCGACAACCTTATTGTGATGCTCCGCTTTTTTAAGTCGTGAGGCTGATTCTAAGGCTAGGATGTGGGCATTATTGATATCTGTTTCTGCCTTCGTTCCTTCCATGACAATAGCATGGTTTTCTATGGCTTGTGCTTTATTTTTAACCCACTGGTTTTGAATGGCTCTCTGCTGATTGATTTTTATAATCTCACATTGACTACTGGGTAGAACAAAGTCCCATAATTTTGTACGATACTGCTCCGCTAAGACCACATTGTGTTCAAAAAGATTTTTGATACTATGAAGCTGATTGTTTGCTTGGACTAGTGTAGATTCATAAAACGAAAAGAGCTTCGCTTTTTTGAACGAGGATTTAAAAACCGTCCACCGTGAATAAAAAATACGTTTTAGGTCTCTTGTTTCAAGGTCGATTCTCTTTTGTAATTCAGTTTGTTCCTGCGTAATTTTTTCTTTATTAAAAAACGGAACCGCCATCCATTGAAAAGGTTTTGTATTCATGATTTCTATCGTTTAAAGGGTTGAATATTATAGTAGGTCGATTGAACGCTGCAAATGAGCAATCTCAGAGAGGACTTGTTCCCGTTTATGCTCCAAATCTTCCTGTGAAGATTCTTCTACAAAGGGATTGTTAGGGTCCAAGGTCAGTGAATTGAGATTAGAAAATTCCATCTTTTTTTCTAATAATCGCATTTGCAAGTGTTGAAGTAATTGCTGGGTTTGGGCATCAAGTTTAGCGTCCTGATTTCTGTTATAAAAAAGATGGTTTAGCATAGGGAGAATTGCCCAGAGAAAAAATATACTTCCAATTAAAAACCGAAGGCTTTGAACTGTTCTGCTCTGGTTGGTGTTTAAGGATTGTAAAACCCTGACTAATGATTCGGATAGCTCTAAAGAGGTGCTACTACTACCCAAGGCATGAATTTCTTTGTCTAAGTAGTAATATAAAAAGAGTCGAGTTTCTTGATAGGTAAGTAATAAATAGACCAAAACATAAAACCCGATTGCAATCGCCTTTGATTTGGATTTTGCCTCACTGTAAATAAAAGAAGTTCGATTAAAAAAAATAAGAAAGAAAAAAATGATGCAACCCAATAGGATAGAAACAGATTGGTATTCGATGTATTTATCCGTGGCGAGTCCCAGTAAAATAGCATTGGTGATACTGGCCAGTAAGGAAATTGCACCCGTTGTGATCACAGCCCTATTATCTTTTTGAGTAAAGCGAAGGGAGTCGGTACGCTCTCTTCCCGAGAGAAAATACCACAAAGAAAAAGTGCGTGGGTTATCCGAAGAATTATAAGTTTCCATATCGAAGATTTTATGTTTTAAAGAGAAAAGGCTTCTTCCCCTTTTTAGGAAAAGTATATGGAAGAAGCCCAAATAGCCAATTTTGCTATCCTGTAGTTGTGTTGTTGGCTTATGAAAAGCTAGCAAAGAGAAGAGTTTGGCTATTGAAGTTTAGTATAGTTTAAATTGTAAATCTATAGGTTAATCAGAGCTGTAGAATTATTGACAGTGAGCATTAAACACTCTTGTTGCGTGTCAGTACCATAATCTAAAAACTGCTCTAGAACATGAGTTATATTTTTAAGACTTAAGTTTGTATTAAAGTTGTGAAAAGTGTAAATCTGAATTTGTTCTTTCATGACGTATCCTTGCGTATTTTTAAAATACCCATCTATTGTCTGAATACTGAGGCCACCAAATAAATTGATAATACTAGTTTTAACCCTCTCTAAATGGAAATTTAACTTGTCTGAGCATATCAAATTACTGTTGGAATCACGATTTGAGAAATAAAATGATAAGCAAAAAGAAGAATGCCGATAGCTCTTGAAATTAGAAATTAAGTTTGAAGGGGTCAAACGTTTAAAGTCAGCGTTTTTTGCTTGAAGTAAAGATTGAATTAGCAAATTGGTAGAAGTTTTCATAAGTACAGTGAGTTAATGGTTATTAATTCACTGACAAAAAATAAAGTAGACTTGATTTCATTATCAGAATATATTCAATAAACCGACTGGGTATCTTTTGTCAGAGGAGGTATCTCAGTTAAATGAAAAAGTGAGTGAGGTAACTTTTTCAACCGGACTGTTCGCTTTTGCGACAGTCCGTTTTTGAGCTATTTAAAAATGGATAAGAACTTTTACAGGACAAATATATAACAATATTTTAATTGGACAAATATTTTAATACAAAAAGTTTAAAATAATTATTTTACTTTAAATGAATTTAGTTTATATTAATTATGTTAAATATAAGTTAACTGGTTTAAAAATATTATGCGTATTTATTTTTTTATATCTTTGTTATACTAAATCTTCCGACATGAGTAAAAAAAATAAAAACCCCTTGAATGTTATTTTTGGAGTTTTCTTGCAAGAGGAAAGAAAAAATCTATCTAATTTGAGTATTGATGAAATATGTGCTACAGGAATGCTTGGTATATCTATCTCGCTATATAAAATGATGGA
>NZ_JAQVCH010000044.1 GCF_028689845.1 Flavobacterium sp. | reverse complement strand
TGAAATTATTGATGGTATAAAAGTACCCGCAAGAAATTTAGGTATAAATAGTTCTGGAAACTACTTTGAACCTAATCTTGGAAAAAATCATAAATATTTGGGGTACACTAATGGGCTTAAAAGAGATATAAATATAACAAACTTAACAAACAATTTTATTCACCTACAAAGTGCAAAAACAATCTATTTAAGAAATGATTCAGAAATAATTAAATCTATAAACGCCATCTATTCATATAGTGTTGGTGGTGAATACTTATTTATCAGATCAGATCAAGGAACTGTTCACTTACTTGAGAGTGGTAATTTATATCTAGGAAACCGAGGTGTAATAAAACTAAACAATGGAGATATTGCATTATTTATTAAAATAGATGAAGAAATACATACTGACGCAATTTATTATGAAACATATAATTTGATTAATGTTTGGCCAAGGGTTTAATTGATTTTTTTTGCTAACATAGTAAGATTAAAATAAAGAAAACTAAAAATTTAACATAAAATGTATAACAAATGTTTATTTAATTCATAATTTCATTATAAAAAAAATAATTATAAACACTAATTTAAAAAGTATTAATAGTATGAAAAAGGTAATTACAATTTTATTAATTCTGTTAAGCTCAACAGTTTTTTCACAAACTGCTGGCAGTTTAGACCCATCATTTGGTAATGGAGGAATTGTTATTCTAAATGATTATCAATCTACTGGAAATGATCTTGCATTATTGAGTGATGGTAAAATTCTAGTTGTTGGAGAAATTAGTACAGTTTCATTATTAAAGTTTAATTCTGATGGCTCTCAAGATACTAGTTTTATTGCAGCAAATTCAACAATTTACGGAATTGCATCTAGTATGAAAATTCAAGCTGATGGAAAGATTCTAATCACAGGTTACAGAAATTCAGGTAATGGATTTATCATACGATACAACAATGACGGAAGTATAGATTCTAGCTTTGGTATTGCAGGAATAGTCGATGTCACTTTAAAGTATGTTTATAAAATAGAAATCGATACTGTATTAAATAAAATTGTAATTGGTGGTTTGAGTAGAACTGGGACTAGCGATTTTTTTGCATTAGCAAGATACAATATGGATGGGAGTATCGACAACACATTTAACGGAATCGGAATAAAAATATTTACCCCAAGTTATTCTTTTCCAAAATTAATGAGTATACAAATAGATTCTTTAAGTAGAATTTCAGCTTGTGGTTTCTATCATTTTGATTCTAATTACTATTCTTCTTTTGCAACAAATAATTGGTTAAGTAGAGTTAATGCAGATGGGACTATGGATACTAATTTTTCAAACGATGGATTACTCACTGTTGACAATGGATCATACTTTAACGAAAAATTCAATGAGTCAAATGCAATGATTTTAAAGTCAGATGGTTCGTTATTGATGGCTGGCACTAAAGGTGTAGACCCATATTTTGGAAGAGATTTTAATTTATACGAGGTTTCATCAGTTGGGACATTAGCACCGAGTATGCCTATAAACTATGGCTTTACAAACAATAAATCAGACATTGCTTCTAGCATTGCAAAAGACAATAATGGTAAATTTATTTTAGCTGGTAAAACTGGAAATGGTGTATATCAAAATAGTTTTGCAGTTTTAAGACTTAATCAAGACTACACATCAGACACCTCATTTGGTGTGAATGGTAGAGTAGAAACGTTTTCGCAAGATAATGACAACAAAATAAATAATATAGCCATTCAAACTGACAATAAAATTCTTGCCATAGGCAATATTAGATTAGGAACAGACCTTTCTTTTCCAACTAAACTTTGCCTAGTTCGTTATCTTGGTTCCGATTCACTTGGTACAAATGAATTTGAAAATAATAATGGAATTCAAATTTTTCCAAATCCAGTATCAAAAAATTTGAATCTTTCTTTTAATACATTACCATCTTTAAAAAGTATTTTTCAAATTACTGATATAAATGGCAGGGTTATTCTAACTGGTAATATTGAAAATGACACAATGCAAATAAATGTAGAAAGTTTATCAAAAGGAATTTATTTCTTAAAAATAAATAACAATATAAAAACAAAAAAAATTATTAAAAATTAAGAAATTTTTAATGTTTGGGAATTTCAAAGAATTAGAAAATAAGATTTAAATAAATACTGAATTAAAAATAGAATCTACAAAAACGAACGCACAACAGCCGTTTCAAGAAATGGCGAAAAATGTGCAAAATTCACATTTTTCTTTTGCAAGAATTTTTATCTTAGTGAAAAATATGCCGTTACGAAGTTCGCCACTTCATGAAGCGGCGGAACGATATTTATCCAGTAATTCCAAAAGGAATTATTTTGTTGCGAATGATTCCAACTTCGTCTCACACTCTAGAAGATATTGAGGTTACTTTAACTGCTTTTGAAGCCATCCGTGAGAAATTAGTAAACGGAACTTATAAAAAGATTGCAGATGCCACTAAAGTGGATGTTTCTTAGTTTAAAAGCAAGTTAAAATAAAGAGTTATAGATTAAACCGCTTCTGAAAAAGGAGCGGTTTTTTACTTAATTGTAAAAGCTGAACTGGTTTTAGTTTCTCCTTACATTTTGTTATTTTGATGTAAGAGTAAAAAATCTTCACTATTTAAAGGTTTATTACGTTCATTTTTTAAATATTCTAAATTGAATATTTGAAATATTTTTAAGAAATGAAAAAAAAGATATTACATTTGACGCATAATTTTCGGCAGATAATTAGGAAACTGTTTGACGCAAAGAATAAAAAACTAAAAGTGCACTGTCAGCACTCTAATTATTAACGGTATTAAAATGAAAACAAAATTCAAATACTTTTTAGCCTTACTCGTAATGGGATTCTCGTTTGTAGCACAAACTCAAACCCTTGATCAGACTCAATTGGTTTATCAAGGTGCACATAGTGCTCGTAACTTGCCTGGATTTAGTACATGGCAATCTTTTACGGCAGGTATAACGGGAACACTCTCTCAGATTGATAATGGATTTGCGAGTACAATGAATGGAACAGCAACTTTGAATATGTATAATGGAACAGGGTTAGAAGGTACATTATTGCATTCTCAAGAGGTAACTATTTCTGGAACAAATAATTTTTGGCAAACTTTTACTATTTCATCACCCGTAGCGGTGGTTGCTGAGCAAGTTTATACCTTTGAGTTAATTCCGACACAAGGCGGAGGTTTGCCCGATCCCTTTGGTATACAAATTGGAGGTCCTGAAGATACCTATCCACGTGGACGATCCTCTTTTAGTCCAACGTGGGATTATGTTTTTAGAACATTTGTTACGGAATCACTTGGTATTGAAAATTATTCAACCAATCATGAATATATAAAAATTTATCCCAATCCTTTTTCCACCCAAACAACATTAGAAATCGTTAATCATTCCAAAAATGCAATGCTTACGCTTTACAATGCAATAGGTCAAAAAGTTATACAAATGGATAACCTTAACGGAGATAGAATCACTATTAACCGGGATAATTTACCAAGCGGATTATACTTTGTTCACCTTTCAGCAAATAACAAAACGCTTTCGGTAAATAAATTAATCATTACTGAAAATTAATTACAGATTTGAGTTTTAATTTTGGGATGACTATTTGTTTCGCTAATGAAGTCTCCACTTTTAACCGCTCTGCAAATTCTCCTGACTTCGTAGCCACATTAAAATTCAAATTTCAATAAAAACTTGAAACTAAAATATCTAAAAAATCTAAAAAATCTGCGATAATCAATTAATCACTAACTACAATTCCAACCGATACGTTCTTCGTTTTCTATCCACTTTTGCATCAAAGTTTTTCCATAGATTATGAATCGCGTTATTTTCTTCCAGTTCAGGTGTTCGATTGCATTGTGTAATCCCTTTTTCTTTAAAAACACGGTAATATTCTCTAAAAACAATCGCGGTAACACCTTTATTTTGATATTCTGGGTCAATGCCAATCAAATAAAATAAAACTTCTTTACTGTGTTTTTTGGCTTTAAGCATGTGGTAAAATCCAAACGGAAATAATTTACCATTGGCTTTTTGCAAGGCTTCCGAAAAACTAGGCATTACGATGCTAAAAGAAACCATTTTATCATTTTTATCCATAATAAATAAAATATATTCTGGATTGATAAAGGGAATATATTTCTTTTTAAAATATTCTTTTTGACGGTCAGAAACTGCTACGAACGAGGCTAATTTGGCATAACTTTCGTTGAACAAATCAAACATTTTATCTACATACGGAATAATATCTTTGGTTTTCGTAAAAGTGATTGTCTTCAGTTGGTATCTTTTTTCAATCAATTCGCTCGCTTTCATAAACGTATCCGGATTGACATTCGCAAAGGAAAAAACACTTTCAAAATATTCTTTTTCACGAACATAGCCCAATTGCTCTAAATGATCTTTGTAATACGGATGATTATACCAGGTAATCATTGACCCCATTCGGTTGAAACCTTCGGTTAAAACGCCTACTTTATCTAGATTTGAAAAGCCCATTGGACCTTCTACATAAGTTAAATTGTTTTTCCGACCCAATTCATATACTTTTTCTAAAAGAGCTTTGGTCACTTCAATATCATCAATCATATCCCACCAACCAAACCGTACTTTTCGTTTTTGCTGGTTATTGACTTCTTCCCAATTGATGATAGCAGCAATTCTTCCCACTGGTTTTTCATCGCGATAAGCCAAATAAAAATACGCTTCGGCATTTTCAAAGGCTGGATTTTCTTCTTTATTAAACGTATCTAATTCATCATTTATTAAAGGCGGAACCCAATACGGATGATTTTTATATAATGAAAAAGGAAATTTAATAAAATTGGTTATCTCTTTTTTTGTTATAGCTTCTCGAATTGTTATCATAAGTTTATCCTTCTACTTCGTCTAAACGTTTTTTACTTTCTTTCTTTTCCTTCTTGTCTTTTTTCTTCTTTTTGCCTGATCTTTTGTCTTTGCCATCGCCAATTTCAATTTTAATTGGCTCATATTTCTCATCAATTCGCCATGAAATTCCAACGGAAGCACTAAACAGTGAAGGTGTATCTTTAAAATTGGTGCTAACTGAAGCATCGATTTGCAAATCGGAACTAATTAAATAGGCAGCTCCTCCGCGAAGGAAGGAATCAGTATAATAATCGCTATCAAAGCCTTGATTTTCAATAAAACCAGACCATTTTTCATTAAATCCTCGCGTTAGTGTTACTACATATCCTAAGGATTTATAATCGCTTGTAAATTTATCATAATAAATATTGGTCATAAATACCCAACTGGTTCCAAAATGATTTTGAGCAATCACCATTATTTTTGGACTAACTGTGGGCTCGTTAGGATAGGCATAATCTTCATTGGCGACACTAAAATTGGCTCCGGCATAAACCGCTACTGCTGGAATAAATTGCTTCCAATTAAATTTATGGTTCGCTTTCCAACTGTAAATATTGGGTTTGTCATCTACATTCTTAAAAGGATCATATAGCAAATATTTGGCTCCAACCAACAACGTTTGAAAGCCACTTCTACTTTGGTCTACCAAAGGTGCTTGATATTGGTCAAATTGATATGTAAAACTGGTAATAACCTCCAATTCTTCTTTAAAAAAACCGTAACGTAAGTCTAAATCAACGCCAAATCCATTGGCTTCATAACGAGCGGGTTGGTGTTCTTCAGAAAATCCATAAATACCCGATTCCAATTGAAAAATGGTTTTTCCAACTGCAAAAGCACCCATCGAATTACCGGGTCGGTTAGAATTTATCATGTCGGTATATTGTGCGTAAGCAAATCCACCAACAAAATTTAAGAGCAGTAAAAGGAGAAGTTTTGAGTTTTTCATAATAAAATGGACTAGGAGAATACTTATTTTGTCCAAAAATAAGACTTTTTATTATTTATTTAAGATTGTAAGTTTATTTTTGAATGCCGTATTTCTTATTTTTACCGAAAATATTGAATTATGCAGACAGCCTCTTTTGTCGGTTTTTTTAGAACGATACTAATTATCATACTCATTTATTATGTGTTGAAGTTTTTAGCACGTTTGATAATGCCTTTATTGTTGCGTAAAATGGTTCAAAAAGCAGAAGAAAGTTTTAAGCAACAAGCGAATCAACAACAAGAACCTTCTGCAACTTCTAAAACTACTTTTCAAAATCCGAAACCAAAAAAAGAAGTAGGCGAATACATCGATTATGAAGAAGTTGATTAACTTCGCTTTTTATCGTTAAATTTATTTTTCTGATTATTTAAAACATACCATGAACTACTTCAAGAAATTGGCTCCGCATTTACTTGCATTTGTTGGATTTATAATTATATCCTTATTTTATTTCTATCCTGTATTGCAAGGAAAACAGATTTCGCAATCGGATATTGTGCAATATACCGGAATGGCTAAAGAACAAAACGATTTTCGAGCAGAAACTAGCGAAGAACCTTTTTGGACAAACAGTGCTTTTGGCGGAATGCCAACCTACCAATTGGGAGCAAATTATCCTCACAATTATGTAAAATCAGTAGATAGCGTATTGCGATTTCTTCCACGTCCAGCCGATTATTTATTCTTATATTTCCTCGGTTTTTATATTTTATTAACCGTTTTAAAAATAGATCCTCTTAAAGCTTTTTTTGGAGCTTTGGCTTTCGGATTTTCCACCTATTTGATTATTATTTTGGGCGTTGGACACAATGCAAAAGCACATGCCATTGCCTATATGCCAATGATCATTGCAGGGGTTTTATTAGTTTTTCAAAAACGATTTATTGTCGGTGGATTACTCACCATGATTGCAGCCGCTCTTGAAATTCAAGCCAATCATTTTCAAATGACGTATTATTTGTTGTTGTTATTGTTAATTATTACGGGCTATTATAGTTACCAATTTGTCAAAGCAAAAGAGTTTAAAAATTTATCAATTTCTTTTGGCGTTTTTGCCATTGCAGGAATTTTTGCTTTGGGAGCGAATGCTACGAATTTAATGGCCACGATGGAGTATACCGAGTTTAGTACCAGAGGAAAAAACGAGTTAACCATCGGTTTAGAAGGTGAAAAATTAGAAACTAAATCGGGAATGAGCTATGAATACATCACCGAATACAGTTACGGCATTGCCGAAAGTTTAAACCTGATTGCCCCACGATTATTTGGCGGAGGAAATGCTGAAAAATTAGGAGAAGACAGTCACTTATATGAAATGATTTTAGGCATCGGAGCGTCACCAGAAGAAGCGAAAGATTTTGCAGACCATGCTCCAACTTATTGGGGAGATCAACCAATAGTTGCCGCTCCAGCTTATATTGGGGCAATTATCTTTTTTCTTTTTGTACTGGCTTTATTTACAGAAAAACGAAAAATAAAATATGTCTTTTTAATCGGAGCTATTTTTTCACTAGTACTTTCTTGGGGAAAGAATTTCTCTCTAGTCACCGATTTTTTTATTGCTTATTTTCCATTATATAATAAATTTAGAGCGGTTTCGTCAATTCAAGTTATTTTAGAAGTTTGTATTCCCGTTTTAGCCCTATTGGGATTATATTCGTTCTTTAAACTTGACAAAAACGAACAATGGAAAGCCCTTTGGAAGTCCTTTGCTATTTGCGGAGGAATGTTGGTTTTACTACTACTCAGTAGTGGATTATTTTCATTTAAAGGAGGAAATGATGGGTATTATATTCAAGCTTATGGTGAAATGGGACAACCTTTTGTAGAGGCTTTGCGAGCAGATAGAAAGGCACTTTTTACGTCTGATTTGCTTCGTTCACTCGGATTAATAAGTGTTATCGGATTACTTCTTTATCTCTATATAAAAGATAAAATAGCACATACAATTACTGTTGTTTTAGTGGGTTCATTGATGGTATTGGATTTAGTCATAATTGATAAAAATTATGTAAATGCTTCTGATTTTGTGAGTGCAAGAGAAGTGAATGTGCCGTTCCAACCAACCCAAGCCGATTTAAAAATCTTAGAAGATACCGACCCTAACTTTAGAGTTTTTGAACCAAGTCAAGGAATGTCAAGTGGTCGAACCTCTTATTTTCACAAAGCAATTGGTGGTTATAGTGCGGTAAAACCACAACGAATGCAACAATTATATGATTATCAAATTGCTCAAAATAATGTGCAAGTCCTTAATATGTTGAATGTAAAATATGTCATTCAAAATTCTGAAGAAGGGGAACCGTTGCCATTGCAAAATCCAAATGCCAATGGAAATGCTTGGTTTGTAAACGAACTCAAATTTGTGAATTCTGCAGACGAAGAAATGACTGCTTTAGACAGTTTGAATACCAGACAAACGGCAATAATTAATAAAAAAGAATTCGGTACTTATTTTACAGAAAACACGGCAAAAAGCTTTGTAAACGATTCATTAGCCTCTATCAAATTAATTGCATATGAACCGAATTATTTAAAATATACATCCACCAATGCTAACGACGGAATAGTTGTCTTTTCTGAAATCTATTATAAAAATGGATGGATTGCTACCATTGACGGAAAAGAAGTTCCCATTTTTAGAGCAAATTATGTGCTTAGAGGTTTGAAAATTCCTGCAGGAAAACATACTATTGAGTTTACATTTGAACCACAAGTTGTAAAAACAGGAAGTTCGATTGCGTTGTTTAGTTCCATCGGAATGTTGTTGCTGTTAATTGGAGGAATTTATTGGAGCAGAAGGAAAGAGGAAACAATAAAGTAATTGGCTTTCAAATAAATAAAAAAAGCATGAAAGAATTCGATAATCTTAACGAAAAGAGTAAAGAAAAAGAATCAAAAAGAATAGCTGAAATAAAGCAGCTATCGTATGCTTTAAAAAATGCAACTAAAAGAACTAAGTGTTCCAAAAATGCTACAAATAGATTAAAAGATCAATTAGATTTGAAAGAATTAAATAAAATCAACAATCCAAATAATGAGTAAAGTTATTTAAGTGCAGAATTCAAACTTACAACCCACAACTTAAAACAAGAAACTTGAAACCAAGCAACAAAATACTCATCATCACTTATTATTGGCCTCCTGCGGGTGGGCCAGGTGTGCAGCGTTGGTTAAAGTTTGTCAAATATTTACCTGATTTTGGTTATGAACCCCATGTTTATATTCCTCAAAATCCAACCTATCCTATTTTAGATGAAAAGTTAAAGGCAGAAGTCTCTTCAAAAGCCATTATTATTTCTACTAAAATCAAAGAGCCTTATGGAATGGCTTCTTTGTTTTCTAAAAAAGATACTCAAAAAATAAGTGCCGGAATCATTCCAAGTAAGAAACAGCAATCACTCTTGGCCAAATTATTGTTGTGGATTCGCGGTAATTTTTTCATTCCAGATGCACGTGTTTCTTGGGTTAAACCTTCTGTTTTATATTTAAAAAAATACATTCAAGAAAATCAGATTGAAACCATCATCACTTCTGGACCTCCACACAGTTTGCATTTAATTGGTTTAGAATTAAAACAAGAACTAGGTTTAGAATGGATAGCCGATTTTCGTGATCCGTGGACTACAATTGGTTACCATAAAGAATTAATGTTAACTTCTCGGGCAACTCATAAACACCTAGAATTAGAACGAAAAGTCTTGCAAGCTGCCTCAAAAATTATCGTGACAAGTCCGACAACTAAACGGGACTTTGAAAAAATAACTTCCAAACCAATTGCAGTAATTACGAATGGTTATGACGTGGAAAACATTCCTAAAACACCGTTGGATGAAAAATTTACATTGGCACATATCGGTTCTTTTTTATCTGAAAGGAATCCGCGAATTTTATGGAAAGCGTTGAAAGAATTAATCAAAGAAAATAAGGACTTTGCAACCGATTTTCAATTAAAATTAATCGGAAAAGTGAGTCAAGAGGTATTAGAGACCATCGAGGAGTTTAAACTCAGTTCCTATGTCAATAATTTAGGCTATTTGTCTCATTTAGAGGCGGTCACTCATCAACGAAAATCACAACTAGTCTTGTTGATTGAAATTGATTCAGAAGAAACACGTGGCATTATTCCAGGAAAACTTTTTGAATACCTGGTTTCAGACAGACCCATTATTGCTCTCGGTCCGATGGGCTCTGACTTTGAAGAAATTATAAAAGCAACCAATACCGGAACTTTTTTTGCATACGATGAAAAAAATCGTTTAAAGGAAACAATTTTTGAACATTATTTACTGTTCAAAGAGCAAGATTTAAAAGTTTATCCTATTGGTTTACAGCAGTATAGTCGAAAAAATTTAACAAAACAATTGGTAGATTATCTCCAAAAAGACTAACCAATTATGGGAATCGTACTCAACCAATCGATAAAAAACACCGTGATTACCTTTATTGGATTTGCGATTGGAGCGGCGAATGCGTTGTTTATGTACACCCATTTTTTAGGCGAAGATTATTATGGTCTAACCGCTTTTTTGCTTTCTACCGCAAATATTATGATGCCTTTAATGGCTTTTGGAATCCAAAATACCTTAGTCCGATTTTATGCCGAACACCAAACAGAAGAAGATAAATCCCGTTTTCTGAATTTGGTTTTAGTTTTACCTTTATTACTCATAATTCCCATTTTTTTGGTTTTACTTTTCTTTTACCATGAAATCGCAAGTTTAGTATCGGTCGAAAATCCAATTATCTATTCCTATGTATGGATAATTCCGCTCATCGCTTTATTTATGGGCTATTTTGAAATATTTTATGCTTGGGTAAAAGTGCATCTAAAATCGGTTTTTGGAAACTTCATCAAAGAAGTTTTGTTGCGGGTTTTTATTTCACTTTTTCTTTTTGCTGTTTTTTTTGGATGGATTTCAAAAATTCAATTTGTCTATAGTTTAGTACTCATTTATTTTGCGATGATGTTGGTCATGGCATTTGTGGCCTTTAAAATTAGAAAACCAGCCTTTCATTTAAAATTCCCAAAAGAAAAAAAAGAAATCATGATTTATTCCGCTTTCATCATTTTTTCTTCCAGTATTGCGGTGATGTTGTTGGATATAGACAAGTTCATGATCGGGCAATATATTCCTTTAAAAGAAGCCGCTTATTATTCTGTGGCGATTTTTATGGCATTAACCATTTCAGTTCCCATGCGGGCGATGCACCAAATTACGCATCCCATCACCACCGATTTGATGGCTAAGAAAAAGCATGTAGAATTAAATGAATTATATAAAAAAGCTTCGATAACGCTTCAAGTGGTTGGTGGTTTAATTATGTTGGGAATTTTAACGAATATTCACCAAATCTATGCCTTATTGCCCGAAAAATATAGCGGTGGAGTAGTGGTCGTCTTTATTATTTCGCTATCCAAATTTTTCGATTTGATGTTAGGGAACAATAATTCCATTATTTTCAATTCAAAATATTACCGAACCGTTTTGTTGTTGGGATTGTGTTTAGTCGTATTAACCGTTTCTTTAAACATGTATTTCATTCCGAATTTCGGAATTGAAGGAGCAGCAATTGCGACCTTAATTTCCATTGGATTATATAGCTTAGCTAAACTGTTATTTGTGGTTTTCAAAATGGATTTATTTCCATTTACTTCAAAAACGCTTGTTTCTCTAGGAATTATCATTTCTACCTTTTTCCTTTTTTACTTTTGGGATTTTCCATTTCACCCGTTTTTAAACATTCTTTTAAAATCAGTTTTAGTGGCTGTTTTTTATGTTTTTATAAATTATAAATTAGTCATTTCATCCGATATTAATCAAGGTATTGATTCGTTAATAAAGAAATTAAAACGGAATTAGTAGTTTAAGAATCTACAACGCAAACAAAATGTCATCCCTAACGGGATTATTCTATTATAATTAGGGTAATCACCTGTTTATAAACATCATCATTGATTATCCAACTTAACTTATGTTCATACGCTTTAATTAAATTCTGCTAATTTTAAATTAGAGATTCATAATAACGTTTATAATTTTAGAATAAGGTTAACAATCATATTTTAATTTTTTTTTTACCTATTTTGCTATTAACAAGCATATTTTTTTATAGAATAATCGAAATAATTATGTTGCTTACTTGACAAAAAAGTTATTATCAAACTAATCCCATTAACTACCCAAAAAAGCGATTGAAAAAGTTGTAGTTTAAAGGGGATTTCTAAAAGCCTAACTTACTCCAAACAAAAAGTCCTGCTCATCGGGGATTTTGCAGGACTTTTATCAACTAAACTTAACCAAACTAAACTAACTCACTTTATACTATTATTTTTTGTCTTTTATTGCTGCTTTTGTTCCATCAGTTCGATAGTAATAATACGCATCATCTTGATAGGCATAACCTGAATTGTTGTTATAATACACTGCATTTCCGTAATACGTGTTAGAAGCATATTCATATGAACGGAACTTTCTTTTAACGTCACCAAAAGTGTCTATTAAAAAACCATCTCGGTTATATCTTAGTTCCATTCCACCAATTTGACTTAAAGCAATACGATTGTATCGCATATAAACGGTTCCTATTCGGCTCACGCGGTTTTGATAATCATAATTGATGAATACGTTTCCAATTCGTCGAACTCTTCCAAAGCTATCATGCTCAATTCGAACACCGTAGTTTCCAAATGCACTCGTTCCTCGAGCGGTTGCTCCACGTTTATAATAAAAATCACCTTGACTATCTTGTGGACGAGTGTTGAAATCAAAATCTCCATTTAAGAATACAAAGAATTCAATGTCTCGTTCCATAAACACAATTGGTTCAGCGTCCATAAAATGAACTAGGGTACGATTTCTTCTCTCGGTATCAGTGTCTCTCTCTGTTGCTGATGCAAAAGCTAAACTTCCAATAAGCAAGTTAGCGGCTACTAAAAGGGTAATTTTTTTCATGACACATAAATTTAAACTTGATAACCTGAACTCGTTTCAGATTCTTGTTTAGTTATTTTCAATAGTTGTGCCAGAAAATTTAAAAGCGGTGTGAATGAGTTGTTAACGATAATTAACTACTTGTAAATCAGTATTTATTTGAGATAAATTGGAATATGATTTATTTTAGAATGGTTGGGTCAACAACTAATTCAAATTGTATTTTTTCAGAGTAAAGTAGTTTTGCATGTGGCTTTTTCTTCTTTTTGGTAGAATTAATTGCTTCAACCACAAGTCCATTCTCAGTATAATTAAGCTCTTTTCGTTCAGACAATCCATGAAATGTTGCCATTCTAAAATTGGGAAAATAGTTGGCATCAGCTGGCACAACTTTTAGTTCAAGAGAATAATGTACTTTCTTTCTCTTTTGATTAGTATATAATTGAAGCAACACCGTTTTAGATAATGAATCTGTTTTTATAGTTTTAAAATCGTAATAAATTGGTTCTTTCTTATAAAATTTGTTTTCTACTTTTTTTTCTGAATTGATATAATCAAAAAGTAGTACTTCACCCTCTTTAGTGATTTCTCTTTTTACATTAAAAAAATGATTTTGCATATGTTCAATATCCACCAGCTTTGCAGTTCGTTGTCCTTCATCGGTATAAAAATATAAAAACAGGTTTGGATTGTCCGTATTGCTATACGATACTCTTTCATATTTTACCTTGTTAAAATAATATTCATAATGCGTTGCAAAATCAAATGTAAACCGCTGCGAAAAAACAACCGAGGAATAGAAAATAAACAATAGGAAGATTACGTTTTTCATTGAATGTAAACTTAATTATATTTTAATTCGGCACAATTAATTCAAGCTCAACTTCCTCTGAATGAACTAATTTAGAGGGATAAACCCGTTCACCATTTCTAATTTGTACCGATTCAACCACCAAACCATTTTCAAAAATATCTAGTTCTTTTATTTTTTCCCACGGATGTAGAGCAGCAACCCTAAAGTTTGGAAAATAATTTGCTTCGCTTTTTTGTATTTTGATTTCGGTCAAGTAAGTATTTATTTGACCATTAAAATCACGAGTAACTTTCAATAAAACCGTTTTAAAAACAGAATTATTTTCCAATTCGGTAAACTCATATTTATCGTTTTTGCTATTTTCAAAATAGCTTGATTTAATTTTCGAACTTTTTTTATATTTAAAAGCATACATTATTTTGCCATTTTCTTTACTCGAGGTCACCTTAAATTCATGTATTTTCTTATATTCTAAATCATAAAGAAAACCTGATCTCTTATTTCCATTTTGATAAATTAAAAATAAATGATTCGAGTTTTTAGAGTTGGAATAAGTTGTTGTCGTTCTATCATTATCGGGTAATGTTGTGACATATTCCGTTACAAAATCAAATTCAAACTTTTGAGAGAAAGTGATAGTGGTAAGTAAGAAAAGAATAAGACAAAAATACTTCTTCATAAATCAAAAAATTAGAACAATAAAACTAAGTAAATTATCTCAACTTTTCTTTTAAATAGTGTCCAGTAATCGATTTAGGGTTTTTTGCAATTTCTTCGGGAGTACCAAAAGCCATTAATTTTCCGCCATTCTCGCCACCTTCTGGACCAATATCAATAATATAATCTGCACATTTAATTAAATCTAAGTTGTGTTCAATCACCACAATCGAATGTCCTTTTTGAATCAATGCTTCAAACGAAGCCAATAATTTTTTAATATCATGAAAATGTAAGCCCGTGGTCGGTTCATCAAAAACAAACAAGGCTTTTTCTTTGGTTGTTCCTTTTACTAGGAAGGAAGCGAGTTTAATCCGTTGGGCTTCTCCGCCTGAAAGTGTAGAAGACGATTGTCCTAATTGCACATAACCCAATCCAACATCTTGGAGCGGCTGTAATTTTTGTGAAATTTTCGTTTGATTGTGTTCTTTAAAAAAGCTCAAAGCGTCATCAATCGTCATCGTTAAGATGTTATCAATATTTTTACCCTCAAATTGCACTTCTAAAATTTCCTTTTTAAAACGTTTGCCGTTACAGGTTTCACATTCCAAATGAACATCGGCCATGAATTGCATTTCAATCGTTACTTCGCCATCGCCTTTGCAGGTTTCACAACGACCGCCATCCACATTAAACGAAAAATGCTTCGGTAAATAACCTCGAATCTTTGAAAGCGTTTGTTTGGTAAATAATTCGCGAATATCATCATAGGCCTTAATATACGTCACCGGATTAGAACGAGAACTTCTTCCAATCGGGTTTTGGTCGATGTATTCAATATGTTTCAAATGGTCAAAAGTTCCCCGTAATTCAGTAAACTGTCCCGCTTTTTCACCCATTCCCTGCAATTTTTTCTGTAAAGCTGGGAATAATATTTTCTTAACCAACGTACTTTTTCCGCTTCCAGAAACGCCAGTTATAACGGTTAAACAATCTAACGGAAAGATAACATCAATATTTTTCAAGTTATTTTCACGAGCACCAATCACTTCAATATGGTTTTTATAAATTCTTCTTTTTTTAGGAACTTCAATTTCTAATTCGCCATTTAAGTATTTTGCGGTAAGGGAATCGGCTTTTAAGATTTCTGCAAAATTGCCTTCGGCTACTAAATAACCGCCTAAGGTTCCAGCTTCTGGCCCTATGTCGATAATTCGGTCGGCAGCTTTCATAATGTCTTCATCGTGTTCCACCACAATAACCGTATTGCCTAAATTTCGAAGATTTTTTAAAACTTCTATCAAGCGTTCGATATCTTTTGGATGTAATCCAATACTGGGTTCGTCTAAAATGTACATCGATCCAACCAAACTGCTTCCCAACGAAGTGGCTAAATTTATGCGTTGTGATTCCCCCCCC
>NZ_JAQVCH010000059.1 GCF_028689845.1 Flavobacterium sp. | reverse complement strand
GGCCTAAAAAACAGCATTGTTTAAAAGGGATTTATGCAAGTTTGAAAGGATGCTATTTGTGTAAAATAGATGCGAAAAGAGGGTATTTTCACAGCCTGACGTTTTGCAGCTTGGCGAAGTGGCGGATTTAGAAGCACTTACTTTCAATTTAGCACTACTGTTTATTAGAAATCCGAAGGTTCAATTTAGCACTATACCCGCCATTTTGCCAAACTGCTGTTACCTGCTGGCGTTTTTGCTGGGTCAGTTTTTTCCTGTACAAAAGTAATTAAACTTTATTCAATGTTTTATACTTTTCAAAGGCACTTTTTGTCAATTCTGTTAGTTCTTCAAAAAGTTTGTCATCTATTTCTTTGAAGTTAAAACAAGATTTACCTTGCATTCGATTTTTAAGTTCTTGGCTTAAGCTGTCAAGTAGTTCGGGGTAATAATAAATCGGCATTAAATGAAAAGCAACATAAGATTTCTTAATTTGAACTGCTCCAAAAAATTCTGACTTTTTGTTGTTTTCAGTTGTCGGTGTGTTTAGGTAGTAATTGTCTGCCTTATCGTGCAATATAGATAATTGCAATTCATAATGGCTTAAAATTGATTTCAGTTTCTCAAATGTTTTGCTATTGTCCATTTGATTTGAGTTTATAAAGGTTATGTCCTAACAATGTTGAGGGAATAAAAACAAGTAAACCAACTACAATAAACCAAGTTGGGTGAGGCAAAGAAAAAAAATTGCCTACTGCTGAAAGTGTCAAAATACAACCTGCAATAATGGGAAGTTTTTTGTTGTCTGACTTGCTAATGCATTTTATTAAAAAACCACAAAGCAATGAACCAGTTATCCAACCTGCTAAAACCAATAACCAAAGTGAAAGTGGCTGATTTTCGTAAAATGCTTTTACTGCAATAGTGTCTTTATAGTCCAATGTTGTTGGTGCTTGGTGCAGATTGCCGTTAATTGTTTCAGCAATTAAGAAAGTTATTATGGCTGTTGCCAAACCTACAACTATTGAAAGAATATTTCGTTTCATATTTTTAACTTATTAAATGAACTGCAAAAGTAATCTACATTTTTTGGCTAAAATTGTAAAAATGTAACCATCGTTAAAATGGAATAAAATGTGGAACAATTTTCATCGTTGGATTTTGCTCTGCCAATTTTACATATTCTGTGGGTTTTAGATTGGTAAACCTTTTGAAATCATTGTTAAAATGTGCTTGGTCAAAATATTCCAACTCGTAAGCAAGATTCGTTAGTTTCTCTGATTTTGAAGAACTAATAGTTTTTAATGTCGTCTGTAACCTATTTAAAGAGGATAGCATCTTTGGCGAAACACCTGCATATTCTTTTGACAAGTCATTTAAGTGTTTTCGTGAGATATTAAATTGTTTACAAATTTCGTTTATAGATAGATTTGTTCTATTGTCAAATAATATTTCAATCATTGCAATAAGTTTTTTGTTGGGTAGTTTATTTTTCAATAATTTGCGGTAGAGAAAATTTTCAACGATTAAGAATTTTTCATTTAAAAATTGGGCTTCTTGTAATTGTTCCCAAGTTTCGTCGGCTTCTTTGTTAAAAATGTTGTCAAGCGAAATATAATTGTCAGCATAATAGTGCAATGGGTCGTTAAGAAAAACAAATGCCCCTAATGTTTTAAACTGAACCACTAACATTTTGCTTATTCCATAACTTTCTACATTGGTCGGTTTTGTTTGTAGTCCTGCAACCCAATGTTTTTTATAGTCAATGTAATGGGTAAATTGTTTGTCTGTAAATAGTTTAAAACTGTCTTCAAGATTGAAATTTAAACTCATAGCCGTTTTAGGAAGTCCTGTTCCCTTATTGTTTCCTTCAATGTAAATTATGCTGTCAACATAATTGTCAAGTGGAAATTTTGGTATGTGTTTTTGATATTTCATTTACATCTGCTTGTGTCTTTTGGGTCGTTCGCTACGCTTGCAGGTAACGTTTTGCAGCTACCCGAAGGTGGCGCTTTCGAAGCACTTCACTGTCAACCAAGCAGAAACTTTGATAGAAGCACAAAGCTTGATTTAACCACTGAACCGCCACTTTTGGGTAGGTGCTGTTGGTAGCAGTTTTTATTTCTTTACGTACTTTCCTTTAAATTCAGGGTACTTAAGTGCTGTCAAAGCGTTATCACCAAAGCTGTTTGTTCCTTCACGCCAATTTAAAATGTCTAATGAGTTTTCACTCGATTGTCTGGCTGATACTTCAATGAAAACATTTTTAATTACACCACCTTTGTCAAACCTGTAAAGAAAGGTTCTATTTAGTCGCCACTCTCTATTTCCATTATTGTCTCTATATGGTACTTCAAGAAATCTTTGCGCAGAACTGTTAACATTAGCGTTCGTTGCATAAACATAGAGATGAAGGCCGTTATCGTCTTTTTCAACCTTCAGATAATATTGTACATCTTTCCTATCTCGCCCGCAAAATTCTGGATATCGGCTTATTGTTGTACTTTTTTCACCTGTAAAATCATTTTCTAATCGAATAGTTCTTGGAAAATCATTGGTAGCATCTCTATTTACGAAATACAGAAAGCATCTTTTTTCCCAATCACAATTACATATATTCCCGTTCTTCTTTAGTTTAATAACCTTGACTTTATAATAAACATTGGGATTTTTTACCGTGATTTTGTAAAAGACACTATCATTTCTCTCATATCTAATAGAGTCTATGAATGGAGCAACCTTTTCAATTATTGGTGCTGCTTCTGGGCTTGTGATTGCCGCACTTATATCCTTTAATGCTTTAGAAATATCTGCGTTAAACTCTTTCTTTGCTGACAAAGTTATTGTAACAGAATCAGCAGAAATGCCTTCATAGACATATTTACCACCAACTTGTAAATTGTCAATTGCTTCTTGATTTAAAGAACGTACTTTTAAACTATATGCATTTGTTGTTTGCAATGAAACCTTACTTGTATTAAAGTATTTGGTCACAAAGTTTCTAAACTTTTCTTGGTACTCTGTAATACTTTCGGCACTCTCTCTAATGTCAATTGCTGGATTCTTGTCATACTTCAAACCGAAATTGAAGTTTAAATCTCCGTTTTTAATTTCTTTTACTGGTGCTCCAAGAATTCCTGACTGTGGAGTGGTCAAAGTAATCCAATCTTGAGCTTTTGTTGTTAACTGTCCTGCAATGATTACAAGAAGTGTGATTAGTGTCTTTTTCATTTTGCTTCTGTTTATGGTTGTTTTTAAAATTGCTACCAACGTTTCGCGGCTTGAAGCAGTTGGGGTTAAGGAAGCCTTTACTTTCGGTTTAAGACTAAACTTTGCAAATACAAAACCAACTTCAAATTATGCCCTAAACCCCCAATTGCTTCAAACCGCTGTT
>NZ_JAQVCH010000013.1 GCF_028689845.1 Flavobacterium sp. | reverse complement strand
TGTCTATCATAACTATGTAAATATATAAAATGTTAAAAAGTTATTTCCGAAAATTTTTGAGCTTTTTAAATTAGCTCAAATTTTCAGAATAACTTTTTAACTTACACAGTTCGTGGTATACTACCAAATAAAAAAACCGAACTATTTCTAGTCCGGTTTGGTGTGTAAAGAAAAAGAAAATTACTTCACTTCTTCAAAATCTACATCTTGGGTTTGGTCGCCTCCCGCTTCACCTTGCGGCTGTGCTTGTTGAGCTTGTTGTCCATCTCCTTGTGATTTATACATTTCTTCTGAAGCATTTTTCCAAGCTTCGTTAATTTTATCTAAAGCGGGTTGAATGGTTTCAACCTCTTTTGATTCATAAGCCGCTTTTAATTCATTTAAAGCTCCTTCGATAGCTTGTTTGTTTCCATCAGATAACTTATCCGCAAACTCTGTTAATTGTTTTTCCGTTTGGAAAATCATTCCGTCTGCTTCATTCAATTTATCAACTTTCTCTTTCATTAATTTATCAGCTTCTGCATTCACTTCAGCTTCTTTTTTCATTCTTTCAATTTCTTCTGGAGTTAATCCTGAAGAAGCTTCAATACGAATATCATGTGATTTTCCAGTTCCTTTATCTGTTGCTGATACCTTGATAATACCATTGGCATCAATATCAAAGGTAACTTCAATTTGAGGAACACCTCTTGATGCTGGTGGAATTCCATCTAAATGGAAACGACCAATTGTTTTATTATCATTTGCCATTGGGCGTTCTCCTTGCAACACATGAATTTCAACTGATGGTTGATTATCTGCAGCAGTAGAAAATACCTGTGATTTTTTTGTTGGAATTGTCGTATTCGACTCAATTAACTTCGTCATGACACTTCCCATTGTTTCGATTCCTAGAGATAAAGGCGTAACGTCTAATAACAAAACATCTTTTACATCTCCAGAAAGTACACCACCTTGAATAGCTGCACCAACTGCCACTACTTCATCAGGATTTACTCCTTTTGATGGTTTTTTTCCGAAATATTTTTCCACTTGTTCTTGAATAATAGGAATTCGAGTTGAACCTCCTACTAAAATAACCTCATCAATATCTGAAGTAGATAATCCAGCATCTTTTAATGCTTTAACTACCGGCTCCATAGAACGTTTCACTAAACTTTCTGCCAATTGTTCAAATTTAGCTCTTGTTAACGTTTTTACTAAGTGTTTTGGTCCACTTGCAGTAGCTGTAACATAAGGTAAATTAATTTCTGTTTGTGCAGAAGAAGATAATTCAATTTTTGCTTTTTCAGCTGCTTCTTTCAAACGTTGTAAAGCCATTGGGTCTTTACGTAAATCTACACCTTCTTCGCTAATAAAATCAGTTGCTAACCAATCGATAATTACTTGGTCAAAATCATCTCCACCTAAATGGGTATCTCCGTTTGTTGATAAAACTTCAAAAACACCGTCACCTAATTCAAGTACAGAAATATCAAAAGTTCCTCCACCTAAATCGTAAACAGCAATTTTTTGATCTTTTCCACCTTTGTCTAAGCCATAAGCTAGAGCAGCAGCAGTTGGTTCGTTGATAATTCGCATTACTTTTAAACCAGCAATTTCTCCTGCTTCTTTGGTAGCTTGACGTTGTGCATCATTAAAGTAAGCTGGAACGGTAATGACCGCTTCTGTAACGGTTTGACCTAAATAATCTTCTGCCGTTTTCTTCATTTTTTGAAGCGTCATGGCAGATAATTCTTGTGGTGTATACAAACGTCCATCGATATCCACACGTGGTGTATCATTGTCGCCTTTTACTACTTTATACGCTACATTTCCGGCTTCTTTAAGGCTTTCAGAATATTTATTTCCCATAAAACGTTTGATAGACGCTATGGTTTTTGTAGGATTTGTTACTGCTTGTCTTTTTGCAGGATCCCCTACTTTAATCTCTCCACCTTCTACAAATGCAATGACGGATGGCGTAGTTCTTTTTCCTTCAGCATTTGAAATTACTACTGGTTCTCCGCCTTCCATCACAGAAACACAAGAATTGGTAGTTCCTAAATCGATTCCAATTATTTTACTCATAATTTTTAATTTGTATGTGTTTTTACTCTTTTTTCGTTTTTTTTTAAACTTGATTGCTAAATGACAAGGATTGTGCCAAGACTACATTTATATAAAAATGACAGTTTTAGTCAACTATTTACTTTTTTAATATGACAAGTTGACATAAAACCATAAAAAATCCGAACTGACATAAAATCAATTCGGATAAGTTTCATTTTAAACTTCTTAATCGACTAAAAACAACGCATTGCTAAAAAGTAAATTTCCGTTTTCCCAAAACCCTCTAAATAAAGGATTATCAATCATATAGATTACTTTACCCTTCCCTACTGCGTCGACCGCAAAAGAAACGGTTTCTGCTAGTTGTCCTTTTAACTTACTTCCAACAAAACCAAAGCTTTGAAATTTTTTAGGAACATAAATAACATTCTCTGCTCCTTTTAATAATTTATAAACGGCAGGAGTTGTTTTCAAACTAAAGTAATTTGCACCTAATCCAAAAGTTAAAGGATGCGTGATATCAATAGTGTTTTCTATAATTGCACCGGGAACATATGCTGAAATAGAACGACGTTCGCTTCCTTCATAATCTAAAAACCGATTGTATAATTCCTCTTCTTCCTCTTTTTGAGTAGCATTTGTTTTTTCTTCTTCAGTGGCAAATTTGGTTAAATGGTACCCTTCTCTGTCTTCAAACATAGTCATTCCGCCACCCATAGCAATGACTTTTCCACCATTCGAAACAAATTCGTCAATGTTTTTTTGCTCGCTTTCAGAAAAATTATAATATCCATCTGCCAAAATTAAAGTCGTATAATTGGTCAGATTTACTTTTTTAAAGTAATCCAATTCGATTATACTTAACGGAAATTCAATCACCTGATCCATATAATACCAAACTTGACCAAAATCTATATTACTCACGCCGTTTCCGCTCAATAAAAGTACCTTTGGAGCTTTTAACAAAGGATAAAACTCACCACCTAAATCCGCACCATTTGCAGCAAAACCAGTAGTAATAGGAACACATTCTGCTTTATGCACTAAAATTTTCTGAATGGTTTCTTCAAAGTTTTTAATTTTTAGATTATCGCCTTTTGTAATTAACAATCCTCCTTTTTCAATTTTTATATTATTAAAGGCAACCTCTTTACTAGCCGAACGGACTTGAAAATTTTGTTGGTGTAGCAAACTCAACACTTTAGCAGAATTTCTATCATTCCACGGTACATAATACGCATAAACAGTCACCGTTTTTTGCGGAACCGTAATCGTTCGCTGTGATTTAGTTTGAAGAGCAAGTTTGCCTTTTAAAGCATAACTTTCTACGCCATAAGCAAATGGTAGCGACCAAGCCGTAATATCATAAGACAAACTATCCGTTAGTTTTTGATGCGGCTCAAATAAAACTTGAGTCAATACTGCTTTAGGTTGGTCAACGCTAATAATCAAATCGTTAGGTTCGATTTCAAATGTTTTTTCTTTATTGGTTTGATAATGATATCCTTTTAATTTTTTACTTTCATTTGCAAACGAAGCTTCAATCCGATTTCTATTTAAAAGAGTTAATAGTTCTAGATTTCTAGGATGGTCTTTCACAATATAGGTTTGAAATTCACCTTTTGGTTTGCTGCGATTTTCTTTAAAATAGTCTCGAAACTTAGTCGTTAAATTTTGTTGTTGTAAAAAGCTTAATTCCACTACCGCCAATAAAGCTTTTGTATGGTGATTAATTCGGTCTTTTATGCTTAGAATCTCACCATTTCTCATCACAATGGCTCTTCCTGCTCCAATTCCACCTTGCTCATAGGTCATTCCAACTGCTCCATTATAACACGGATACGTATCGCCATAACTTGGATAAAACAAATCAAATCGTTCGCCAGAATAATACATCCAACCTTCTTTATCAAATTTAGTCGATGTTAATTCGCCAATTTTTTGATGAAATTCCCTTTGAAAAGGAGCAATTTGCTCATGATAGGGTTCGGCTGCTGGTGGAAAAAAATAAGGTTCGTTATAACCCATTTCATGCACATCGGCATGCACCATCGGCATCCATTCATGGTATAAATTCATTCGCAACTGCGTTTCCAATTGCGTTTGCCACGCCCAATCCCGATTTAAATCGAAAACATAATGGTTCTGTCTTCCTCCCGGCCAAGGCTCCATGTGTTCTCTATCTGAATGTCCGGGATGCGTTTTTGTTCCTGAAATGTCGCGAAGCCAATTCGCATAACGCGAAAAACCATCTGGATTTAAACAAGGGTCTAAAATCACAATAATATCTTGCAACCATTTTTTGGTTTCTAAATTTTTTGGATTGACCAATTCGTAGGCCACAGACAAAGCACTTTCTAAGGCTCCAAACTCATTTCCGTGGACATTAAAACTTAACCAAACAATCGTTTTGTCTTTTACAGCTTGATTTTTAGTAGGAAATAAACCAATGGAATTCAAATGATTTTTTCTAATTTCTTCCAGGTTTTTTAAATTTTCTGGCGAAGAAATAAAGTAGGCATTTAAATTTCGCTCTTGCGAGGTTTCGCCATATTTTTGATGTTGCATCCAATCGGAAGAAGCTACCAAATGTTGAAAATAGTTTTCTACCTGATGATAATAAGTTACATTTTTGCCATAATTTGGTAAAAATTCAAAAGGTGATTTTGGCTGTGCCGTGGTAGTCAACACACTTAAAAAAAGGAATAAAAAATAAATTCGTTTCATGAAAGCTGATTTTTCGCATTCAAATATAAGGTAAATTCAAAAGAAATTAGGTAAAGTTTAAAGTATTGAACATCGATTAAATGCATTTACACTGCTTTTTTTCTTTAAAGGATGGAACGCCGATTTAGGATGCGTCTGACAAAAACAGGTTGTTTGGATTTTATTTTAGTTCTTCCGATAGGTTTGAATGATACGTTTACAAAATGATTTATTTAAAATCGCTATTGATAAGCTCTAAACATTAACCTATATTTGCCTAACTAAATCGTTATAGTGATGGAAGAATGTATTTCAGTTTTCGATATGCTTAAAATTGGTGTTGGCCCTTCAAGCTCGCACACTTTAGGCCCTTGGCGTGCCGCAGAACGCTTTTTAAATGAAATGAAAACCGAACATTCTTTTACGGATGTGATTCGAATAAAAGTTGATTTATACGGTTCGCTTTCCTTAACGGGAAAAGGTCATGCCACTGATTATGCACTGATGCTTGGCTTGAGCGGACAAGATCCGGAAACTATTCCTGTTTCCGAAATTGATGGGATTGTACAATCCATTAAAACAGAGAAAAAAATTAAATTAGGTAATTCCGTTTGGATTCCTTTTGATGAAAAACAAGATATTGTGTTCAATAGACAATTTCTTCCTTTTCACGCCAATGGACTAACGTTTACGTTATTTACAAAAGATCAAGAAGTTAAAGAAACCTATTATTCAATTGGTGGCGGATTTGTAGTCATAGAAGAACGTCCTAACGCCATAAAGAATGAAACTATTAAATGTGCTTTTCCTTATCCTGTGGGAAAAGCAGATGAATTATTAGCTTATTGCCACTCGTTATCTATTTCCATTTCTGAATTGGTGTATGAAAATGAGAAAGCCATGCGAACAGAATCAGAAATTGACCATGAATTAATGCGAATTTGGGATACAATGCTCGAATGTATGTACATTGGTTGTCATTCGGAAGGCATTTTACCAGGCGGATTAAACGTTCGTCGAAGAGCTTTTGATATGCATAAAGGTTTAATTGGCCAAGCAATATATAGCAATCCGCAAGAATGGTTAGAAACTATTCGCAAAACAGAAGTTAAATTCAGACAAATTTTAAAATGGGTGAGCTGTTTTGCACTTGCTGTAAACGAAGTAAATGCCGCTTTAGGTCGTGTGGTTACCGCTCCTACTAACGGTAGTGCCGGTGTTATTCCTGCCGTTTTAATGTATTATTTAGTAATTGAAAACCATCAAGCTGGTGAAAAAGAAATTAAACAATTTTTGCTAGTTGCGGGTGAAATTGGAAGCATCTTTAAACAAGGAGCCACGATTTCTGCCGCTATGGGCGGATGCCAAGCAGAAATTGGCGTTTCTAGTGCAATGGCCGCCGCTGCTTTATGCGAATTAATGGGTGGAACTCCAGCTCAAGTTGCCATGGCAGCAGAAATTGCTATGGAACATCATTTAGGATTAACATGCGACCCTATTGGAGGATTAGTACAAATTCCTTGTATTGAACGCAATACGATGGGAGCGATTAAAGCGATTAATGCCGCAGAACTAGCCTTAGAAACCGACGCCTTAAACGCAAAAGTTCCGTTAGATAAAGTTATTCATACCATGTGGGAAACAGCCAAAGACATGAACTCTAAATATAAAGAAACAAGCGAAGGCGGTTTAGCAGTCGCGGTGAATTTAGCCGATTGTTAAACGCTTTTTTTATCATCCAACACAAAAAATGAAATTGATTTTAGCTAAGCTATCCTCCTAAATATGAAATCAACAAATAAGTAAGAATTCCAGCCACATAACCTGAAATAGCCAAAGGTGTAATTTTCTTTAGATACCACAAAAAGGTCATTTTTTCTTTTTCCATCACTGCAATTCCAGCAGCCGAGCCAATAATCAACATACTGCCACCTGTTCCTGCACAAAGTGCTATAAATTCCCATAACGAATTATCTATAGGAAATTCGGAAATCGGAAACATTCCTTGTGTAGCCGCAACTAAACTACCATTATCAACAATAGAAGACAACACGCCAATAGCGATAATCATGACTTGATTATTTGGTAAATTTTGTTGTAAAAATTGGGATAACTGACTTAAAATTTGAACATCTTGTAGGACATAAACCAATAGTAAAATTCCCATAAAATAAAGAATAGAACTTACATCGACTTTCGTTAAAGCATATGCAACAGAAAATTTATCTTTAATTTCTTGCGTTTTTTTTCGATGATAAATAATGGATACTAATGAAACGAAAGCTAACGCAATCAAAACACCGATAAAAGGAGGTAAACCCGTTACTGATTTTATCACAGGAACCATTACTAGACCAAAAACACCTGCCAAAAAAACACTCAAACTGCCACGCATTTTTTCTTCTTTAATTACTTCTGCCATCGATAATTGAACACGCAAAATAGTAAAACCTTTCATCCGACTACTCGCTATCAGCAAAGGAACGAGCAAACACATTAAAGAAGGCAAAAACAATGCTTTTCCTATACCTAAAGCACTCACTTGACCACCAATCCAAAGCAAGGTTGTGGTAATATCACCAATTGGACTAAAAGCTCCTCCTGCATTGGCAGCAATGACAACTATTCCTGCTAAAACCATTCTAGTCTCACTTTTAGGCATTAATTTTCGCAAAAGCGTAATCATAATAATAGCAGTGGCTAAATTGTCTAGTAAGGCAGAAATAACAAACGTAATTAAACCCACAATCCAAAGTAATTTTAAGACTGACTTTGTTCGAATTCGGTTAGTAATCACGGAAAAACCTTTGTGCAAATCGATAAGTTCAACGATGGTCATGGCTCCTAATAAAAAAATCAAAAGACCAGCAATTTCTCCAAAATGCACCAACAATTGTTCAGAAATTTCGGCTTGCGAACCTTCATAAAAAACGGCATAAACCACCCAACATAAAGAACCTGTCAGAATGGATGTAATGGTTTTATTGATACGAATAGAGGACTCAAAGATTATAGAAAAATAACCTAAAAAAGCAATGGTTAGTAAAATCGGAATCATTGTAAATGATTTAAAAATCCGGAGCGAATGTAGAAATAAAATTGGCTTTGTTATATCTTTCTGTAAATTATTTTATGGGATAATTTACAATGCTTACATTTGTAGTACGATTACTAAAAACTCAAACTATGTCCATCGCAAAAAAAGACTACAAACGCATTACCACCAAATCGCTTATTGACATGAAAGTTAATGGTGAAAAAATTTCAATGCTCACTGCTTATGATTATACAATGGCTAAAATTGTAGATGCTGCTGGTGTAGATGTTATATTAGTAGGTGACTCAGCGAGCAATGTGATGGCGGGACATGAAACCACTTTACCAATCACACTTGATCAAATGATTTATCATGCCAGTGGAGTGGTACGGGCTTGTGAACGAGCGTTAGTGGTTGTAGATTTACCTTTCGGAACTTATCAATCAGACCCTAAAGAAGCCTTGCGTTCTTCTATACGTATCATGAAAGAAAGCGGTGGTCATGCCGTGAAACTAGAAGGAGGAAGTGAAATTAAAGATTCAATCAAAAAAATACTAAATGCTGGGATTCCCGTAATGGGACACTTGGGTTTAACTCCACAATCCATTTATAAATTCGGAACCTATACAGTTCGAGCTAAAGAAGAAGCGGAAGCGGAAAAATTAATTGAAGATGCTAAATTATTAGAACGAATTGGTTGTTTTGCTTTGGTTTTAGAAAAAATTCCAGCCAAATTAGCTCAAAAAGTAGCTGAAAGCATTTCCATTCCTGTGATTGGAATTGGAGCAGGAAATGGTGTAGACGGTCAAGTTTTGGTCCTTCATGATATGATTGGAATGACTCATGAATTTAGTCCGCGTTTTCTTAGACGATATATGAATTTGTATGAAGACATGACCAAAGCCATTGGAAATTATGTTTCTGATGTCAAAAGTGTTGATTTTCCTAATGAGAATGAGCAGTATTAATCAAATTTGAAAGTTTTTTAATTTGAAAGTTTGAAAATGAAAGTAATCAGCACCAAAGAAAACCTTCAAATTCTTTACGAAGATAATCACTTAATCGTTGTCAATAAACGTGTGGGTGATATTGCCCAAGGCGACAATTCAGGTGACAAGCCCTTACCCGAAGTCGTCAAAGAATACCTTAAAGAGAAATACAATAAGCCCGGCGAAGTCTTTTTAGGTGTTGTCCACCGCCTTGACCGACCAACTTCTGGATTAATTCTGTTTGCCAAAACAAGTAAGGCTCTCACGAGAATGAATGATTTATTTAGTTCTAGAGAAACACAAAAAACGTATTGGGCTGTTGTGAAAAACAAACCAGAAAAAGAAGAAGATGTTTTGGTACATTTCATTAAAAGAAATCAAAAAAACAACACTTCAAAAGCACATAGTAAAGAAGTTCCAGAAAGTAAAAAAGCAAGCTTAGCCTACCATTTGATTGCTAAATTAGACAATTACTATGTTCTAGAAATCGAATTACACACAGGCAGACATCATCAAATTCGGGCACAATTACAAGCAATTGGCAGTCCGATAAAAGGCGATTTAAAATATGGTTTTGACCGAAGTAATCCAGACGGTGGAATTCATTTACATGCTAGAAAACTAGTTTTTACGCATCCCGTTTCTAAAGAACTTATCCAAATCATTGCTCCTGTTCCAGAAGATGTAATTTGGAAAAATTGTACTATTTCAGAATAAAACCTAAAATTGCCAAAAGTTAATTTTTCTGTTTATATTTGAATTCATTCCCAAATAAAATTGAAATGAGTTCGATTATAACCATTGATAAACGAAAAGCATTGCTCAAAAAATTGCTACATTCCATTCAAAAAAATGAAGTTGCAATTATTGAAGCTTTACAAAAAGATTTTAAAAAACCTTCTTTTGAAACCTATATTTCTGAGATTCATTATGTGCTTTCAGACATAAAACATACCCTTTCGCATCTAGAAAAATGGGCAAAACCAAAGTGGGTTTGGCCTTCCCTACTTAATTTCCCTTCGACAGAATATATTTATTCAGAACCCTACGGCCGTGTTTTAATCATTGCTCCTTGGAATTATCCTTTTCAACTTGCTATGAGTCCGCTAATTGCAGCTATAGCAGCTGGAAACACTGTTGTTTTAAAACCTTCTGAACTTACTTTTCATACGGCACAAGTTTTAACAAAAATAGTAGAAGACGTATTTGATGTAAAGCAAGCCGTTGTTGTACATGGTGGAGCTGAATTCACCCAATCGTTACTCGAAAAAAGATGGGATTACATCTTCTTTACCGGCAGTGTAACTGTAGGAAAAATTGTTGCCGCTGCTGCCGCTAAAAACCTTACACCAGTAACCTTAGAATTAGGAGGTAAAAACCCTTGTATTATTGATGAAAGTGCAAATTTAGAAATAGCAGCCAAACGTATCGTTTGGAGTAAATTTTTTAATGCGGGACAAACCTGTATTGCTCCCGATTATATTTTGGTACAAGGAAAAGAAAAATATAATTTTATAAACTGTCTTCAAAAAGAAATTAAACGGGCATATGGTGAAAATCCAGAAGAAACGGCTGATTTTGCACGAATAATTAATTCTAAAAACTGGAATCGATTAACAAAAATGATAGACCCTAGTCGAGTTCTCTTTGGTGGTCAATCTAACGAAAAGGAGTTGTATATTAGTCCGACACTACTCGATGAACCGCCTTTAGAAAGCGAAGTAATGAAAGAGGAAATCTTTGGCCCAATACTGCCGATTATTTCATATCACGATGAAAAAGATATCGATAACATTATTAAAAATTATGAAAAACCACTCGCATTATATATTTTTTCTGAAGATAAAAAAATGGCAGAAAAAATGATTACTCGTTATTCTTTTGGTGGAGGTTGTGTGAATGATTGCATTATGCATTTTTCAAATAAGCGGCTTCCTTTTGGCGGCGTTGGCCACAGCGGAATTGGCTCCTATCACGGAAAATGGAGTTTTGATACCTTTTCTCATCGAAAAGGAATTGTTAAAAAACCCACTTGGGGCGATATTCCATTGCGGTATGCTCCTTATACTAAAAAAACGGAATTTATAAAAAAAGTTCTATCTTGGCTCTAAAATAATTTTATATGGAAAATAAAAACACGATGGTAGATGATGCAATTCTACAAAGTCATCCTTTAGATTTTGGTTTAGTTATTGAAAAATCATTTGAAAATTTTAAAAAAATAGCATTACTCGGTGGAATTACCATCTTGCTCTTGTTTTTAATTTTATTTGGGGTTGTAATGGTATTTGTAGCCGCTTTTGTAGGAGCTGCTTCTAATTTAACCGAAACGTTAACCGATTTTAATCCATTAGATTTAACCGCTGTGGGCATTTTCATTTATGTAGCAGTAGTCGTTGTCATTACAGGGCTTTTTGCTCCTATTGGTGCGGGTTTTTTAAAAATGGCTCATTTAGCCAAGCAGGATAAACCGTTTTCGATAGGAACTGTTTTTGAATATTATAAAACCCATCATTTTAAAGAATTATTTATTGCTGCTTCACTATTAACCATTGTTAATTTGACACTTACCACTGGTTTAGAATATTTTGGAATTACTATTATAGGAACAGTCATCAGTTATATAATCGGTTTCTTCACCGTTTTAACAGTTCCGCTGATTGTATTTGGTAATCAAACAGCACTTAATGCAATTACAAAAAGTGCACAATTAGTAGTTAAACAACCTTTTATCATTTTTGGCCTTTTAATAGTTGGATTTATTGGAATTTTAATCGGGCTTTTTGGTCTTTGTATCGGAATAATTTTCACCATGCCTTTTTGGTACTCTTTAACTTATACTATTTATACGCATCTCATTCCGATGAAAGAATCGAGTGAAATTGAAGAAATTGGCACTACGTTTGAATAATATTAGCAAAAAATTAATAAAAAGTAGAGTTGTCCTCATGGGGCAACTCTTTTTTTTATATATTGGTCTTCAAAAACAAAACCATTTTAACTGAACAAAGAAATGCCCCTATCATTTTTTTTTAACTTATTTTTTGTTGATATTTTAAATTTCTCCAATGGTGCAACTCAACCCAAAGAAATTTATTTTAGTAACGCAGAAACTCAACTTACTACGCTAGAAAACTTTAATCAACATTATTGGTTATTCATCATTCTGATACTTTTAGTGATAGCCATGTTTTTATTTTTGAATAAAAGACATACTACTTTTTCCAAGGATTTTGTTTCTGAATACACCGATATAAAAAACGACATTTACCTCTATCGCTTATATTTTCTCTATTTTGGTGTTCTTATTCCATTGGTAGAAACACTGTATGTAGTTTTTAAAATTAGAACCTATTCCATTATTATTCAAAGTTATAGTTTTGGGATTTTATTTATTCTAATTTATCTTCTTAGCTACAAAGTAAAATACATTGAAAAAAACATATCAATCTTATTTTCATTAAGTTATGTGCTTTTTTCAACCAATGTACTTGTCAATTTAGTTTTAAGACCTTTTGAATTAGTAACATTCTCTGGCATATTGATTATTGTATTGTTTTCTTATAATGTCTTTAATAATTACAAACATTATTTAGCCTATATTATTTCGATTACAACTCTCATCATTACATTTATCTTTCTGGGCTTTATTTCTTTAAATATTGGAATGTTAATGGCCATTTACTGTTTGCTCATTATCATCATAAACCAAACTAAACACGTTGCTTTTCAAAATAATCATGAAAAATTTCTATTTGCAAATGAAATTGTAAACAAAGGAAAATCGCTAGTCATAGCAACTAACATAAAAGGAGAACTTACTTTTTGTAGTGAAAGTGTAAAGGATATTTTAGGATATAATCAAGAGGAAGTTTTAGGAATGGGCTTTTGGGAGCTTACCAACGACGAGGAGTTTATTGGTGAAGCATACCACGATACTTACCAACAAAACAGAATGTATACCAGAAGGTTAATGGCTAAAGACGGTAAATTTAAATTCATTCAATGGGTTGATAAACAATTTGGCGAAAACCTTTTTGTTGGTATTGGAAATGACGTTTCCGAACAAATTGAAATTGAACACCGTTATGAAAATCTAGTAGAAAGTGCCACAGATATTATCTTTGAAACGAATCAATACGGACAATTTTCATATATTAACTCTTTTGCGTGTACCTTATTAGAATATGAACTTGAGGAACTAATGAATATGCATTTTGGCGAATTAATCCGTGAGGATTATCGTGAAAAAGTAGTGAATTATTACATTTTAAATATTGGTGAAATCGATAATTATACGGTGATGGAATTCCCAATTTTAAAGAAAACGGGAGAAGAAGTCTGGGTTTCTCAAAAAGTAACCATCAAACAAAACATTCAAAATGAAATTATGGGCTACATGGGTATTAGCCGTGATATTACCTTATTTAGAAATTTAGAAGTTGAACGAGCCGATAGACAAGAAAAAATAAAAAAATACAACAATGCCTTGGCAAAACTTTCTACAACAAGTTTTGCCATATTTGACAGTATTACTCCAATCTTAAAAGTGATTTTCGAAAATATTGCAAATGCTTCAGGCATCCAACGCATAAGTTTTTGGAATTATTATCCTGACCGAATTGAATGCCAAGATTTATATGATCTCAAAACAAATACCCATTCTAATCATCTTGTTTTACACAAAAAAGATTTACCAATTTATTTTGAATCCATAGAAAAGGAACAAATGATTATTGCATCCGATGTGAGCCGACAAAGAGAAACTTCTGAATTATTAAGTTTTTATTTCAAAGATCACAATATAATTTCTTTGTTAGATTATCCTGTTTTTATTAATGGAAAATTATTCGGGATTATTTGTTTTGAAGCGACCGATACCATGCGGTTTTGGGATAATGAAGATATTAATTTTACCCGTTCTGTCTCTGAAATTATTTCATTAGGAATTGAAACTTTAAAAAGAAAAACAATTGAAGATACACTTCAAAAAAAGAGTAATGTTTTAACGGCGATTACTAAAATCTCCGAAAAAATTCTATCCAATAAAAACCTTTTTGATGTTTTTGATAAAATTTTAGAAACGGTTGGCAAAGTAACCAATGTAGATCGTGTTTATTATTTTAATGTGAACGAATCCAAAAGAATTGTTTCCCAACAATTTGAATGGACAAATGACGAAATAAGTGTTGAACTTGAAAATCAAGAACTTCAAGATTTACCTTTTGAAGTAGTTTTAGACATGATTATTCCCCTAAAAAAGAACAAACCTTATAACAAAATTGTACGAAATATTTTTGAGAGCAAACTGAAAGAAATGTTAATAGCTCAAGATGTTTTATCCATCCTTATATTTCCAATTTTTGTTAAAGATTCCCTTTACGGTTTTATCGGTTTTGATGATTGTAGTACAGAAAGAATTTGGACAGAAGATGAAATAAACATGCTTCAAACCTTAGTCAACAACATCTCGTCTGCCCTAGAACGAAACATCAACGAAAGCATTATTAACGATAGTGAAACGCGTTTCAAACTGTTAGCAGATAACATTCCAGGAACGATTTACCTTTCCAAATATGATTCTAAATTCACCAAAATTTATCTAAATAATGAAATTTTAAATTTAACGGGGTATCCAAAAGAAGATTTCTTAAATAATGTAATTTCTTATTTAGATATCATTCATCCTGAAGATCGTGATCGGGTTATAAACGACCAAAACTATGCATTAAGTAGCGGTCAGAAAATTCACTTTATCTACCGAATTATCCATAAAGACGACCGAATTGTTTGGGTAGAGGAATTTGGTGATGTTATTAGTAAAGACAATAAAATTGAGTTTATAGAAGGTATTTTTATCGATATTACCGAAAGGAAACTACAAGAAGCAGCCATAAAAGAAAAAGAAATGGCTATCGCTGCGAATAAAGCAAAATCCGAATTTTTGGCTAATATGAGTCATGAAATCCGAACCCCTTTAAATGGTATTATTGGCTTTACCGATTTATTGATGAACTCAAATTTAGAAAAATCACAAGCTAAATACATGAAAACCGTCAGTCAGTCGGCCAAATCTTTGATGAGTGTAATTAATGATATTTTAGATTTTTCAAAAATTGAATCAGGTAATTTAGAATTAGTAATTGAAGAAACGAATATCGGTGATTTAGCTCGCGAAGTAATTGATACCATTAAATTTGATGCCATACAAAAGAAAATTGATGTCGATTTACACCTCAATAATGAAGTTCCAGTTACGATATGGATTGACCCTATTCGACTCAAACAGATTTTAATTAATTTACTCGGAAACGCGGTTAAATTCACTTCAAAAGGAAAAATAAAATTAACCGTGAGCGTTTTAGAAAAAATCACCACACATCAAACCCGATTGCGTTTTTCTGTAATCGATACCGGAATTGGAATTAGAAGAGAAAATCAAATGAAGATTTTTGATGCGTTTTCACAAGAAGATAATTCTACCACCAGACAGTATGGCGGAACAGGGCTCGGATTGAGTATTTCTAATAAATTGCTTTCGCTCATGAATAGTAAGTTGCAGTTAGATAGCGAACCCAATAAAGGAAGTACATTTTATTTTGATATTGACATTCAATCCTCCAGTAAAGAAGGCGAAAACTTTCCTAAATCGATACAAGTTGATGAAGAATATGTTTATCAAAATCTATTACTTAAAAATATTTTAATCGTAGAAGATAATAACATCAATGCTTTATTGGCCAAAACCTTATTAAAGAAAATCATGCCGAATGCTAAAATAAGTGGTGTTTCAAACGGTTTAGAAGCTTTGGAAAAATTTCAAGAAAGCCCATTTGATATTATTTTTATGGATATTCAAATGCCAGTGATGAATGGTTATGAAGCGACCGAAGAAATTAGAAAATTAAGCAATGGCAAAACGGTTCCCATTATCGCTCTAACAGCCGGAACTGTTGTAGGTGAAAAAGAAAAATGTTTAAATATCGGCATGAATGATTATGTTTCTAAACCAATAATTAAAGGAAGTTTAGAAGAAATTATTGCAAAATGGGTTAAATAAGAAATACTTTTTTTAATTTTATATCAATCAAAAACACGCAATTATGAAATGGGAAGGTAGAAGACAAAGTTCCAACATGGAAGACCGAAGAGGAATGGGAACTGGCGGTAAACTAGTAGCAGGTGGTGGAATAATTGGAATCGTTTTTCTAGTTATCCAACTATTTATGGGAGGCGATAACGCTCAACTCATGCAAGAACTACAAAATCAAATGGAGCAGCAACAACCAGCTGCTGGTCCTGCTCAACCTTTAAGTGAAGAAGACCAAAAAATGGGCGAATTTGTAGCCACCGTTTTGGCAGATACTGAAGATGTTTGGCATAAAATTTTTCAAGAAAATGGAATGACGTATGTCGAACCCAAAATGGTTTTATTCCGCGGGTCGGTGCAAACAGCTTGTGGAGGAGCATCTTCCGCTTCGGGCCCATTTTACTGTCCAGGTGATCAAAAAGTATATATGGATTTAGATTTTTTTGATGAATTACGCACCCGTTTTGGAGCAAAAGGAGGCGATTTTGCAATTGCCTACGTTATCGCTCATGAAGTAGGTCATCATGTGCAAACCTTATTAGGAACATCTGGAAAAGTGCGTGAATTACAACAAAAAACAAGTCAGAAAGAAGGAAATAAACTATCGGTTTCCTTAGAATTACAAGCCGATTTTTATGCCGGATTATGGACACATTACAACCAAAAATATTTGGATGAAGGCGATATTGAAGAAGCTCTTAGTGCTGCTCAAGCCGTTGGTGATGATGCCATCCAGAAAAAAATGCAAGGCCACGTCGTTCCTGATTCATTCACACATGGTACTTCGGAACAACGCGTAAAATGGTTTGGAAAAGGTTTTAAATCGGGTGATATTCGTTTAGGCGATACGTTTGCAGAACTAAATTAAACCGTTCGGATTTATCCCAACCATCCTTCTCTATCTAAACTTCTATACTGAATCGCTTCAGCAATATGAGTCGGTTTAAGCAATTCGCTATTTTCTAAATCAGCAATCGTTCGGGCTACTTTCAAAATGCGATCATAAGCTCTTGCCGATAAATTCAAACGTTCCATTGCTGTTTTTAATAATTGTAAAGAAGTGTCGTCTAACACACAAAATTCTCGAATCAGTTTACTACTCATTTGTGCATTGTAATGAATAGAAGGCATGCTTTCAAATCGGTTTGTTTGAATCATTCGAGCTTGCGTTACCCGCTTTCTAATTTCTATACTGCTTTCTGCTTTTCGAGTTTCAGTCAATTTTTCAAAAGGAACGGGTGTGACTTCAATATGAATATCAATTCGATCTAATAAAGGACCTGAAATTTTACTCAAATAACGTTGCATTTCCGCTGGCGAAGAACTCAGCGGTGCATCCGGGTCATTAAAATAGCCACTCGGACTCGGATTCATACTGGCCACTAACATAAACGACGAGGGATAGGTAATCGTAAATTTGGCTCTTGAGATGGTTACTTCTCTATCTTCTAACGGTTGTCGCATAACTTCCAAGACTTCTCGTTTAAACTCAGGTAATTCATCTAAAAACAATACGCCATTGTGAGCTAATGAGATTTCTCCTGGTTGTGGATAACTTCCTCCACCGACTAAAGAAACGGATGATGCGGTGTGATGTGGGCTCCTAAACGGTCGTTGACTCATCAATCCTGCTTCTTTTGTTTTTCCAGCTACCGAATGTATTTTGGTTGTTTCCAACGCTTCTTTCATTGTCATCGGCGGTAAAATACTAGGCAAACGTTTGGCAAGCATTGTTTTTCCGGAACCAGGCGGTCCAATCAAAATAATATTGTGTCCGCCAGCTGCCGCAATTTCCATACAACGCTTGATACTTTCTTGTCCTTTTACATCTGAAAAATCAAATTCTGGAAAATCTAAGGTTTTTGAAAACTCTTCTTTTGTATCAATAATTGTCGGTTCTAAGGTGCCTCTTCCTTCAAAAAAATCAATTACTTCCATTACATTGTCAACACCATATACATTCAAACCTTCAACAATGGCGGCTTCTTTTACGTTTTGCTTAGGCAGAATAAAGCCTTTAAACCCCTCTTCTTTCGCCTTAATCGCAATAGACAACGCTCCTTTGATAGGTTGTAAACCGCCATCTAATGACAATTCGCCCATAATGACATAGTGTTGCAATTCATCGGCTTGAATTTGGCCTGAAGCTACTAAAATGCCAATGGCCAGCGTTAAATCATAAGCTGATCCTTCTTTTCGCAAATCGGCCGGAGCCATGTTGATGGTGATTTTTTTTCCAGGTAAGGAATAATTGTTGTTTTTAAGAGCCGCTGCAATGCGGTAACTACTCTCTTTGATAGCATTGTCGGGAAGGCCAACCAAGTGGTACCCAATTCCTTTATCAATATTTACTTCTACGGTAATCGTGGTTGCTTCCACACCGAAAACGGCACTTCCAAATACTTTAACTAACATGGCGTGTAAATTTATCTATTACAAATATCAAAAATAGATTGATAGAAAGCACCAAAAAAGTAAATTATTTTAAAAAAACGAACTCTACCTTTATAAACAGCAATCAAAAGCCAACATAAAACATTGATTATCAGAATAAAAACTCACTTAAAAATATTTACGTACCTTTGCATTAATATCACAAATTGATTCGGATAACCTTAAAAGAATATAGAAATTCTTTTTCATCCATTTATTTGATTTCTCCACCATCAGAAATCTAGGTCAATTTAATCGAGTGTCATGCCACACTCTAGCTTAGGGAAAAACCCTTTTCAAGCATTTAATTATTAAAAATGAAGAATAAATTTGCAAGTTAAATTGCACAAACATTCCTTTGATTACAGTATGAAATTTCAAATTATTACTCCACAAACAGGTTTACATTCTACTTATACACCACAAGTAATTGCTAGTTTTTTATTCAACCATTTAGAGCAATATGGCGATAAGACCGAGGATATTCTCAAATGCATCGATTATGCAATGAATCCGCAAAAAGGAGGAACCATTATCATAGGAATTGACGAGCAAGAAATAGTAGGAATTGTGATTATGAACAACACCGGAATGAAAGATTATATCCCAGAAAACATTTTGGTTTATATAGCGGTTGACAATTCGCAACGCGGTAAAGGATATGGAAAAAAATTAATGCAAAAGGCGATTGAGAGTGTCGAAGGAAATATTGCTCTGCATGTAGAGCCTGATAATCCAGCTTTTCACTTATACACAAAATTGGGTTTTACAAATAAATATTTAGAAATGAGACTTACTAAATAAGCAAATGGAAAATTTAAATAATCGAATGGAATCGTTAATTCGTTTGCGAAAAGAATTGCACAAAAATCCAGAATTATCAGGAAAAGAACAACAAACTAGCGAACGTATTTTAGCATTTTTAGAAAAACACAAGCCTGACGAATGCCACACGCAAATTGGAAAAACAGGAATCATCGCCATTTATCACGGTGAAGAAGAAGGTAAAACGCTACTCTTTCGCTGTGAATTAGATGCTTTACCTATTAAAGAACTAAATAATTTTGAGCATCAATCTGTGCATAAGGGTGTGGCACATTCTTGTGGACACGACGGACACATGGCAATTTTATGTGGATTAGCGACTGTCTTAGCACAAAAGAAGTTAGCACGAGGAAAAGTAATTTTGTTGTTTCAACCTTCTGAAGAAAACGGAAAAGGAGCAGCAAAAGTGATGAAAAATGAATTTTTTAAAACCTTACAGCCTGATTTTGTGTTTGCTCTGCATAACCTTCCCAATTTTCCAAAAAATCAAATCGTTGTTAAAGAAAATGCCTTTACTTGTGCCGTAGTTAGCCTAAAAATTATGCTTCAAGGAAAAACGGCACATGCAGGCGAACCTGAAAATGGAATCAATCCAGCAGTAGCAATGGCTGAAATTACTCAACAATTCCATACTTTAAACCAACCAAACTTACAACAAAACGATTTTACATTAGTCACTCCTATTTTTTCATCAATGGGAAAAAAAGCCTATGGTGTTTCTGCTGGGAATGCCGAAGTTCATTTTACTATTCGATGTAAAAACAATGCTGGAATTAAAGAGCTTCAAAAAATATTGGTAGAAAAAGTAAATGCCGTTAGTAAATTACATCAATTAAAATATTCTGTCAAGTGGATTGAACCATTTTATGCCAATGAAAACAATCCAGCAGCAGTTCAACTCATTGCTGATGCCACCAAAAAGCTTGGTTATAATTTACTAAAAAAGGAAACACCTTTTCGCTGGGGCGAAGACTTCGGCCTTTTTACAGCTCATTATGCTGGAGCATTATTTGGTCTTGGAGCTGGTTTAGAAACACCCGATTTACATAACCCGGATTATGATTTTCCGGATGAAATTATAGCAACGGGCATAAAAGTTTTTTATCAAATTTGTAAAGATTTAAACGATGCATGATAACTCCATTATAGAACTCAATCAAGAGGCATACCTCCACAATTTAGCGTTTTTAAAAAAGAGTTTTAATAAAAAAACAATTCTTTCTTCTGTCGTTAAAGGAAATGCATATGGTCACGGAATTGAAGAATTTGTCTCCATGGCCTACAAATGTGGAGTGACGCATTTTTCTGTTTTTGATGTTGCCGAAGCTCAACTGATTCAACAACTTTTTCCCCGTCAAGTGACCATTATGATCATGGGATTTGTGTCGAATAAAGCTTTAGAATGGGTAATTCTGAATGATATTGAATTTTATGTTTTTGAGAAAAAGCGTTTAGAAACTGCTATTAAGCTCAGTAAAAAACTAAAGAAAAAAGCCATAATTCATCTTGAAGTAGAAACAGGAATGAACCGAACTGGATTTGAACAAAAAGAATTAAATCCGTTAATTGATTTGCTTAAAAAAGAAGAAAATCATATTGAGTTTAAAGGATTGTGCACCCATTATGCTGGAGCAGAAAGTATGGAAAATTTCTTTCGAGTGAAAAGTCAAATTGAACGTTTTGAAAAGATTTACGCCTATTTTTGTATTAAAAATTTTAAACCAAAAATAAGACATTCGGCTTGTTCAGCTGCTTCGATGATGTTTCCTGAAACCCAAATGGACATGGTTCGCATCGGAATTATGCAATACGGTTTATGGCCAAGTCCAGAAGTTTTTGCGAGTTTTATAACCACTCAAAAAAAGAAAATTGACCCTTTAAAACGTGTCATTTCTTGGAAAAGCCAAGTGATGAGTTTAAAAAAGGTAAAAGCTTTTGAATTTATTGGCTACGGAACCAGCTATATGGCAAAAGAAAACATGAAAATTGCCATCATTCCCATTGGCTATTCGCATGGATACAGCAGAATGTTAAGCAATAAAGGACGTGTTTTAATTAGCCAACATCGCTGCATGGTGGTTGGAACAGTAAATATGAATATGATTGTGGTAGACGTATCCGAGATTCCGAATGTTCGAATTGGCGAAGAAGTTATCCTTATCGGGCGGCAAGAAAATTTGGATGTCACTGTTGCTTCCTTTAGCGAGAATAGCAACCAGTTAAACTATGAATTGTTAACTCGAATTTCAAAATCAATACCCAGAAAAATTAAAATCTAATGGCTTATCTGACCTTAAACAGAAAAAAACTACACGAAAATTATGCTTTTTTACAAGAGCTTTTTCAATCGCGTGGAATTGAATGGGGTGTCGTTTCTAAAATTTTGTGTGGCAACACCCTATTTATTAAAGAAATTTTGAATTTGGGTGTAACTGAAATGCATGACTCTCGCATTAGTAATTTAAAAAAAATAAAATCGCTTGATCCAACTGTTCAAACGGTTTATATTAAACCTCCAGCTAAAAGAAGCATTGAAAAAATAGTGAAGTTTGCCGATGTGAGTTTTAACACCGAAATTTATACCATAAAACTCCTTTCTGAAGAAGCAAAAAAGCAAAACAAAACCCACAAAATCATCATTATGATTGAAATGGGCGACTTGCGGGAAGGCGTCATGGGCGAAGATTTAATCGCTTTTTATGAAGAAGTACTCCATCTTCCAAATATTGAAATACGTGGCATCGGAACCAACCTCAACTGTTTGAGCGGCGTGATGCCTACACAAGATAAATTAATCCAACTTAGTTTATACAAACAACTCATTGAAGCAAAGTTTAACATAACAATTCCTTGGGTTTCAGGCGGGACGTCGGTAGCTGTTCCGTTAATTTTAAAAAATGCAAGACCTATTGCTGTGAATCATTTTCGGATAGGTGAAGCCCTCTTTTTTGGAAAAGATTTATTCACCGGTAAAACCATCAAAGGAATGCATCACGATGTGTTTAAAATGTATGCCGAAATTATCGAGATTACCGAAAAACCGAATATTCCCGATGGTGAATTAGGTGAAAATGTAGCAGGAAACTTCTTTTCTATGGAAAATGTAGACGATTTAAGCGGCACTTCGCTACGGGCTATTTTAGATATTGGTTTATTGGATATGCAACCGCAATACCTTGAAGTTGAAGATAAAAATATTCAAATTATCGATGCGAGTTCGGATATGTTAGTGGTGGATATTACCCATTCCAAAACGAATTATAAAGTAGGTAATGTCATTTCGTTTAATTTGAAATACATGGGAGCTCTTTATCTTTTAAATTCCAATTATATTGAAAAACATGTGGTTTAAATAAAAAAGGAGCGTTCTAGCTCCTCTTTAATTTACTTTATAAACTTACCTATTCCGTCATGTAACCATTTTTCATAGAAATCAATATCCGGATTATAACTCGCCGGAGCATCAGAAAGGGTATTTCCTTCTACATCCAAAATTAAATAATAAGGTTGCGCATTGGCTTTGTATTTTGTAATTTGAAAATCACTCCATTTATTTCCAATCGTTTTGATTTTTTTACCCGTTTCAGGTGAAACATATTTTTCAGATTCAGGCAATTCTTTTTTATCATCTACATACAAAGAAATTAGCACCACTTCATTTTTTAAAATGGAAAGAATTCGTTTATCAGACCAAACATAATCTTCCATTTTACGACAATTGACACATGCATAACCCGTAAAATCTAATAAAACAGGTTTGTTTACTTCTTTTGCATAAGCGATTCCATCTTCGTAAACATGAAAAGCAATAATTCCATGTGGCCCTATGTGACCTCCTTTGGGCAGTGCTTTTGTATCGGCAACTCCGCCTCCGCTTCCGCCAAATCCAGTTGGACTTTCGCTATAATGCAACGGTGGTGGAAAACCAGAAATAATTTTTAAAGGTGCTCCCCAAAGTCCGGGAACGAGATAAATGGTAAAACTCAACACAAATAATCCCATAAATAATCTTCCAACAGAAATATGTTGCATTGGGCTATCGTGTGGCAAAGAGAGTTTTCCGAATAAATATAAAGCCCAAATTCCAAAAACGGCAATCCATATCGCTAAAAATGTTTCGCGTTCAAACAAATGTAATTGTAATACTAAATCGGCATTGGATAAAAATTTAAATGCAAAAGCCAATTCTAAAAATCCTAACGAAACTTTCACGGTATTTAACCATCCGCCTGATTTTGGCAAGGAATTCATCCAACCCGGAAATAAAGCAAAAAGCATAAATGGTAAGGCTATGGCCGATGAAAACCCTAGCATTCCAACAATGGGTGCAATTCCGCCTTTTGAAGCTGCTTCAACGATTAATGTCCCAACAATTGGACCTGTACAGGAGAAAGAGACAATCGCCAAAGCTAAAGCCATAAAAAAGATACCGATGATTCCTCCTCTATCCGCTTGACGGTCTACTTTATTAGCCCACGAATTAGGTAAAACAATCTCGAATGCTCCTAAAAATGAAGCGGCAAAAAACAATAATAAAGCAAAGAAAACTACGTTAAAAGTAACACTCGTTGATAATTCATTCAACGAATCGGCACCAAAAGCATAAGTTATAAAAATTCCTAAAACAACATAAATTATAATAATTGAAAATCCGTAAATAATAGCATTCTTAATTCCTTTTGCTCGATCTTTACTTTGTTTCGTAAAGAAACTTACCGTCATTGGAATCATCGGAAAAACACAAGGTGTCAATAAGGCCGCAAAACCAGAGAAAAAAGCAATAATAAAAATAGTCCAAAGTCCTTTTTGCTTTTCTTTCTTTTCAGTTTTTAAAGAATTATTATCCGTTTTAGCAACAGCTATGGTGCTTTCCGTATCAACTGCCGTCGCATCAATTTTAGCGGTATCTATTGGAGTTGATGCAATTACTTCATTGGCAACTTCTTGACGGCCTGGCAATTTGAATTCAAAATTTTTAAACTGTTGAATACATTGTTCCAAACACGCTTGGTATTCTACCTCAACTTTAATGGATTTTAATGCTGGATTCGTAATTTTTACAAGCTGAGAAAATTGAGCCGAACCTTCAAACATGTATTCGTCGACTTCAAAAATTTCGCTATATACTTTTTTGTATTTGCTTTCGGTTGTTTTGCCTACTAATTGATAATTTCCTTTGGTGTTTTCGTAATTAAAAACAGAAGGTAACGAACCTCCATCGGGTGTGAATTGAGAGAAAAAATGCCAATCTTTTTGAATTGTAGCTTCAAATTTTAATAAAAATTCGGTTTCTGATTTTTTCTCGATTGCTGTTTTCCACTTTACAGGATCTAAAATTTGTGACTGCGAAAGCGTAAATACAAATAGGGAAAGCAGCGTAAATAATAATTTTTTCATGCGAGTAATTCTATTTTTAGTGTTGTTTGTGTATTCTGTGTTACTTTAAATCGGTCATCCATGCGTTTACCAACAAGCCAAACTATCTGATTATCAGAACACAAAAGCCAAGTTTTTTCTTTTTGAATCAAGGAAAATTTTTCGTCTTTAAAAAATTTACTTAGTTTTTTCCTTCCATTCATTCCAAAAGGGTAAAAATAATCACCTTTCTGCCATTTGCGAAGCAATAAAGGAAATTTTAACGTATTAATATCCACAAAAATCGCATTTGAATCAGTTTGAGCAATTGTTTTCACTTCTTCAAAAGATAAGTTTAAGGGAAAACTAAGTTTTTTATCTGTTTCAGCTATCCAATATTCGTGCTGATGGTCCTCGTTTTTTGGTTCAAGAATCAATGTTTTTCTATCTTTCAAAAGCCTGAAATGTTCTGAAAATAGTTGCTTGCCTGAAGTTGCTTGAACCAACTCATAGACATCCTTCCATGCCGAAAAACCAAAAGGCGAAAGCCACTGGTATAAATATGCTTGATAATTAGAAAGCTGAAGCAATTCGGCAAGATTAATTATTTTCTGATTTTCAATATCTTGCACGACTTTTCGGTACACAATGCGAGAAGCATCTTCTACTAAAGATTGGGCTTGTTGAAGGTTCTGAATTGTTTTTTCAAACGAGTTTAAAAAGCTTGGATTCAATTCTTTTAAAACAGGGACAAGTTGGTGTCGAATTTTATTTCGACCGTATTTATCCAATGCATTGCTACTATCTTCCCGCCAAGGAATAGCATTTTCATGAGCAAATGTTTCTATTTCTTCCCGCGAGAATACTAAAAGAGGTCGGATAATTTTATCTTTTTTGGACGGAATTCCAGTTAAACCTTCTAAACCTGTGCCACGTGAAAAATTAATCAAAAAAGTTTCTACTTGATCATCTAAATGGTGAGCTGTGGCAATAAAATCAAAATTTTCATTTTCAGCTAATTCATAAAACCAATGGTAACGCAAATTCCGAGCAGCCATTTGAATAGATAATTTTTCATCTTCGGCAAATTGTTTGGTGTCAAATTTTTGAAAAAAACCTTGAATTTCCTTTTCCTTACAATAGGATTTTAAAAAATCTTCATCACCCTCACTTTCTAAATCCCGAAGTTGAAAATTGCAATGTGCCACGGCAAAATTTATATTCAATTTTGAAACCAACGTGACCAAAACCATGCTATCCATTCCGCCACTGAGTGCAATTAAAATTTTTGCCTTTTGCAGCAAAGGAAAATGGATTGATAAATGATTTTGAAATTTAGTAAGCATTTTCAAAAGTACTTATTTTAATTATAAATCAATTTCATTTTGAAATTATAAAGTTATTGAAGCACTTCAAACATTGCTTTTGCTTTTAACAGGCATTCTTCGTATTCACTTTCTGGGGAAGCTTCTGAAGTAATGGCACTACCGACAGAAAAAGAAAGATATTGATTTTTAGCATTATATAAAATACTACGAATCACCACATTAAAATCAAAATCGCCTTCAGGAGAAAAGTAGCCAACGGCTCCGCTGTATAATCCGCGTTTGGTTTCTTCTAACGCTTCGATGATTTTCATGGCCGAAATTTTTGGAGCTCCCGTCATACTTCCCATCGGAAAAGTAGTTTTAATAATTTCTAGCGGAGAAGTAGAATTTTCTACTTCAGAAACGACCGTCGAAATTAATTGATGCACTTGTTTAAAGGTGTAACTCTGACATAATTCTTCTACTGCAACCGAACCTTTGGTAGCCGTACGTGATAAATCATTGCGAACTAAATCGACAATCATCACGTTCTCAGCTCTTTCTTTGGAATTATTTTCTAAATCAAATTTAGACTGTGCATCTAATTCAGCATTTTCATTTCGTTTTGAAGTCCCTTTTATCGGTTGAGAAATAACTTTCGTTCCCTCTTTTTTCAAATAGCGTTCGGGTGATGCCGAGAGCAAATAATGCTGGTTATTTTTAAAATAAACCGCAAAAGGAGGTTCTGAAATTAGATTAAGTTTTTTATAGGTTTCTATTGGATTAACAATTGCTTTTTCAGCATAAAATTCCATACAAAAATTGGCTTCATAAATATCACCACGATGAATGTGTTCTAGCATTTTAGATACTTTTTCAATATACGATTCTTTCGAAATGCGTTGTTGGATTGAGAAAGGTTGTGGGTTGTGGGTTGTGGGTTGTAGGTTGTGGGTTGTGGGTTGTAGGTTGTGGGCTGAAGTAATCGCTTCAAAATCAGAATCTAGTTCCTCATCGCAAAGTCGCAGATAATGTAATTCAATTTTATTGTCTTTTATCAAAAACAACTTTTTGGGCTGAAAAAAATATAAATCAGGAAAAGCTAAACCATCAAAATTTTTGGAAGTCAACGCTTCTGTATCGTTTTTTAAATCATACGACAAATAGCCAAATAACCAGTCTTTGGTCTGACTTTGGTATTGTTGCAAATCATCGAAAGCATGGAAATAATCCGTTTGTAACGAGGTAAACGAATCAACAGCGAGTATTGCATCATAACTGCCATAGGTTTGTGGATACTGATTGGAATCTAAAAACACCACTTCACGGAATTGATTGGCCCATTCTAACAAATTGGCTTGAAAGAAAATAGGATTATCCAGCGTAAAGCTTTTTACAGTTCTAAGCATCAAACGTTATTTCAATTGGTTTTCAAACTGAGCCAATTTGGATAAAATATCCTGATTGATTTCTGCATTGCTAATCTGCTGATTTTCTACAGAAAAGTTATCTTTAAAACTCGGAAAAGCATACGTATCTACCACTTCCCCAGCAAATCGAAGGATAAGTTGATGCACCACTTCTTGCGAACCTATTGCCCCTCGAGCTCCTGTTGAAGCACTAAGCAAAAATATTTTCTTTCCTTCTAAAAATTTTCTATCCAAACGCGATAACCAATCTAAGACATTTTTAAAAAATGCAGACGGATTACTGTTGTGCTCATTAACCGAAATTAAAAGTCCTTTAGACGCTTGAATGTGTTTATATATTTGTTTGATTGACGAGGGAAAACCATTTTCGCGTTCTTCGTCTTCGCTGTAAATAATCAAATCCATGTCGGATAAGTTGAATAATTCAAACGAGGTTTCTTTTACTTGTGTCGTTAAATAAGTAACGAGTTGGTGATTGATTGAAGTAGAAGAATTGCTTCCTGCAAAAGCTAAAAGAGTTGGCATCTATTTTTTTTGTAAAGGTAAGTGATTTTTAATTTTTATAAAATTTGAATTTTAAGAATACGGATTCAAAGTTTTCGAAATACTTTCGTATTTATGAATTAAGGAAGCTTTTTTCTCATTGAGAGCAATTTCCATCCCATTTACTTCATTTAATAGCTTCTTCTTTTTCATGCTATTTTTGAAATATTTATAAATGTAAATTGGAATAGGGAAAAGCAACCAGTAACCAATATAATAGGATTCTATGATAGTTGTCTTTGCAAAATAATCAATAATGTATGTAATTAAAAGTGCTAATAAAATAAACGGGTATATTAATAAATACCATCCACGAAATATATTATTTTTAATACTTTCTATTTCCTTTTGCTTTTTTATCAAGAAATCAATATCTGTTTTTAATTTAAAGTTTATAATATCCTGATAATTATTCATAATTAATTCAGAAAGTAAAATTGATTTCCCCAAAAGCATTTTGTTGCGTTCAAATTTATCAAAAACACTATCTAAAAGTTTTAAATATTCCTCTTCCTCTTTGCTGTTTTCAAAATATCCATAAACGAAATTTACAAATCGTTTATGAAACATTTCTTTTTTTTCCTCAGGTAAATTTTTTTCTATTTCTTTTTTATTCTCAAAATAATTCTTAATTAAGGGAATTCCAACTTCTAAAGCCAAGGACGCAGCGGATGCTGTACCACCTATTAACATACCTTTCGCAACAGTTTCAGAAATTTGAACAGAAAAACTAGCTACGTTCTGAGTTGCAATTCTAAACAACTCTTTGCCTTCTTCTTTATTTTCTTTTTTATTTTTTAAAATTGTCGCCTGAAAAAAAAACAATGTACTTTGAACTAAAAGAGCTGACTGTTGCCGCATCAATTTAATCTCCGAATCATTAGTTGCCTCTTCAATACCTTGATGTAAGTTTTCAAAAACCGTATCTATACATGTTCTTACTAAAATTGGTTTTTGAATCAATTGAATAACGGCAAGTTGTGCTCTTAATGCCTTTTGAATTACACCAGATGTTTCTTTACTTAAAGTATCAACAACATCATAAGCTTGTTGCATAGTTTCTATGCCTTGTGGTAGATTTTGTTCCATAAATAATTGCTAAAAAAAATATATAATAATAATCAAAAATAGTAAAACCTTTACAAAAACATTCAACCACAAACGTGATTTTGTGTTTTTTTGATAATATTTTTCTAAAAAGTTTAAAATTATGTTTTTCATTTTACAAGATTTCTAAGAATTAATGCGACCTGCTCCTTATCAATAATACTGCTTTGGTTGCGTTTATAACTAAAAACAATGGTTTTAGCTGTTTTGAATTGCTGATGGTAAGTACTGCTTTCTTGAGCAAATTTATCGTCAAACAAAACAGCAACTTCAGCAAAGGAAACTGTTCCTTCACACAAAATTAATTCGGGTTCTAAGGTTTCTATTAGCTGCTTTATCCAAACTCTAGCAAAATGAAATAATTGTGTAGACAATTCTTTAGGTAAAAGCTTGGTCAATTTATTAAAATCACTCACATTTGACGTTGCAAAAAAGTAAAAATTAGTTTTAACCGTTTGATATTTTAATACATCTTCTTTTTCCATGATTTGAAAAAGCTTTATAGTTTGTTTGGCTAATGAATGATCGGTCAAATAATATTCTAAGGCGTTTAAAGGCTCAAATTGTTCTACTATTTTCCCTTCCCAATTATAATAACCCGCACCTGGATTAAAACCAATGAGCAAAACTTTTGGTTTTAGTAGAATTGGACTATACCAAATTTGACATCCTTTATATAATGAATTAATTTCACTCGAATTTTGAGCACATTCTAAAATTTGATGATGCAGCTTTTCAACTTGACTTTTAATATTCCCTAACGACATAATTTGTAATTTTCTTCAAATTTAGATTGTCAACACGACAAAACGTGACGTTATCAAAAGTTATTTCTAAAAAACAGATAAGGTTTTGAAAGCATGATAGGGTAAAACAAAAAAACCGCTAATAAAATAGCGGTTTCTCTTGTTTTTATAAATAGCTACACATGCAACGCTCTGTTTTCTGTTGCTGCCAAAGCCGCTTCTTTTACGGCTTCTGCAAAGGTTGGATGCGCATGACTCATTCGTGAAATATCTTCGGCACTGGCTCTAAATTCCATCGCAGTGACTGCTTCGGCAATTAAGTCGGCACAACGAGGACCAATCATGTGAACGCCTAAAACCTCATCGGTTTTGGCATCGGCTAAGATTTTTACAAATCCGTCAGTATCGCCACTCGCTCTTGCTCTTCCTAATGCTTTGAATGGGAAACTTCCTGATTTAAAAGCAACACCTTCTTCTTTTAATTGCTCTTCTGTTTTTCCAACGGCAGAAACTTCTGGCCAGGTATAAACCACTCCCGGAATTAAGTTATAATCAATGTGCGGCTTTTGTCCCGCTAAGATTTCAGCAACCACCACTCCTTCTTCTTCGGCTTTGTGAGCTAACATGGCTCCGCGAACTACATCGCCAATGGCATAAATGTTAGAAGCAGTGGTTTGCAAATGATCATTCACTTCAATCTGACCTCTTTCGGTCACCTTCACCCCTGCTTTATCGGCATTCAGTCCATCTGTATACGGACGTCTTCCCACAGAAACCAAACAATAATCGCCTTCTAAGGATAAAATTTCTCCTTTTGGCGTTTCCGCTTCCACAGTAACGGCTTTTCCTTTACGGTTTACCGATTTCACTTTGTGTGAAGTATAGAATTTCATTCCTTGTTTTTTCAACACTTTGGTTAATTCTTTTGACAACGAAGCATCCATTCCTGGAATAATTCTATCCATAAATTCAACCACAGAAACTTGTGCTCCTAAACGAAGATACACTTGACCTAATTCAATTCCGATTACACCACCACCAATAATGACCAGGTGTTTTGGAATTTCTTTTAATTTCAACGCTTCTGTTGACGTGATTACTCTTTCTTTATCTAACGTAATAAATGGCAAATTAGACGGTTTTGAACCCGTTGCAATAATGGTATATTTAGCTTCAATGGTTTCAGATGAGCCATCGTTTTTAGCAATTTTAACATGTGTTGCATCTTCAAAAGAACCTAATCCTTCAAAAACGGTGATTTTATTTTTGTCCATCAAAAACTTAATTCCACCCGTAGTTTGGTCAACTACAGCTTGTTTTCGACCGATCATTTTTTCTAAATTCACTTTTACTTTACCCACTTCAATTCCATGCTCTTCAAAATGAGCAACTGCATCGTGGTAATGATGCGAAGAAGAAAGCAATGCCTTAGAAGGAATACATCCAACATTTAAACACGTTCCGCCTAAGACGGAGTATTTTTCGATTATGGCTGTTTTAAAACCTAATTGGGCACAACGAATAGCGGCAACATATCCGCCTGGACCTGATCCGATAATAGCCACATCAAATTGACTCATAATATATTTTTTTAGTTGAAAATCAGTTAAACGAGTACAAAATTACGAAAGTTTTTGGCGACTTTAAAGCAATCCCATATTAATATTTAGGGAAGTAGGCGAGTTGACCTCTAGCAACTTACAACTATTTGAATTTCAGTAATTAACAATGAAAACGTTTTCGTAGATTTATTAAATAGGTGATATTTATCAGGTTTATTTCAATTGATAAATCGGAAATTTGATACAGCTAAAATAAAAATCCAATCTTTAAAATCAATACTATGAAAAACATTAAAGTCATTCAAGAATTACATGATTTAGGCATTACGGGCTATCATGAAGTGGTTTATAATCCTTCTTATGAGGAATTATTTAAAGCAGAAGTTTCGCCGATGCGAGTTGGCTATGAAAAAGGAGCATTAACCGAAACCGGTGCCGTGGCTGTAAAAACGGGCGTTTTCACGGGTCGCTCTCCAAAAGACCGCTATATTGTTAAAGATGATGTGACTAAAGATACGATTTACTGGGACGATAAAGTAAACTTTCCTACCACTCAAGTTATTTATAGTGAATTGAAATCGTTGGTTTTAAAACAACTTTCTTCTTCAAAAAAAATATATGTAGTAGATGCTTTTTGCGGAACCAATGCCGACACCCGATTAAAAGTACGCTTTGTAATGGAAGTAGCTTGGCAAGCCCATTTTGTGACCAATATGTTCATTCGACCTTCTATTTATGAATTGGAAAACTTTGGAGAACCTGATTTTATCGTGATGAACGGCTCAAAAATTACCAATCCGAATTGGAAAGCACATGGCTTAAACTCGGAGAACTTTGTGGTATTCAATTTAACAGAAAAAATACAAATTATTGGAGGAACTTGGTATGGTGGTGAAATGAAAAAAGGAATGTTTGCCATGATGAACTATTACCTTCCGTTAAAAGGAATGGCTTCGATGCACTGTTCTGCAAATGTTGGTGAAGAAGGCGATGTGGCGGTATTCTTTGGATTATCTGGAACTGGAAAAACAACTTTATCTGCCGACCCAAAACGTTATTTAATTGGAGATGATGAACATGGATGGGATAACAATGGCGTATTTAATTATGAAGGGGGATGTTATGCCAAAGTAATCGATTTGAGTGAAGACAATGAACCCGATATTTGGAGAGCCATCAAACGTGATGCCTTATTAGAAAACGTGGTGGTAAATGAATATGGCGAAATAGATTATAACGATCATTCCATTACAGAAAACTCTCGCGTTTCTTATCCAATTTATCATATTAACAAAATTGTACTTCCATCAAAAGCTGGTCATGCAAAAAAAATTATTTATCTTTCTGCAGATGCATTTGGGGTGTTGCCTCCTGTTTCTATCTTAAATGAAGACCAAGCTCAATACCACTTTTTGTGTGGATACACCTCTAAATTAGCGGGAACAGAACGTGGCATAACCGAACCACAACCGTCTTTTTCTCCAGCATTTGGGGAAGCGTTTTTAACCTTGCATCCAACCATGTATTCTAAAACTTTAATCGGAAAAATGAAAGAACACGGAGCAAAAGCTTATTTAGTTAACACGGGTTGGAATGGAACCGGAAAACGTATTTCTTTAAAAAATACCAGAGCCATCATTGATGCGATTATTAATGGCGAAATTGATCAAATGAAAACGAAACATATTCCGTTTTTGAATTTAACTATACCCACAACGTTGCCAAAAGTAAGCGAAGGTATTTTAGACCCAAGAGATACTTATGCTAGCGAAGAGGAATGGGAAGTAAAAGCGAAAGATTTAGCCGCTCGATACATCAAGAATTTTGAGCAATATACGAATACCGAAGAAGGAAAAAAACTGATTTATGCTGGACCAACATTAGAGAATGTATTAGCATAACCACTGTTTTTTAGTTTATTTGATTTTGTCTTAACCCAATAGTCACCTTACTATTGGGTTTTGATTTTACGTTAATATTGGTAAAATAATTTACAAATCATAAATTAATAGTAACTTTGCAAGCTATTATATTCCAATGAGATTACACCGAAATTTAGTTTACACCACGATTGATTCGTTGAATGCCATATTCAATGAAGGAGAATATGCCGATAAAGTCGTTGCTAGAGCCTTGAAAAAGGACAAACGTTGGGGAAGTGCCGACAGAAAATTTGTAGCCGAAACCATTTATGAAATCGTTCGATGGAAACGTCTTTATGCAGAAATTGCAGAAGTAAAAGAACCATTTGACCGTGATGATTTATGGCGAATGTTTGCTGTTTGGGCCGTTCTTCGTGGTTATCCGATTCCGGATTGGCGACAATTAGAAGGAACGCCACAACGCAAAATCAAAGGCCGTTTTGACGAATTATCTAAAACCAGAAAATACCGTGAATCGATTCCGGATTGGATGGATGAATTGGGCGTAAAAGAATTGGGCGAAGAACTTTGGACTAAAGAAATTGCTGCCCAAAATCAGCAAGCACAAGTTATCCTAAGAGTCAACACCTTAAAAACAACAAAGCAAAAATTACGGGCAATTTTGATGGATTTAAACATCGAAACCGAATTTTTAAAAGACCAACCCGATGCGTTAGTGCTTAAAGAAAGAGCCAATGTGTTTATGACCGATGCTTTTAAAGATGGATTTTTTGAAGTTCAAGATGCTAATTCACAATTAGTTGCTGCTTTTCTAGACGTTAAACCTGGAATGAAAGTCGTTGACACTTGTGCTGGTGCCGGTGGAAAAACCTTACACATGGCTTCTTTGATGGAAAATAAAGGCTTACTCATTGCAATGGATTTGTATGAAAGCAAACTAAAACAATTGAAATTACGTGCCAAACGCAATGGAGCTTTCAATATTGAATACCGCATTATCGATTCGACGAAAGTCATCAAAAAACTATATGAAAAAGCCGACCGTGTTTTAATTGATGCTCCGTGTAGTGGTTTGGGCGTTTTAAAACGAAATCCGGATAGCAAATGGAAATTACAACCTGAATTCATTGACAACATCCGAAAAGTACAACAAGAAGTTTTAGAAAATTATTCTAAAATAGTAAAACCAGGCGGAAAGTTGGTTTATGCTACTTGCTCTATTTTACCTTCAGAAAATCAAGAACAAATACAAAAATTCTTAGCCACAGAAAACGGTAAAAACTTCATTTTTGTAGAAGATAAAAAAATATTAGCTTCAGAATCTGGTTTTGACGGGTTTTATATGGCCATGTTAGAACGAAAAAATAGTTAAACACATGAAAAAATTCTACTCTTTACTTTTAGTATTAGTTGCTTCTTGGGGTTTTGCACAACAAGCATATTATAATAATATCAACTTAACCCTAGAAGGTCAAGCTTTAAAAATGCAATTAGGTCAACTTATTTCCACGACACACGACAGAGATCTTACGTACTCACAAGTTTGGAATGCCTTAAAAATTGTTGACTTAGACCCTTCTAACACTGCGAATGTGTTGTTGGTTTATGGTTGGGAAAATGGTTCAGATAGTGATGTTACAAATGATAGAAGTCGACCAAAAAACAATAACGGCGGTAGTAACGGCGAATGGAATAGAGAACATGTTTATGCTCAATCTGTTGCCAATCCTGATTTAGGACAAACAGGCCCTGGAGCCGATGCTCACATGTTAAGAGCTTGTGATGTGCAACGAAATGGAACACGAGGTAATCGAAAATTTGCATCAGGTTCTGGTAATTCTGGAACAGTTGGAGCAAATTGGTATCCAGGAGACGAATGGAAAGGCGATGTGGCTCGTATTATTATGTATATGTATGTGCATTATGGCGATCAATGTTTGCCTTCTAATATTGGAGTCGGTTCTACTTCTGGAACAGGCGACGGAATGATTGATTTATTTTTAAATTGGAATGCAGAAGATCCTGTTACCCAATACGAAGTGAATCGCAATACCTATTTATCAAATGTCAATAATACCTATGGCCAAGGCAATCGTAATCCGTTTATAGATAATCCTTATTTAGCTACAAAAATTTGGGGAGGCGTTGCCGCTCAAGATATTTGGGGAACGTTATCTACTATGCCAATTTATGCTTCAACCTTTAGTATTTATCCAAATCCATCTAATGACAGACGGATCAACATTGATTCTGAAACGGAAATTGAAGAAATCCAGTTAATCAACGTAAACGGACAGGTAATGCAATACATTCAAAAACCGACACGTCAAAACAAGACCTATACGATTGAGAATTTGCCTTCTGGCTTCTTTTTCGTAAAGATTACGGCTGAAAATCAATCGATTACTAAAAAAGTAATTATCAATTAGAACGATCTATTTAAAATTATAAATTCATATTATGCTTAAATTTTACTGGGTGTTGCTTTTTTGCTCCACCATGCTTTTTGCTCAAAATCAAAATACTATTGAATCCATTCCTCCTGGTTATTACAACAATGCCATTGGATTTACTGGTTATACGTTAAAAACAAAATTAAAGACGATCATCACCAACGGTCATGTTGGAAAATCATATAACACTCTTTTTACAGATGTTAAAGGATTTAAAGCAACCGATGTAGATAATTACTATGAAAATGATGGTTCGGTTTTAGACATGTATTCTGAAAAACCAACGGCTACAGATGCTTATAATTACAGCTATTATGCTAACGATAAATGCGGAAATTACCAAGGAGAATCAGATTGTTTTAATGGAGAACACATGGTTCCACAAAGCACTTATAATTCGCAAATGCCTATGGTTGGAGATATTCATCAGCTTACGCCTACAGATGGTTACGTAAACAATCGCCGTAGCAATTTTCCTTTTGCCAATGTTCCCAATCCAAGTTGGACATCTACGAACGGCTCTAAATTAGGCTCAATATCTATTTCTGGCTATAGCGGAAATGCATTTGAACCAATTAACGAATTTAAAGGCGACATTGCTCGAATCATGTTTTATTTTGCCACACGTTATGAAACCCAAGTGGACGGTTATGATTTTCCGATGTATAATGGCACCGAAAATCAAGTGTTTAAATTGGCTTTTTTAGAAATGTTATGGCAATGGCATAATCTTGATCCGGTGAGTGATTTTGAAATTAATCGAAATGATAAAGCCTATTTATACCAAGGAAATCGCAATCCATATATTGACCATCCAGAATATGTTCAATTGGTTTGGGGACAAGTACTTTCTGCTCCTAATTTTGAGATTTTTGCAAATGTTTCCGTTTATCCAAATCCGTCAAATATAGGAAGAATCAATATCAATTCTGAAATAGAAATTGACGAAATTCAATTAATTAACGTGAACGGACAAGTCATGCAATTGATTCAAAAACCAACAGCACAAAACCAAACGTATGTATTAGATAATTTAGCAAGTGGTTTTTATTTTGTTAAACTAACCGCTGATAACCAATCGGTTACCAAAAAGCTAATTGTAAATTAGGTTTTAGGTAGTACCTGAAATTAAAAATAGCAACTTGTTTAGGGTTGCTATTTTTATTTATTGAAAACCGAATTTGTTTTTGTCATATAAATCCGGGGGGTTTTTTAATTATGAGTTATGAATTATGAGTTATGAGTTATGAGTTGAAAGTTGTTAGCTGATTATTGGTTTTGGATGGAACACGGATTATGAGGATTTATGCGGATTGGTTTGCTCTAACCTTAAAAAGAGAGAAATTAGGGAAATGATAATTGGTTTTTGGTTTTACGGAAAACCATAAAATAGTTTGGGGAGGTTTGTTTAAATTTAGGGAAGGATTTATATAATTGATAATGAATAAAGCATACCGTTTATCATACTTTTAAACCAGATTGAGGTGGTTTTGTATGATTTTGTTGTCATCCCAACGAATAGGAATCTCCTCAAAAAGCAGCAAATTAGGGAGATTATTTCGCCAGTTCGCTATCGCTCGGTTCGTCCTTCTTCGGAATTACAAAACGGTAACTTAATATACTTATCTTAACGACAATGTTCGTTTGAGGACATTATTTTCAGCACTGAATTTTAAAATAATAAACCACTTATAACTTCATTTTGTTTTAGAAATACTATTTTTGATTTTCAAATAAAAAGACGCCTTATCCCTAATCAAAAAAATAGCACAAAGCTCGTTTCTCACTAATCATTAGAATCTCTTTTAAAAATAAATAAAAAATGAAACCATTGAAAATAGTACTATTCACATTTCGAATCCTTTTGCTAAGTGCATGTCTTCACGTAATAATATCCTGTAAAAGTGAAACCGCTAGTCCAGTTCAAGAAGAAGTCTCTAATTCATTTCCAGAAGAAACCACTAGTCCGGTTGTAGAAGAAACTGCTAGTCCGGTTAAAGAAGAAGTCGTTAATTCTACTCCAGAAGTAGCCGCTAATTCCGCTAAAGGGATAGCCTATTTTGAGTCTGGACTTAAGGCTGCTGATGTTAATAATATGCCATTGGCATTTAAAGATTTTTTGGCGGGGGCAAAAGAAGGTCATATTTACGCTCAGTACAATGTTGGATTAATGTATGAGCAAGGTCTTGGGATTAATAAAAACGCAAAGGAAGCAGTTTATTGGTATAATGAATCTGCCAAACAAGGAAATTCGGCTGCACAATTTAATCTTGGCGTATGTTATGAAAATGGAATTGGCACTACAGTTGATTTCAAAAAGGCGAATGAGTGGTTTCGTAAGGCTTCTGTTCAAGGTGACGGAATGGCCGTTGGCAATCTAGGAATGTTGTTTATACGTGGTCAAGGTGTAAAAGTTAACAAGGTGGCGGGAATCGCTCTTCTACTGATGTCGACTACAATGGATTCTTCTCCTGAAAATCTAGCAAAAAATAATATTTCTACAACTAGTGGTTTAACTACAGCTATGGTTACCGAAGCTCAAGCCCTTTCAGACGAAATGAGTAAATCCAATAACCTCTTGGTTCCGCTTGACAACTATTTGAATGCAGCAAAGTAATCAATTATTAGTAAGTTTTTGCCTTTTCACCGCTCTCACACAAATCCTTTCGTGCGGACCGTACAAAAAAAATAGTCTTAAAAAGGTATTGAAATAAAGCAGCGTTTAAAAAATCAATTGGTAGCTCTGAGGTATCATGCAATCAATCAAAACGATTTCTGCGACAACAGTTACCAAAAATCTTATTCTAAATTAGCATTTCGCTTTACTTCACAATTTTGATTATTGTAACTGCATTAACGCCTGTTCCTAATAAATTTATTACTTTTGGAACGTGCGTTAAATCGATGGTCATGTTAAAAACATTTCTTTTTATTTTTTTAGGTGGCGGATTAGGTAGCGTTTTTCGTTATGGAACTTCGTTATTGACTCAAAAATTTTATACCAATTCGTTTCCACTTGCTACTTTTTTTGTGAATGTAATTGGCTGTTTTTTAATAGGTTTATTGGTTGGTTTTTCTAATAAATTATTTGCGACCAATACCGATTTACGCTTTTTATTCATCACTGGATTTTGTGGTGGCTATACAACTTTCTCTACTTTTGGATTTGAAAACATCCAACTTATTCAAAACAACCAGCTCGGCTTGGCTTTTACTTATATTGGTTTGAGTGTTCTGATTGGACTTTTAGCGGTTTGGTTCGGACTTTTCTTAGCGAAATAAAAACTTTTCACTAAAAAAATGTAACTTCGCAAACTATGACAGCAGCACAAATTAGCACGACCAAAAAGTTACTTTCTATCGCCAAAAAAGTAGTAATTATTCCACACCGAAATCCCGATGGAGACGCAATGGGTTCTACTTTAGGTTTATATCATTATCTAAAAAACAAAGGAATTGCCGCTACGGTTTTATCACCAAATGAATTTCCAGATTTTTTGGCTTGGTTGCCAGGTGCCGATACGGTAAAATTGTATGAACGAGATAAAATTGCTTCAAAAGCGATTTTGGAAGAAGCCGATTTAATTTTCACCTTAGATTTTAATGCGTTTCATCGAACAGGCGAAATGGAACAAGAGCTCATCACGCTTCAAACGCCATTTATCTTAATCGATCACCATGAAGCTCCAGCCAATTATGCCGCAGTAACTTTTTCGGATACGCAATATGGTTCTACTTGCGAGATGATTTTTGATTTTATCGAAGCGTTAGGCGATAGTTCATTTGTAGACAAAACCATTGCTACTTGTTTATATACGGGCATTGTAACCGATTCTGGCTCTTTTAAATTTCCGAAAACAACCGGAAAAACACATCGAATTGTCGCACAATTAATTGATTTAGGCGTTGAGAATAGCCAAATTCACAACTCATTATTCAACAATAGTTCCTACGAAAGTCTACAATTACTAGGTCGTGCTTTACAAAATATGAAGGTTTTAAAAAATCATAAAACCTCTTATATTACGTTATCACAAGCGGAACTAGACCGTTTTCACTTTAAAAAAGGCGATACAGAAGGCATTGTGAACTATGGATTATCTATTAAAGGTATTATCTTTACCGCGATTTTTATTGAAAATAAGGAAGAAGGAATTATCAAGATTTCGCTTCGTTCAATTGGCGATTTTGATGTGAATCAATTGGCAAGAACCTATTTTCATGGTGGTGGTCATAAAAATGCTGCCGGCGGAAAGTCTTATTTATCAATGAAAGAAACCATTCAGTTTTTTGAAGAAGTTGTACAACATAATCCAAATTTAAAATTCTAAATGAAAGCGAAGTTATTTTTAATCCTTTTATGCTTTGGCCTGCTTTTTGTTTTTGGTTGTCAAGAACCAGAAGCTCGACGACCTATTCAAAAGTCATCGGGGAGTTTTATGAAAGAATCTGTGAATCGAAATAAAAAACTAATTTCTGAAGAAGAAAAAATAATTGATTCCATTATCAAAAGCCAGCCACAAAACAAGTTTTATAGCTCTGAAAAAGGCTATTGGTACACCTACGATATTCGGAATGAAAAAGATACCCTAACGCCAAAACGAGGAGATATGGCTTATTTTGACTATGAAATTTACGATTTAAAAGGAAATGTTATTTATACAGCTTTAGAATTGCGACCGCAAGATTATTTAGTTGACAAACAAGAAATCATGCTTGGCATTCAAGACGGAATCAAACTAATGCGAAAAAATGAAAAAGTAACCTTTTTATTTCCCTCACACATTGCCTATGGCTATTTGGGTGATAAGAATAGAATCGGCCCAAATATTCCTATTCGGTGCACTGTTACTTTAACCGATTTTATAAAAGAAAATGAATTACAAAAACCAATTAAAATTACTGAAAATTAAAAAAATGAAAAAATCTGTCTTACTCGTTGTGAGTCTCTTTAGCTTACTTTTTGTTTCTTGTGGTGAAAATTATGACCGCTTAGGCGATGGCATTTTCGGAATCATCAAAACCAATAAAGGAGAAATAATCGTTTCGCTAGAATATGAAAAAACACCAATTACAGTCGCTAATTTTATTTTATTAGCCGAAGGAAAAAACCAACACGTAACTTTAGAACCAAAAAAAGGAGTTCCTTTTTATGATGGTTTAAAATTTCATCGTGTGGAAGCCAATTTCATGATTCAGGGTGGTGATCCAAATGGCGACGGAACGGGTGGTCCTGGCTATAATTTCATGGACGAAATTACCGATTTATCACATGATGGCCCTGGTATTTTATCGATGGCCAATGCAGGTCCTGGAACAAATGGTTCACAGTTTTTTATTACGCATGTTGAAACTCCCTTTTTAGACGGTCGTCACACCGTTTTTGGAAAAGTAAAAGAAGGACAAGAAGTGGTCAATGCCATTGTGAAAGACGATGTGATTGAGCACGTTAAAATTGTACGAATTGGCGAAAAAGCGAAGAAATTTAATGCAGTTAAAGTATTTAATGACCGTTTGATTACTGAAGCGGAAAATAGAAAGAAAACAGAAGCAGAAGAAGCCCTTAAAAAAGAAGCTTTTTTAACTGAATTTAAAGAAGTTATTACTCAAAAATTATCCTTCTTTCAAGAACAAAAGAAAGTGGCAAAAAAATCTTCTACAGGATTAGAATATACCATTTTTGAAAAAGGTAACGGCAAAAAACCAGCTGTCGGCTCTACGGTTTATGTGCATTATGCGGGCTATTTTGAAGGCGGAGAACTTTTTGACACCAGTTATGAAGAAGTGGCTAAAGCATTCGGAAAATTTGACCAAAACAGAGCTGATGCCAAAGCCTATACCCCATTTCCATTTGAATATGGCAATAAAACCGGTTTGATTCCCGGATTTTTAGAAGGCTTAGAAAAAATGAATCTAGGCGATAAAGCCATTTTATTCATTCCTGCTTCTTTAGGTTATGGCGAAGCGGGTGCGGGAGCCGTCATTCCACCAAATGCCAATTTAATATTTGAATTAGAATTACTAGAAAAATTACCTCAACCTTAATAATTTCAAGATGAAAAAAATAACTTATCTTTTTTTAGCCTTAGTTAGTTTGTCGGCAACTGCACAAACAGAAAACGGAATTTATGCCAAAATTCAAACCATCAAAGGCGACATTCTTTTAAAATTAGAATACGAAAAAACACCGATTACAGTAGCCAATTTCGTTTCCTTAGCAGAAGGAACCAATACTGAAGTTACCGATGCAGCCTTAAAAGGAAAACCCTTTTATGACGGTTTAAAATTTCATCGGGTTATTGCAAATTTCATGATTCAAGGCGGAGATCCTTCTGGCAACGGAAGTGGTGGCCCAGGGTATAAGTTTGCTGATGAAATTACCGATTTAAAACACAATGCTCCTGGCATTTTATCCATGGCCAATGCTGGTGCTGGAACAAATGGCTCACAGTTTTTTATCACGCACGTGCCAACGCCACATTTAGACGGAAAACATACTGTTTTTGGTAAAGTAGTAGAAGGACAAGACGTAGTGAATGCTATTGTGCAAAATGATGTGATGGATAAGGTAACGATTATTAGAATTGGTGATGCGGCAAAGAAATTTGACGCTCCAAAAGTTTTTAAAGATCGAATAGCGGTTGAACAAGAAAACCAAAAGAAAAGAGCGGCAGAAGAAGCAGAAAAGAAAAAAGTAGCCTTAGCTCCTTACAAAAAAGCAATGGACGAAAAAACAGCTTATTTTGCTAAAAACAAAAAAGATGCAACCGTTTTACCTTCTGGTTTAGCTTATAAAATCACAACCAAAGGAACTGGTGTAAAACCAACAGAAGGCACGCAAGTGTTCATTCATTATGCAGGATATTTTGATTCTGGAGAATTGTTTGACAGCAGTTATGAAGAGGTTTCTAAAGCGTTTGGAAAATTCAATCAACAGCGAGCAGATGCAAAAGCCTATACGCCGATTCCATTTCAATATGGAAATAAAGGTGGAATGATTCCTGGATTTATTGAAGGATTAGATAAATTAAACTTTGGCGATAAAGCTATATTGTTTATTCCGCCTTCATTGGGATATGGTGAAGCAGGGGCTGGTGGTGTTATTCCGCCAAATGCACATTTGATATTTGAAGTGGAAATGTTAGAAAAAATGCCAGAGTAATCGGCGTTCATAATAGAAAAAGCACCAAGCGAATTTGTTCACTTGGTGCTTTTTTTATGCTTGAAATTTCCAATCGAATTCATCTTGGTTTTTGATAATGGCTCCGATTTCTATTTTTACGATTTCGCCATATTCGGCTTGAAGAATTGTCCAATAATCTTCATTAAAATAATTGGTAAGGGTGTCAAAAGATTCTTCTTCAAAAGTTTGCAGACCCATTTTCTGAACAAGTTTTTTAGCTTCTGTGCTATTTTTTCCTATAATTTTTTGACCTTTTATTTCTGCTTCTGGATTTGAAAGCACGATATAACCTAATCTAAAATCCTCTTCGGCATATAAAGTCAAACGAGCTTTTAACTGATTGTAAACTAAAATTTGATTCTCGTCTTCATCTTTAAATTCAGTATCCGCTTTCCCATACATTGCTTCAATGTGCTTTTGCTTCATTCCGAAAAGCAATTTATCTAGTCCGAATTGTGGTTTAATTTCCATATTTATTGATTGTCTATAATTAATTTCTTTGTGATTTTATTGAATCGGTAAAATAGAAAAACAGCAGCTGCCGTCAATCCAGCTAAGAGTCCAATCCAAACGCCCATCGCTTTTAATGGCGTATATAGTCCTAAAAAAATAGAGATGGGAAAACCAATAATCCAATAGGCTACAAACGTGATATACATTGGGATTTTCACGTCTTGAATTCCTCTTAACGCTCCTAAAACAACGACTTGCAATCCATCAGAAATTTGAAACAAAGAAGCTACCAACAACAATTGAGAGGCAATAGCCACCACTTCTAAATTTTCTTGTAAATGAACCGACTGCTCTAGATTTAAGAAGGGAAGCGGTAAAATTTGATGAAATAGTATAAAAATAGAAGCAAAAACGACCTCTAAAAGAATAGCCAATAAAAAGATAGAAAAAGCTACAATTCGCAGTTTTTTATAATCGCGTAATCCTTTTTGGTTGCCCACCCGAATCATGGCAGCAACACTCAAACCCATTGCAAACATAAAGGTTAAGGAAGCCAAACTCAACGCAATTTGATTGGCGGCTTGACTGGTTGTTCCGATCATACCACTGAGCCAAACGGCACCCGTAAAAAGACCGACTTCAAAAAACATTTGTAAAGCAGAAGGAGTTCCTAAATTCACGATTTTCTGAATGGTACTTTTTTGTATTTCTGCCCAACTGAATTTTTTAAAATACGGATGGAACTTTGGCTTTTTAACCATCATATAATGCATAAAAGCCAACATTACAATTCTTGAAACAATCGTACCAATTGCGGCTCCAACGATGCCCATTTTTGGAAAAATACCAATTCCGAAAATTAAAAAATAATTAATGATAATGTTAATGATATTTCCTAAAATGGTTGCCCACATCGAATATTTAGTTTCACTTTTACCATCGGCAAACTGCTTATAGGCTTGAAACATAATGAGTGGAATCAACGAAAAAGCAACGATATCTAAATACGGTTTTGCTAAATTAACCACCTCTTCTGGCTGACCCATTAAAGTGATTAAAGGCTTTGCAAAAAAGATTAACAAAAATAAAATTACACCCAATAACGTACATAAAAACAAGCCGTTATGAAAAGCATTACGCCCTTTTTCAATCGAGTTTTCGCCATCAGCTTCTGCCACAATTGGAGTAATGGCAGTAGAAAATCCGATGCCTAATGACATGGCAATGAACACAAAACTGTTTCCTAATGAAACCGCGGCTAACTCAATCGGACCGAGTTGTCCAACCATGGCGTTATCTACAATTCCAACCAACGTATGCCCAAGCATTCCAATAATAATTGGATAAGCTAACCGAAAATTATAACCAAATTCTTGTGTATAGGTTTTGAGCGTCATTGATTTTTTTAAAGCGGCAAAAATAAGAAATTTAATCGGATTTTTTGTTTATAAAACAAGAGGATTACACTTATTTTTCTGCCCGTAATTGCTCTTGATAAAAAGCAATATTCTGCTTAACTGCCTCATCCAGAATTGGTTCTTGAATATCGGTATACTTTTCTAACACGTCTAAAATGGATTTGGCTACAATATAGCGAGCGGTTTCTTTATTGTCTGCAGGCACAATATACCAAGGTGCATGCGGGTGAGAAGTTCGGTTGATAGCTTCTTCATAATATTGGGTGTACTTATCCCAAAGCAATCTCTCTTTTAAATCACCTGGTGAAAATTTCCAATTGTGTTTTTCGGTTTCTAAACGGCGTAATAAGCGTTCCCGTTGTTCTTCTTTGCTTAAATGAAGAAAAAACTTTAAGATAATAACGCCATTTGACGCCACATGTTTTTCAAAAGCATTGATACTTTCAAAGCGATTTTCCCAAAAAGTTGGGGTAATATCTTCTACTTTTTCAATTCCGGGAATATTTTCATTCATAATATATTCGGGATGCACGCGAGTGACCAGCACATTTTCATAATGTGTACGATTAAAAACGGCAAATTTTCCTTTTTCGGGCAAAGCGATATAGTGTCGCCATAAATAATCGTGTTCTAATTCGGTTGAATTGGGCGTTTTAAAACTGTGAACCACAACGCCTCTAGCATTGAATTCTTTAAAAACTTCGCGAATTAAACTGTCTTTTCCGGCCGTATCCATTCCTTGCAAGCAAATTAAAACACCATAACGATTGTGGGCATACATTTTGTCTTGTATTTTGCTTAAGTTTTCACGGACTTTCTGTAAAATTTTCTCTTTCTTTTTTTCAGAAGTATCTACTTTCACGAAAGTGGGACAATTAGAAAGTTCAATCGGTTGCTGAACGCGAAATTGAGTCGTTTCGATATTTTTCATTTGAATTGCGATTGTTTGATTAATTTTACACAAATTACAAAAAAGTATGCAACAAATTCAATTAGAATTACTTTTTCAATTAGTTGGCCTTGGAGCTTCGTCTGGTTTGCTCTTTCATCAAGACCAACTTTATCTAATTTCCGATAGCAGTAATTATCTCTATCACTATTCTTTGACAGAAAAAGAACTGACAAAAATTAAATTACAAGACCAAAGTGCCGAAAACATTCCAAAAAAGATAAAACACGATTTAGAAGCCATTTGTAAAGTAGACCAAACACTTTATGCTTTTGGTTCGGGTTCCACCGCAAAACGCAAAACAGCTTTTACGTATCATCTTGAATCACAAGAAACCAAGTTATTAGATTTGACTCTTTTGTTTGAAAAAATCAGTTCTCAAACTGGAATCGATATAGAAAATATGAATATTGAAGGCGTAATTCCTTTAGAAAAAGAATGGCTATTTTTTCAACGCGGAAACGGAATTGCTGCTCAAAACGGCATCATCCGCTTGACGGGAAATTTAGAAAATCCTTCTAAAATTGACTATATTCCTATTCCATTACCACCGTTAAATCATATTTCAACCACTTTTACGGATGCTGTTTTAGTAAATGAAACCATCTATTTTTTGGCGGCGGCCGAAGATTCGAATTCGACGTTTGCTGATGGCGAAGTGATGGGAAGTTTAGTTGGAGTGATGCGGCTTGCTGATTTTAAAATTTTGTTTACGCACCCAATTTCTGCAACGCAAAAATTTGAAGGAATTACACTTTTTGATGAGTCTAATACAGCTCTTCGTTTTTTACTTTGTGAAGACCAAGACTCAGAAAATCAATTGGCTGACCTCTATTTATTAACCATAAAAAAAACCACTCGATAAGGAGCGGTTTCTTTAGGTTAAGGTAAATTCGGGGCAAAATTACCTTTTCATAAAAATGTTGGTGTAGTATTTTTTTCCATTTACAGGATTTGTTTTAATTGATATTCCGAAATGCGTATAATCGCCTTCTAAATTTTCTTTATGACCATCACTCAACAACCAAGCGTTTAAAACACCTTCGTTAGATTGAAAGTTATAAGCTACATTTTCGCTTACTTTCACAGCTCCCAAAACTTGTTTGATGTTATTTGCTCGTTGCTCAAATTGCTGATGACCTACTACATCATTATCAATCATGTAGTCGTTGTGCTCAGCCGATTTATAAGAAATGTGGTTGATTGATTGTAAAGCATTTAACCCAACACTCACTCGGTAGGTATTGATTTGATCCATCAAATCTAATTCTACAGTAGAGTATGAAAAATTTTGAACGATAGGTGCTGGTGCTTCATCAGTTTCAGAAGTAGAACAGGATACCATAGTGAACACAATTGCGATTGGCAACAATGCTCTTAACATTTTTGCTTTCATAGTAGTAGGGTTAAGTTTTAAAAGTAGATGTGGGGCAACTCCTTTTAGGTTATTCTAATTTTTTAAGCGATAAGGTAGATGTGGGGCAAATATCTTGGTGCTTTGACTTAAGAACGTTGTTTTTATTTCTTGGTCAATATTACTACTATGTCGGTGAAGTGCAAAATAAAATCGATGAAATGCATAAAATTTTTAAATAAGAATGTATATTCCTACATTTTAAGGAGATAATCTTTCAATTTTCCAGAAATAATCTTCTTGCAGTACATATCGAATACGATCATGCAATCGGTTTGGGCGTCCTTGCCAAAATTCTACGGCAACAGGACGTACTAAATAACCACCCCAAAAATCGGGACGAGGAATTTCTTTTCCTTCAAAACTGTGTTCTAGCGACGTCAATTTTTCTTCTAAAACCAAACGTGACGCAATAATTGAACTTTGGTTGGATACGATAGCTCCTAATTTGCTTCCGGTAGGTCTGGAATCAAAATAGCCATCAGAAATACTTGCTGTTGTTTTTTCGGCAATTCCTTTGATGATTACTTGACGTTCCATAGAATGCCAAAAAAAAGAAAGACAAACTTGTGGATGAGCCGCTATAGCCCTACCCTTTTCTGATTCATAATTGGTATAAAAAATAAAACCTTCTTCGTTAAATTTTTTCAGCAAAACCACACGAGCTTTAGGAAAGCCATCCAATCCTAAAGTAGAAACGGTCATTGCATTTACTTCTTCTACATTATTTTGGGCTTCTGTTTCATAAAACCAGCGGTGAAATAAATTAATTGGGTCTTCTGGAATGGTCGTTTCAAGAAGTTCACTTTTTTCATACGATTTTCTGTAATCACTCAAGTCTTCCATGATAAATATTTAATTTTTTATGCGAGTTGATAAGTGGTGCTAATTTACAAATAATATAGATGTAATTGAAGAATTTATAGGCTTCACTACGCACCTTATTTTTAAAAGAAATAGTAAAAAAAGGCAAAATAATTTGATTTTAGATAGAAAATGAGTTCTACCTTATATGGTTTTCAATGATATATTCCTTGTTTAAAAAATTCAAGTTCATTTTAAATTCAATTATTTTTTTTTTATTGAAATAAAAAGTTTTTTCATAGACTCATTAGTCATCTTTAAAAAAACCACAAAATAAAAAACATAAACGAAAGCATAAATAATTAATTGTTTAGTTCTAGACTACTAACAAAAGTACTAGCCGATTTTCTATTTGATTTTTATTAGTTAACTTTCGGGCTGTATCGTGCAACCCAGAATACACGAAACGTAGCTAACGAGCAATAAAACAACTAAATGGCAATAGAAAACATACCTGAAATCTACATTCATGACAAAAATAAGAGTCCGGAATTATTCGTCTATGATTTCAAAATGACCAATGATGTAGTAAAAAGCAAAGTCAATTTAGGCATGAATATGTTTAGCTTCTTACAGGTTGGGAAAAAGCAAGTTCACTTTGCTGGAACATCAGTTGCCGTAAATAAAGACCAATCGTTACTACTAAAAAAAGGAAACTGGCTTTGGACCGAATTATTAGATACAGAAGCTATTTATTACTGTAAACTCTTCTTCTTTTCTGAAACAAAACTCAAAGAATTTTTAGACAAACACACGAACAACAAACAAATCGTTAAAGATGAAATACCCTATTTCATTATTCAAAATGATTCATACATTACCTCCTATTTGAATTCATTATCAACAATTAGTGAAGCACCAACGGTTTTTATGAATAATTTACTTTCTGTGAAATTTGAAGAATTGATGTTATATCTTCTTCAGAAATATGAAAGAAAATTTGAAATCTATCTCCATTCTTTAATAGTTAAAGAAACTTCACCCTTTAAAAAAATTGTTGAAAGCAAAATACATTCAAATTTAAAACTAGAGGAAATAGCATTTCTATGCAACATGAGTTTGTCTACTTTTAAACGGCATTTTATTAAAGAATACAACGTAACACCCGGAAAATGGCTTCAAGATAAACGATTACAAAAAGCAAAGGAAACTTTAGAACAAGATAATTTAAGAGCCTCAGCTATCTATTTAGACTTTGGATATAACAATCTCTCAAATTTTAGTATCGCTTTTAAAAATAAATTCGGGATAAATCCAAGCGAAATATCATCTTAATAACTTAGTGCAATTTCATTTTTAAATTTGACCTTTTTTCATAAGTCATTGAACTGTTTTAGTAACTAAATTCGTAAACTCCCATCGTATATTTGTATTATTAAATAATCTCTAAAAGATAAAATTATGAATATTACATTAGCACAAGCTGAAAAAGCAATCGCAACAGCAAAACAAAAAGCGACTTCAATTGATACAAAAATGAACATTGCAGTGGTAGATGCAGGTGCAAATTTAGTTGCATTTGGTCGTATGGATGGAGCATGGTTAGGTTCGCTTGACATCTCTATTAAAAAAGCAAAAACAGCTCGTTTTTTTGATATGAATACTGGAATTATAGGTGAATTATCTCAACCTGGACAATCTTTATTTAATATTGAACATTCAAATAATGGACTTATCACTTTTCCAGGTGGAATTCCTATTAAGAATACTCAAGGAGAAATCATTGGAGCTATTGGAGTAAGTGGAAGTTCGGTTGAAAATGACCACGCAGTTGCGGAAGCTGGAGCATTAGCAATCTAATTGCGTATAACTAATTAAAGAAGCCGTCTCTAGTTGTGAGACGGCTCCAAACCAGATTTTATTTACTGAGGTTCTAGCCGAAAAATTCCAACGCTTATATACATAAATAAAAGAAGGTTTTTTTTAAGACTGATAATATGCTTCATTATCATAAATTTTTCTTTAAAATAAATTCAATACCTAAAACATGAAAGAAATTGAGTTTATACTCTATGTTGCCAATCAAGAAAAAAGTTCCTATTATTACCAACAGCTTCTTGAAATTATTCCCAGTTTAAATGTTCCAGGAATGACTGAATTTGAATTGACTGATGGTGTAAAGTTAGGTTTAATGCCTGAAGATGGTATCGCAAAAATAGTGACAGACAAAGCTCCACACCCTAAACTTGGTAATGGAATACCGAGATGTGAATTATATTTAAAAATCAAAAATGCTGCGGAATATCTAAAAAGAGGAGTTCTTTTAGGTGGGAAAGAAATCAGCGAATTAAAAAATCGGGATTGGGGAGATAAAGTGGGGTATATTTCTGATTTGGACGGACATATCATTGCTTTTGCGGAAAGTGAAAAATAAAAAACAAAACCTCTCCTCAATAAAACCTGATTATATCCTAAATTTACTAAAATCTTCATTTCCGAAAGTAATGGGAGTTCTATTCGTTTTAAATTTGCTAACTTTCGTACGTTACCCTAATCAAATTTACGTAAGAATTATTTTAAAGCAGACCTCAACCATTTAAAATCAACTACAATGACAGAATTTTGGGAAGAAGCATTTAAAGTCAAGCAGGAAATGTGGGGGTTTGAACCCGCAAAGTCTACACTATTGGCAAATGATTTCTTTGCTGAACAAAATGTAAAAAATGTACTTATTCCTGGTTTAGGTTACGGACGAAATGCCCAACCATTTCTAGATAATGGCATGACCGTTACCGGAATTGAAATTTCCAAAACCGCCATTGATTTAGCCCAAAAAAGATTTGGAAGCGAGTTACTAATTTATCACGGTTCAGTTACCGAAATGCCCTTTGACAATATATTGTATGACGGAATATATTGTTACGCTTTAATTCATTTATTAGACAAAAAAGAAAGAGAAAAACTAATCCGAGACTGTTATAATCAACTCACAGAAAACGGATTTATGGTTTTTACAACTGTTACAAAAAAAGCACCGATTTATGGTCAAGGCTCTTGCATTGACAAAGATAGATATCAACTAGTTGGTGGCTTAAAAATGTTCTTTTATGAAAGGCAATCCATACTAGAAGAATTTGGCGAAGCAGGACTATTTGAAATTATAGAGGTGAATGATGTCTATCCATTTTATCTAATAAAGTGCAAAAAAGCGAATAACTAATCTTAAATCAACGATTGAATATACTAATTTTAATCCTAATTAAAGTTAAGAAAAAATCTTATTTTTAACTTTCAAAACGAGTGAGAAAAATTTATGATGACATTTTCATACCAATTTCGATGTGTTTATAAGAACCTTAAAACAACTCGTTATTATGAAAAAATTACTCTTTCATTGTGCATTTCTAATCAGTTTGACGGCAACTTTTGCCCAAAACCCAGCAATTCTTTGGCAAAAAACCATTGGTGGCAACGCCGGTGATTATTCGGTTGCATTTGAACCAACTTCAGATGGCGGCTACATTATGGGCGGTTATTCCTCGTCTAATACTTCAGGAGATAAAACTGAAAACAGTAATGGCGGTACAGATATTTGGATTGTAAAAATTAACGCCACCGGTAACATTCAATGGCAAAATACCATTGGCGGAAGCGGAGAAGATTTTTTGCTTTCAATCAAACAAACCACTGAGGGTGGATATATTTTAGGAGCGAGTTCTGACTCAAACATTTCGGGAGATAAAACTGAAAATTCTCGTGGTGGACTTGATTATTGGATAATTAAATTAAATAGTACCGGTAGCATTACTTGGCAAAAAACCTATGGCGGTAATCAACCCGACTTTGAAGTTTTTGTTGTTCAAACTACTGATGGCGGCTATTTTGCTGGTGGCTATAGTGATAGTAACATTTCAGGCGATAAAACCGATCCGTCAAATGGACAACGGGATTTTTGGGCCTTAAAATTAGACACTACCGGCAACATCGTTTGGCAAAATAGTATTGGAGGAGCATTGGTAGACAGAGCGGCGGCTGTCTCTTTTCAAACGGCAGACGGTGGTTTTCTAATGTGTGGCCAATCAACCTCCAATAGCGGAGGAGATAAAACTGAAAATTCGCGTGGTGGAAATGATTATTGGATAGTAAAATTGGGAGCTAATGGTACGGTTCTATGGGATAAAACCATTGGTGGTAGTGGTGCCGACATTCTTCGTGATGTTGTTCAAACGACTGATGGTGGCTTTTTATTGGGTGGCTATTCAACCTCAAATGTATCTGGAGATAAAACCGAAAACTCTCGAGGTGATTTTGATTATTGGATACTAAAACTTAACTCGACAGGAAACATAGTATGGCAAAAAACAATTGGTGGCAGTGGCGTTGATTATCCACGTGATGTAAAACAACTAGCCGATGGAAACTTTATGATTGCTGGTTGGAGTAACAGCAATATTTCTGGTGACAAAACAGTCATTAGTCAAGGTGGTTATGATTTTTGGCTCGTAAAACTTGATACAAACGGAAATATCATTTCACAAAATTCAATTGGTGGTTCTGCAGATGAAAGCGGCACTTATGTAATCGAAAATGCAGATGGTAATTTCACCTTGTTTTGTTCGTCCGATAGCAATATTTCAGGAGATAAATCTGAAAACAATAAAGGCCTTGATGATTTTTGGGTTTTTAAAACAACACCCGCTATTTTGGGTGTGACAAAAAATACTTTTGCCTTAAATGTTAGCTTATATCCAAATCCTACAAAGGGAAATTTCTCTATTAATTTAGGAGAATCATATTCAAAATCAAAAGTTACCCTCACCAATCTTCTTGGTCAGGAAATTACGGTGGCGAACTTTGAGAATAAACAAATTTTAGAAATCAATATAGTTGCAGTTCCAGGAATATTTCTCGCCACGGTGACCAACAACGAAGGGAAATCTGCTACGTTTAAAATTTTAATAAAAAGTTGATTTATAATTATTTATCAATCTGATTTGCCAAAAACGCTCTGTTGAAGAGCGTTTTTTTTGTACCTATCCTTTTCTGTTGGTTAAAACATTAGTAAAACTTTTAAAAAAATAATAGTGGACACTATTGTCCATTACTATAAAAACACGTAACTTTGTGACAGATAAAAACCGAATATGTTTTCAAAAGCTTGTGAATACGGAATTAGAGCATCCATTTATATTGCAGAACAATCGCAATTAGACAGAAAAGTTAGCCTTAAAGAAGTGGCAGATGCTATTGAATCACCTGCGGCCTATACTTCAAAAATTCTTCAATTGCTTTCTCGCCATAAAATCATCCTTTCTGGTAAAGGGCCAACGGGTGGCTTTTCGATGGATAATTATGAATTGGACAAATTAAATTTAAGCACCATTGTACAAGCAATAGACGGAGATGATATTTATGTGGGTTGTGGTTTAGGATTAAGTAAATGCAATGAAAAAGAACCCTGCCCTGTTCACAATCAATTTAAACTGATTAGAGCAGAGCTTAAAAAAATGCTTGAAACAACCACTATTAAATCATTAGCCGAAGACGTTGAAAAAGGATTAACCTTTTTGAGACGATAAAAAACAAAAGATTTCATTGATAAACCTATAAAAAATAAAAGTATGGCAAATTCAGAACTATGGCTCGAAAGCCTAATTACTAAAACTCCACAAGAAGGAAGAGCATTAGCAATTTTGATGTCTCGAAAAACCATTGGAGCAATTCAAACTGATCCAGAGAAACGCAAACAAATGCGTCCTGATTATGCAAATGATACCGCTCAATTAATAAGTTCGGCACAAGTTGTCGCTATCGAGTTTCAGACTATTGCAAAAGCAAATAATTATTGGAGAGATTCAAAATAAAAAGTACCAATCCTAAACAAGCCAACTTAAAGAATTAAATACGATGAAAGCGGATAAAAGCAACCTATCACTATTTATCGATGAGGAATTACAGCCAAACGAAGAGTTCACTGTTTCTATGCAATTAGATTTGGATTGCCAAGAACTGAAAGATAGAGAGCACACTTTCAATTTGGAAAACAATACGTCAACAGTCAAAGAAGGTATTCAAAAAATAAAATTCATCTTAGATGAAAGCGACACACCACAAAGTGTACCTAGTTGGTTATGGATTATACTCATCGTCTTTTTTAGTTGGGCCGCGTTTTACATTGTTACCAATTTTAGTATATAAAAAATAGCCTTAATGAGAAACGAAATTATCAACATCATAGACATTAAACTTTTAGTAGATACTTTTTACAACAAAGTACGAGAAGACGAATTATTGGCCGACCTATTCAACAATAAAATCGGAGATCGTTGGCCAGAACATCTTGAAAAAATGTATCGTTTTTGGCAAACAGTTTTATTAGAAGAACATACCTACCACGGAAGTCCGTTTCTTCCTCATGCTAAATTACCGGTTAATTTAGAACATTTTGAAAGATGGTTAACGTTATTCAATAAAACTGTCGATGATTTATTTGAAGGTGAAAAAGCCGAACGAGCCAAGTGGCAAGGACAACGAATGGCAGAAATGTTTCATTCAAAAATAGAATATTATAAAAATAATGCTGCTACGCCATTGATATGAGCACAACAAAATACCAAATCGCAATTAGTAGCACTTTCCTTTGGATAGGATTTGTAAGTGCTATCAGCTTTATGGAAGCTTGGTTAAAGTTTCAGGCTCCAGGAGTGACCATTCCAATTGGTTTAGGAATTGGACGATTGGTTTTTTTTGCCCTTAACAAAGTAGAATGGTTTTTAGTAATTATGATTATGGGAAACCTTGTTTTTTCAAAAACACCAGTAGTCACTTTTAAAAATACACTTTTTTTCATCCCCATTTTAATGCTTTTACTTCAAACAATATGGGCATTACCCGCTTTAGATACTAGAGCAACCTTATACATTCAACAGCAAACGGTTTCTCCATCCAACCTTCATTTTTATTATGTTGGGATGGAAATTATAAAAATTGCTTGCTTAACTATTTTTGGAATTAAATTATTTAACAACTATAAATAAAAATCAAATGACTATTTTAGAAGACCAAATTATCGGAGAATTGGTAGCAAAAGACTACCGTACGGCTTCCGTATTTAAAAAATATGGAATTGACTTTTGCTGTCAAGGAAACAGAACTATCAATGATGCATGTGAAGCAAAAAAAATTGATGAAAATCTAGTGGTTTCAGATTTGAATGCACTTTTACAATCAAAATCAGATGGTTCAATCGACTTTCAAAACTGGCCTATTGATTTGTTAGCCGATTATATTGAAAAAAAACACCATCGCTACGTTGAAGAAAAAACCTTAGAAATTAAACCCTATTTGGATAAAATTTGTCGTGTTCACGGAGAACATCATCCTGAATTACATGAAATTAACACCCATTTTAATGCTACTGCGGGTGAATTAGCCATGCACATGAAAAAAGAAGAGCTGATGGTTTTTCCGTTTATCAGAAAAATGGCTAAAGCAAAACAAGAAGGAGGCACCTTGCAAATGCCAAATTTTGAATCGATTCAATATCCAATTCAAGCCATGATGGATGAGCATACCACAGAAGGAGAACGGTTTAGAAAAATTGAAGAATTAAGCAATAACTACACTCCGCCAGAAGATGCTTGTAATACTTACCGCGTTACTTTTGCTTTATTAAAAGAGTTTGAACAAGATTTACATTTGCATATTCATTTAGAAAACAATATCTTGTTCCCAAGAGCCATTGAATTAGAAAAACAATTTAGCTAATGCCAATTAAAAGAAATGAATCCCTCAAAGCTATAAGTCGTGAACACCATCACGGCTTACTGCTCTGTTGGAAAATCAGAACAGGAATCAAAAAACAGGTTGAGCCTGAACGAATTAAAAAATATACAGATTGGTTTTATACAAGCCAACTATTACCTCATTTTGAGCTAGAAGAAATACACATTTTCACTCTTTTAGGCAATGACCACGAACTTATTAAAAAAGCGTTGTCTGAACATCGAAGATTGAAACGTTTATTTGAATCTGAAACAGAAATCATCAAAAATCTAACGTTAATAGAAGAAGAATTGGAAAGCCATATCCGATTTGAAGAACGAATCGTTTTTAATGAAATTCAATTGATAGCAACAGAAGCTCAACTTCAACAAATCAAAAAAATTCATACCGAAGAAAAATTTGTAGATAATCTAACAGACCCTTTTTGGTTATCCTAAAAAGTAATAAATGCTCCGCGAAAGCGAACTAATTTAAGTTGAATCTATAGATTGTTTTCTAAAATCCTTAACTTTGAATTAATTACATATTTTACTGTTTTTTATTTTTTAGGATTTCCTTCCAAAATAGCGAAGCAAGAATGATTGTCAGTAAAAAACAGGTTTGAAAAGACAACTTGCTCTTTTCCTTGAAAACAAAAAGCTGAAAGCAAAATCTGGAAAATAAATAAAATTCTGATGTCAACAACCTTTGGAGAAAAAGTGATTGATTTCAATCGTCATTTAAGCTACTCGGGACAACTTCCGGAAGGTTTTCAAGTGCTCAATCCGTATCTGGATAATCCGGAAACAATGGTCGTCATGAAACAATTTTACAACCAATTTTATGCCGATTCAAACACTCGAAAGTTTATTATTGGCATCAACCCAAGTCGCCACGGTGCTGGTGTTACAGGTGTTCCTTTTACAGACACTAAACGACTAGAAAGCAACTGTGGCATCAAAATGAAATCCGCACACACACATGAAGTTTCTTCTGTGTTTATGTATGATATGATTACTGAATTTGGTGGCGTTACAAATTTTTATAATAAATTTTATATTAATTCCCCTTTTCCCTTGGCGATTATCCGTCAGACTAAAGAACGAAATTGGATAAATGCAAATTATTATGATGACCCTTTTCTATTTGAAATAGTCAAAGATTTTATGATGACTTGCTTAAAACAAACTATTAATTTGGGATTAGACACTTCGGAGGTTTTTATATTAGGAAAGAAAAACGCGACCTTTATTAATAAATTAAATAAAGAAGCTCAACTATTTGATCGGCTAACTGTACTTGAACATCCCAGGTATATTCAGCAATATAAATCAAAAGAAAACCAGTTCTTTATCGATAAATATATACTAACCTTGAATTCCTTAAAATGAAAAACGCTGCCACAAACCTCATTTACACCATCGGGCATTCGACCCATAGTTTGGAGGAATTTGTGCAAATGCTGAATTCTTTTGACATTAAAACTTTAGCTGATATTCGCAGTTTTCCTAGTTCGCGAAAGTTTCCACAATTCAACAAAGAAGCTTTAAAAATATCTTTGGAAGAAATTGGAATTCAATATTTTCATTTACCCGATTTAGGCGGAAGAAGGAAAGTAAAAAAAGACTCCAAAAACACCCGTTGGAATAATGATTCCTTTCGAGGTTATGCCGATTATATGGAAACAGAATCCTTTCAAAAAGGAATTGTCGAATTAGAACAACTTGCGTTAGAGCAAACAACAGCTTTTATGTGTTCTGAAGCGGTATGGTGGCGTTGTCATCGGTCGATGGTTTCGGATTATCTCAAAGCAAAAGGATGGACCGTTTTACATATTATGGCCATTGAAAAAGTTCAGGAGCATCCTTATACCTCGCCAGCCAGAATAGTGAATGGTGAAGTAACATATACTGAATTAGAATAAAAAAAACAGACAAATGAAAACAAAATTTAAAGTTGGCGACAACGTAAGTTGGAATTCTGAAGCGGGAATTGTTTCAGGAACTATTATTAAAATTCACACAAAGAATTTCGATTATAAAGGTTACACGCATCATGCCACAGAAGATGAACCCCAGTATGAAATAAAAAGCAATAAAACCAATCATATAGCGGCTCATAAAGGGACTGCTCTTACAAAAATTTAAGAAAATAGTACGTTTATAAACTAAAACCCATCATGAACTGCAACTATAATAGCTTATGGACACCTATTCCAATTTCTATTTAGTAAATTTGAGACTTTAATTTTCTAATAAAACACAACCTATTTTAGAACAACTCAAAGCCACTAAAATGAAAAAGCATGTTTAGACATCAAGGTAAAAGCAGAACGTTACAACACAATTTGCGTATTGCAACGATTCTATCTTTTGTAGCTGGAATTGTCAATGTTACCGGATTTTTATCTTTTAAACAATTAACGACCAATGTGACCGGTCATTTTGCCTTATTCATTAATGATGTTGCAAATTTTGAATTTTGGAAAGGCACAATTTATTTTCTATATATTTTCTCCTATTTCTTTGGTTCTTTTTCATCTAGTTTTCTGATTGAAAAATATAGAGAAAATAAAAAACTCAACGTTTTTGTACTTCCCACCATCATCGAATGTTTGATATTAATAACCATTGGGCTATTTAGTAATTTTATAGTAATCAAATCACCTGATCTAATCATTTGTTTACTACTTTTTGCGATGGGTCTACAAAACTCATTTGTGACAAAAATTTCAAATGCTGTGGTGCGAACAACTCATTTAACGGGACTTTTTACCGATTTAGGAATTGATGTTTCTCATCTGATGTTTCCTAAGTTACATCCACACAGAGATATTTTAAAAGCAAACATCAAACTTCGGATTTTTATTATTGCTTTCTTTTTTATTGGCGGAATTGTCGGTGGATTTTTATACTCAACTCTTGACTGGAAACTAAACACTTTAATTTTTGGAGCTTTAATATTACTCCTCAGCTTATTTTTTGACGACTTTAGATACCAACTTTTAAAAAAAAGAAGAAAAAATAAAATGAATAAAATAGCAAAAAGTCTAACAAATGAAAAAGCAAATTATATTAATCGGAAATAATTTACTCTATAAAAAAACTTTAAATCTTGCTACGCTTTTTGTTTTACGGCTTTTGAACTCAGATAAAAATCATAGGTATACACATTATAAGGCAGTATTTTTTTAGAGAAAAACTGAGCGATAAAACAGCTCATTATTATCGGAAAGAATAATGCAGTCCCATTCGGCAAAAGACCACAAATTAATATTAAAGACGTAAAAGGAGCATAAAGCGAAGCTGACAAAGTTGCCGCAGCACCCACCAAAGCAAAATTGAGCAGAATTAATTTTGTGTCAAAATATGTATTACAAACAGTTGCAAAGAATAATCCTAAAAAAGCTCCCGCCACAATACTTGGGGCAAAAACACCGCCATCGCCTCCAGCTCCTAATGTTAGCGAAGCCGCTAAAGGTTTTAAGAATAAAAGAGCGACTAATAATAAAATGGAAATATTTTGAAAACTCACTGCTTCTTCTAGTATTTCTTTAAGACCATGATAGCTATCTCCGTAAAGACTTGGAAAATAGAATAGCATTAAACCAACTAATATTGCTCCAATATTGACACGCAAAAAATTATTAGTTATTTTTGAAAAAAGCACTTTCAATCTAGTCACTAAAAGTGTAAAATAGACCGAAAGTAAACCTCCTAAAAGACTCAATAAAATAAAAAACGGAATGGCATGCGTGCTCCAAGTCGTTACTTCAAAGGGCAACAAAGGTTGCTCATTAAAGAAGTAAATAAATAACCAAGCAACTAAAGCTGCCGCAGAACAACTAATAAAAAGTGCTTTAGAAAATTTTCGGGCAATTACTTCCATTGCAAAAAGCCAACCGGCTAAGGGACTCGTAAAGAGAATGGCTACTCCGGCCGTAACTCCAGCACAAATGAGCTCTCGCTTATACATTTTGGCTGAGAATTCTTTTTCGTAGGCTGCATTACCAACCGCTGCTGTAGCCACAACAGTAGAAACCTCTATCCCGGTAGAACCACCAAAAATTACAGTCAAAAATCCATTTAGATAATGAGACGTTATTTTGTACAAGGGTAAATGATCTTTTCTTTGGTCTAACGTTTTATAAATCTCTGTTATTCCTTTATTTTTTCGATTTTGAAATGCATATTTTCGTAAAAAATAAATAGCTGTAATTCCTACCGTAGGCATTAAAATTAAAAATAATGACTGAAAATTAGATACCGATGAGAAAATTTTATGTTCAAAAAATTCAGTGAGATGTTTTAACGAAAAAGCCAAAAGGCTACTAAATAAACCAATGAAAAGTGAAGCAATTAAAAGTTTTAAATAATGTTGGTTTATTATTTTTTTTCGTTCCAAAATATAGAAAAATTAGGAGTAGTTTTTAATTCCGAAAAAGAGTTTTTACAAATAAATCCATCAAAATAACAGAAAAATAGAGTTTCCTTGTAATTTACAAAGATAAAAACAACAATTGTTATTATCTTTAAAACTAACTTTTTTTTATACTCTAATTTACTAATTTGGATTAAAATTAAAGTCGTAGTCTTGTACTATGTAATAACTCAAAAACAAAATACACTTTAAATCGTATAAAATTTAAAATCATTTCCACTTTTCTTTTAGCAATTTTTTCACTAACTTGGCTGAAGCAATAAGCAGTTTTTCAATGATTTAAAAATAAAAAAATCTCAATACAAAAATCATAAAACAAACTTTTAATTGGCTTATAGATCCGAGGTATTGTATTTGTCTTTCTATAAATACAGAAAATAAGTAGTCGTACAAGGCAATATGACCTTAATTTTTCATTTGAGAATCCGAAATCCTTTTTTAAAAACTATAAACATGAAAACAAAGATAGAAGAACTTGAACAGCAAATCATAACGTTGACAACTATGATTCAACAAGAGTTTCCGGAACTCTCTACTTTCATTCTTGAAATGCGAGACAATAATTCAGACAAAGAAGCCGTAAACTTGAAAAATCTAGAGGAATACTATAATTCACTAAAGGAACTAGCCAATAAATATATGCTAACGCATGTAGAAAAGAAACCTAATACTGATGAGAATTGTTAGAACTATCCGCTTCACTCCTATTCATACAATCCCAAACGTTTTTTTAGGTAATTAATTTCGGATAATAATTGATTTTCTTTTTCTTGTAAGTTTAAAATGATATCAATTCCTTCTTTGTTGATATGCAAATCATTGTGCAGCCGAATAATTTTTTCAAGGGTAGCTAATTGATTTTTGTTCAAATATTTTTGTTCTTGATAGACAATCACTTCAATTAATCCAAACTCTTCTAAATCCTGAATTAAGTTGATTTCAATTTGGTATTGTTGACAAAATACATCGACTATGATTAATTCTTGCGTTTCCATATTTTCTATTTTTTGGCAGCTTTTGCTAATTCAGTAAACAATGTTTTTTCTTGATCGGATAATTGAGTCGGAATGGCAATAGCATATGTCACATATAAATCGCCAAATTCACCCTCTTTTTTATAAACGGGAAAACCTTTTCCTTTTAAACGAACCTTAGTACCATTTTGAGTTCCAGGGACGACTTTCAACTTCAGTTTTGCTTGATTAAAATCGGAAACCATAATCTCTCCTCCTAAAACAGCCGTATATAAATCTAAATCTTGCGTAAAATACAAATCATTGCCCACCCGTTTAAAAGGCGTATTATTATGTATAGAAAAGGTAATAAACAAATCACCATTTGGCCCATTATTAACCCCAGGACCGCCAAAACCACTGATTTTAATGGTTTGTTGATCTTCAATCCCGGCTGGAACCGTAATTCGAATATTTTTTCCGTTCACCGAAAACTCTTTTTTATGGGTTGAAGCGGCTTCTTTTATATCAATTTGAACTTGGCCTTGAATATCTTGACCACGGTATTTTACTTGACTTCTTCGGTTTCCGCCACCTTGATTACCAAACATAGAAGAGAAAAATTCCGAAAAATCTTCGCCTTCATAATTTCCTCCCGAATAGGCTTGCTGTTGACCCGCACTTCCATATTGTTGCTGCTGTTGCTGATACTTTTCATATTCTTCACCCCGTTCCCAATCTTTCCCGTATTTGTCGTATTTTTTTCTCTTTTCAGGATTGCTCAATACTTCATTGGCTTCATTCAATTGCTGAAACTTTACGTGTGCTGCTTTGTCATTAGGATTAATATCGGGATGTAATTTTCGTGCCAACTTTCGATACGCTTTTTTAATATCATCCGCAGTTGCTTCTTTTGAAAGGCCAAGTATTTTGTAATAATCTATAAATTCCATAACCAAAGTAAATTTAATAGCTTAAATCGCTTACGTAAATTTACGAAATTTGATAGCGTTTAACCTTAAAATTAATTTAAAAAACAAACACTTTTTTAAAACTCAAACGCTTTTCCGTCATCCGCTAATAAAACAGGTGAGAAAACGGTTTCCGCTTCGGTTTTAAACACATCTATCGATTCATAGCGAGTAGAGTAATGCCCGAGGATTAAATGCTTGACTCCCGATTTCTTAGCAATCGTAGCGGCCTGAATGGCTGTTGCATGTTTAGTTCGTTCTGCTAAGTTCAAATCGTTTTCTAAAAAAGTGCTTTCATGATATAAAACATCAACTCCTGCTAAATGCGGAATTAATTGCTCGTCATACATCGTATCAGAACAAAAAGCATAACTTTTTTCTGGCTCGGAATCAAACGTGAGTAATTCGTTTGGAACGAAAGTACCGTTCTCTAAAGTAATCCCACTTCCGTATTTTATTTTTTGATAATAAACAACATCAATTCCAAACTCTTCAATTTTTTCAATGTTTAATTTTCGTTCCTTGTTTTTTTCTTGAAAGAGAAAGCCGTTCGTATAAATTCGGTGGTTTAACGGAATGGTTTTAACGATAACTTTTTCATCTTCAAACACAATTTCACTTTCCTTTGATTCCAATTCATGAAAATACAAATTATATCCGGTGAAGGAATTCCCCGCTCGAAGTTGAATCAATATAATTTCCTTAATTCCTTTTGGACCATATACATGCAAATCATTAATACGATTGAGCAACATAAACGTTGAAATTAAACCCACTAATCCGAAAAAATGATCTCCATGTAAATGTGAAATGAAGATATGGTTGATTTTAGAAAACTTAACCTTACTCTTACGCAACTGTACTTGCGTTCCTTCGCCACAATCAATCAAGAAAAGATGATTTTTAATCTCTAAAACTTGAGAAGTCGGATTTGTAATGGTTCGCGGTGTGGCAGCATAACAGCCAAGTATTGTTAGTTTCAAGTTTAATAGATTATCAAGGATTAAGCGAATTTTATTGCTTTGATTTAATTTTTTTCAATTTTCAATTGGATAGAAAAGTAAGCCCTGCTGTTTCTTTCCTGCTTCCTCTTACCTCTAATTTCATCTCCAATTAAAACCCCAAATCTCGTTCAATTTCTTCAATTTCAATGATGTCATGAGCTTCTAGAAGTGTTGGAACCACCGTCATGACGTGCGGAATTTTATCAATATCGGCATTGTCTATCACCAAAACCAACGATTTTTTATTTTTTTTATGTTCTTTAGAAAGTGGACTAAACAATTTGATTTCTGCTAACGAAATCGCTTTATCCTGAGATAAATCCAAAATAAGATTCTGCTTTTGAAAAGTAGGATATTGGTTTGTAATCTTTTCTAAAAACGCCTGACAATCGCCTTGCGTATTCCGGAGTGTCGTGGTATGTCCTTTTTTTTCTACTTTCATGTTTTTTGAGTTGCTTAGGCTCTGAGTTGCGGAGACTCTGAGTTCCTTGATGATAAATGTTGAAAGACTAAATTACAATTTTTATTTGGAGAATTAAAATAATAAATAGCTAAACTATCCAATGCATGTGTTGATGAGGCTCTGAGTTGCTGAGAGTCTGAGAGCCTGAGAGCCTGAGCTACTTAGTTACTTAGCTGATCAGTTACTTAGTTTCTATTTTATCTTAGATGCCAACAAATAAATCACCGCCATTCGAATCGCTACGCCATTTTCTACTTGTTCTAAAATAACAGATTGTTTAGAATCGGCCACATCGCTGGTAATTTCCACGCCACGGTTGATTGGTCCTGGATGCATGATGACGATTTCTTTAGAAAGCGAATCTAGTAAAGCTTTATCTACGCCGTATTGTTGTGCATATTCTCGTGTAGAAGGAAAATAATTAATATCCATGCGTTCATTTTGAACTCGCAACATATTAGCCACATCACACCATTCTAAGGCTTTTCGTAAATTAGATTCAACGGTTACGCCTAAGCTTTCAATATGTTTCGGAATCAAGGTTTTTGGTCCGCACACTTTTACTTCTGCTCCTTGCATTTGAAGGGCAAAAATATTAGACAAGGCTACTCTAGAATGCAAAATATCGCCCACAATGACCACTTTTTTTCCGTTAACTTCTCCTAGTCGTTCGCGGATTGAATAACTGTCTAATAAAGCTTGTGTAGGATGTTCATGAGCTCCGTCACCCGCATTGATAATACTTGCTTTTACATTTTGTGATAAAAAATAAGCTGCTCCCGGATTAGCATGACGCATGACGACCATGTCGACTTTCATGGCTAAAATATTACTAACGGTATCAATTAACGTTTCTCCTTTTTTAACAGAGGATTGTGCTGCCGAAAAACTAATTACATCGGCCGACAGCCTTTTCTGAGCTAATTCAAATGATAATTTAGTTCGTGTACTGTTTTCAAAAAAAATATTGGCAATCGTTATATCCCGTAAGGAAGGCACTTTTTTAATTGGCCGATTGATGACTTCTTTAAAATGATCTGCCGTTTCAAAAATCAAATCGATATCTTGGGGTTGCAAGTATTTGATTCCTAATAAATGATTTACGGTTAATTCAGCCATTTGCGTGATTATTTAGGGTTTGTTGCTAGGGTTGGAATTAAATAAACGGCATCTTCTCCTTCATTTTCAACCCAACATACTTTTACTTTTTCATTATTGATGGCATCCACTTGTCGCCCTCGATAATCGGGTTGGATGGGTAAATGTCGACTAAAACGACGATCGATTAAAACCAAGAGTTCAATTTCACTTGGTCGTCCAAACGACTGAATGGCGGTTAAAGCAGAACGAATACTTCTACCGGTATATAAAACATCATCAATAAAAATAATTTTTTTATCTTCTACTAGAAAATCAATTTCGGTTTTATTGGCTTCTAACGGTTTTTCGCCTCTTCTAAAATCATCTCGGAAAAAGGTGATATCTAACAAGCCATATTGAATAGTAGCAATCTGGTATTCCTCTTTTAATAATTTCACCAACCGATTCGCTAAAAAAGCTCCGCGTGGTTGCAAACCAATGAGAATGGTATCGGAAAAATCCAAGTGCTTTTCAATCAATTGACAAGCCAAACGATGAAGAATGATATTGACTTCTTTGGAAGTGAGCAATACTTTTTGACTCATGAGGATTTTTATTTAACTACAAATTTAAAATTTATACGTTAGGAATAAAAAAAAAGGACAATTATTCATCATCCTTTTTTAATTTGCGGTTAAGCATACATTTTATTTCGTAATTCTTTGACTTTATCGTCTTCTAAATATTCATCAAACGTCATGTAGCGGTCAATAACTCCATTGGGCGTAATTTCTAAAATTCGGTTAGCAACCGTTTGTGAAAATTCGTGGTCATGCGTTGTAAATAAGACCGAACCTTTAAAGTTTTTCAACGAGTTGTTAAAGGCTTGAATCGACTCTAAATCCAAGTGACTGGTTGGTTCATCTAACATCAAGACATTGGCACGGAGCATCATCATTCTCGAAATCATGCAACGCACTTTTTCTCCACCAGACAAAACCCTCCCAGTTTTTAACGCCTCTTCTCCAGAGAAAATCATCTTTCCTAAAAAGCCACGTACATAAACTTCATCGCGTTCTTCTTCGGTTTTTGCCCATTGGCGTAACCAATCCACTAAAGTTAAATCATTTTCAAAAAAAGAATGATTATCAGCTGGCAAATACGACTGAATAGTTGTAATTCCCCAGTCAAAAGTCCCTGCATCGGCTTTTTGATTGCCATTTAAAATTTCATAAAAAGCTGTGGTTGCTCGTGAATCTTTTGAAAACACAACCACTTTATCGCCTTTGGCCATATTTAAATCGACATTTTTAAAAAGCACTTCTCCTTCTAACGAAGCGGCTAATCCGACCACATTTAAAATTTGATCTCCTGCTTCACGCTCTTGGTCAAAAATAATGGCTGGATACCGTCGACTAGAAGGTTTTATCTCGTCTAAATTTAATTTTTCAATCATTTTCTTACGCGAAGTCGCTTGTTTCGATTTGGCGACATTCGCACTAAAACGGCGAATAAACTCTTCTAATTCAGCTTTTTTCTCTTCTGCTTTTTTGTTTTGTTGTGCCCGTTGCTTCGCAGCTAACTGACTACTTTCATACCAAAACGTATAGTTTCCTGAATAATGCGTAATTTTTCCAAAATCAATATCCGATACATGTGTACAAACAGCATCTAAAAAGTGACGGTCATGCGACACAACCAAAACTGTATTTTCATAATTGGCTAAGAAATTCTCTAACCATCCGATAGTCTCAAAATCCAAATCGTTGGTAGGCTCATCCATAATCAAAACGTCTGGGTTTCCAAAAAGAGCTTGGGCTAAAAGCACCCGTACTTTTAATTTAGCATCCACATCGGCCATTAATGAATGATGTAAATCTTCTGAAATTCCTAAATTGGAGAGTAAAGTAGCGGCAGCTGAATCTGCATTCCAACCGTTCATTTCTTCAAATTGCACTTGCAATTCGCCAATTCTATCGGCATTCTCATCGGTATAATTCAAGTATAAATCATCCATTTCGCGTTTTACGTCATAGAGTACTTTATTACCCATCATCACTGTTTCTAATACCGAGTATTCATCAAACATGTTGTGGTTTTGATTTAAAACCGACATCCGTTTACCCGGCTCTAAAATCACACGGCCAGCAGTGGGATCCATATCGCCCGAAATGATTTTCATAAAAGTGGATTTTCCGGCACCATTGGCTCCGATAATTCCATAACAATTGCCTTGCGTAAAGGTCACATTCACTTCATCAAACAAAATGCGTTTGCCAAATTGAACCGATAAATTAGATACTGTCAACATGAGATTAACTATTTTTAAAAACGTTGCAAAAGTAGTGAAAATAAAGCACTTTTAAAAGTGGTCAATTTATAATAATTATAGGTTTAATTTAACTGTCTATTAACAAGGAATAAGGCTTATAAAAAATATATTTGTTATTTACAATTAATACCACCAAATGATTGCCTATTCAAAAAAATTACAATTCTCCTCTTTATTTCTCACCTTATTTGTAGTTATCGGTTGTCAAAGACAATTTAAAGATGATAATTTTACAGCTTATTTTGGTGGCGAAGTGATGAATGCCAAAAGTAATTTTGTCTTGTTCTTAAAAGACGATGTGGTGTTGGATACGCTTTATTTAAATGACAAGAATCAGTTTTTCATGAAGTTTGATTCGCTTGCTCCTGGTCTTTATACCTTTAAACACGAACCCGAATACCAATATGTTTATTTTGACAAAAATGACAGTTTGATGGTTCGAATTAACTCGGTAGAATTTGATGAATCAGTTGTGTTTTGTGGTCGTGGTGATGAAAAAAACAATTTCTTAATGGAGTTGTATCTTAAAAACGAAAACGATAAAAGCAAACTCTTTGGCGTTTATGATTATGATGTGGAGCATTTTATTCAAAATAGTGATTCTTCCTATCAGTCTAAAACAGCCTTTTATAGAGCTAAAAAAGAGGAATTAAAATGGAATGATGATTTTGATTTGTATGCAAAAGCAATGTTAGATTTTCATTATTATACCAAAAAAGAAATCTATCCGATTGCTCATAAAATGCGAACTGGTGAAAATGTGAATGATAAATTACCCGCTAATTATTATCTTCATCGTCGAAAAATTGATTTTAACAACAAAGCCTTAACGAATTATTCGCCTTTTGTAAAGTACTTAACACACATGTTAAATAACGTGGCGTTTACTAAAATATCTCCTGATTATACCGATCGCGATATTTTACCAATGTATATTCAAAAATTAAATATTGCTGATACCTTGTTTGCTAATCCTTCAATTAAAAATGATATTATTGATAATATTGCTTTTTCGTATCTATTAGAAGACCAAGATATAGAAAACAACAAAACATTCTTGAAACGTTATAATGAATTGTCTACCGATAAATCTAAAATTAATGAAATCAATTCCATCGGTCGCTCTATTCAAGCATTAAAAATAGGAAATGAATTGCCACCTGTTTCATTGCTAGATGCAGAGGGCAATACAGTGACTAGCGATAGTCTCTTTACTAAGAAAGCCGTTGTTTTCTTTTGGACAGAAAATGCCGATTCTCATTTAGTTTCAGTACATAAAAAAGCAATCGAATTTCATAAAAACTATCCTGATTATGAATTTATTGCTATAAATATTGATGAAGATCATGCAAAATGGAAAAGCGTTTTAGCTAAACATAATTTTGGATTAGTGAAAGAATACCAAGCAAAAAACTTTCAGGAATTAAAAGAAAAATGGGTTATTACCAAACTTAATCGCACGATGATTATTGATAAAGACAGAAAAATCATAAATGGTTTTGTGAATCTATTTGAAGTCAATTTTGCTGACAATTTGAAGTAAATTTCTTAATTGAAATATAAAAATCCCTTTTTGGAACAAAACCAAAAAGGGATTTTTTGTATCCTGTCGTCTTATGACTATTGATTCGCTTTTGCGTGATCGGCCAAAAACTGAGCTAGACCAATGTCGGTTAAGGGATGTTTTAGCAAACCTAAAATAGCCGATAATGGTCCTGTCATTACATCGGCTCCAATTTTTGCACAGTTCACAATATGCATCGTATGTCGTACAGAAGCGGCTAAGATTTGCGTTTCGTAACCATAATTATCATAAATCTCACGGATTTCTTCAATCAATACTAAACCATCAGTAGAAACATCGTCTAAACGACCAATAAAAGGAGAAACATAAGTAGCTCCCGCTTTAGCCGCTAAAAGTGCTTGTCCAGCCGAAAAAACTAAAGTCATATTCGTGCGAACACCTCGGTCTGAAAAATATTTACAAGCTTTAATTCCTTCTTTGGTCATTGGTAATTTTACAACGATTTGCTCGTGTAACTCTACTAATTCTTCGCCTTCTCTAATCATGCCGTCATAATCGGTCGCGATAACTTCTGCACTTACATCGCCATCGACTACTTTACAAATGTCGACATAATGTTTTAATACATTATTTTTTCCGCTAATGCCTTCTTTGGCCATTAAAGAAGGATTGGTTGTAACTCCATCTAAAACCCCTAAAGCTTGTGCTTCTTTGATTTGCTCTAAATTGGCTGTGTCAATAAAAAATTTCATATCTGTTTGTTGTGTTTATATTCTGTTGCAAAATTACGAAATCAATTTCAAACACGAATCACTTTAAGCCATAATGCTTCATCAACATTTTTTCGTACATTTTGTCGGGAAGGATTCGTTTTAAAACTACCGAAAAACGCTGCAGAAAACTGCCAACTTTATAATGACCGTTTGGTTTAATTGTTTCGATGATTTTATGAATAGCAAAAGCCATTTCATTTGGGTTGCTGCCGGAGTCAACGTGTTCATCCATCATCTTTAAGGTGTTCCCGTATGGAATTTGATAAGGTGAATCGGGATTTAGCGGAGCGTGGTAACGTCCAGAAGCAATGTTCGTGGCAAAGTCGCCTGGAGCTACATTTGTTATTTCTATTCCAAATGCTTTTACTTCCATTCGCAAGGCTTCGGTAATGAGCTC
>NZ_JAQVCH010000043.1 GCF_028689845.1 Flavobacterium sp. | reverse complement strand
CACCATAATCATAACTATTTCCTGTCCCTTTTACTTCATCATCTTTTTCTTTCCCATTAAAACCGTAGCGGTAGACAGAGTTTGAGCCGTGGCGGTTTGGCACTAGCATACCAAAAGGATAGTAATCGTTATACTGCTATTGTCACTATTTGTATGAACGTATGTCAAAAAAAGCTATAAAAATAAATGCTCATCAATGTTGATTTCAACTATTTCAAAGATAAAAAAAATATGCAACTTTGCTTAGTGTTAATTTTTTTATTTTATCTGTTAAAGAAAACATAATTAAAATATTTGTGTTATTTTCGGCACATTATAATTGCTAAATAATGAAAGTTAAGTATTTTGCTCTTTTTGTAGTCCTTTTTCTAACAGCAATGTTGTCTTCTTTTAAAGATCCAATTCAAAAAAAGAAAATTACGGATGTTAATTTTAGGTATGAATTTTTTACCTCATCCAAAAAAACAAATATACAACAGGGACGGATTTATTATTGGTTTAAGGCGGGGGCGATTCATACTACAGAAAATGGGAGTGCAGGTGAACTTTTACATTCAGGGTTTGAAAAATTCTATTTGGACAATCAACTGGCCGAAAAGGGATCATTTTCGTATGGACAAAAAGAGGGTTCGTGGAGAACCTGGCACAAAAATGGTCTACTGGATACCAAACAATATTGGCAAGACGGTCGAAAGCACGGTGCGTTCTTTAGTTACAATACGAACGGAGTTTTAGTAGAAAAGGGGTCTTTTAAAAAAGGAAATAAAAATGGAAGATGGATTAATTTTATTAAAAAAGACACCATACTGTATAAAAATGGAGTTGTCTATATTAAGAAAGTGAAGCTCACTAAAGAAGAGAAAAAAGCAGCAAAAGAGGTAAAACTTAAATTAAAGGAAGAACAGCAACTTGAACGCAAAAACAATAAAGAAGCAAGTAAGAAAGCGCGAGAATTAAAAAAAGAGAATAAATTTCAAGAAAAAATAAACAACCAATCAACAAAAAAGGATAATTCCAAAAAAGAAAATTTCTTTAAGAGGTTGTTTGCAAAAAAAGAGAAAAAACCGAATGCTTAGAGCAAACAGTCTTTTATACGCGGTGTACATCTGTCTAATCGTCTCTATTTTGTGTGGGGCACTTTTGTATTATGCTAATCTCTACAACCAGTTGAATCTTTTTTACAACACTAGAGAAGATTTATATATTCAAAATCAATCTGCAGTCAATTTTGCATTGGGAAATTCGTTGTCGGATATAAACGAAAGTTTGGAATCTCCTTCTGGAGTTAGTTCATCTATCCATATAAAACCACATGGACTATTGGATCTTTTGTTAGTACAGAGCTCTATACATACAGATACTATTACTTCAGCACATTTCGTTGGAAGATATGGAACAGAAGATTTTGCTATTTACCTCTCCAATTTCAGTAAAGGCCTTTCTTTTGGTGGTCAAGTGAAACTCATTGGCAATAAAAAATTACCCACGAAGCACATTCGAGAGGAATACTTGAGTAACACCGCTGGTAAACTAATTAGTACAGGTGACGTTGCTTTGTCGGATATAATTATGCCTAAGATTGATTCAAGATTTGCTACTCTTTTTAATCATTCGTTTACCCAGAAGATAAGTTTAAAGGATGTGGTCAAAAGGAATGATTCAGTTTATTTTAATTCTTTTCTGAGTGAGACAATTGAAATTGAATTGTTAGAACCTTTTTTGAATAATGTAGTTATTAAGGGGAATTTTGTTTTAAACGCAAAAGACTCTATTGTAGTAGGATCGAAAGCAGTATTAGAGGATGTTATTTTGAAAGCGCCCGTTGTTCGTTTTCAAGAAGATTTTAGCGGAAATGTTCAGGTATTTTCTACAAAAAAAATTAATTTGGAACGAGGCGTTCAATTGTTGTATCCTTCGGTTTTATGTCTTAACAACAGTAGTTTAGAAAAAAGCCAAATAAAAGTAGGTGAAAATTGTAGGGTTTATGGGGCGATTGTTCAATTTGGTAACAAACTCACCAGAATAGAGGAAAATGAAACTATATTGAAAGAGAATACTTTATTAGTTGGTGATATATACTGTTCTGGTAAATTGATGGTAGGGGGGAAGGTTTATGGTTCTATATATACCAATCGATTTTTTCACAAAACTGATTTTGGAATTCATAACAACTGTATTATTAATGCCGAAGTGGACTGTTCTAAAAGACCCAAGTACTTTGTTTCAGTACCCCTCCTCGAAAACACCAATATACAACCACGCTATGCCATACAAAAAAAAGTGCTTTGATTGTGCTGCCAATTCCATTTTGGAATCAGTAATTGCATTGAGTCTCATTTCAATCTGTTTATTTGTGGCGCTATTGGTGTATACTAATGTTTTTTCGATGCGAACCTCTTCACCATTTTACAATTCAAAAAATAAAGTAGATGAAACTTTTTTTTTACTGCAAGTTCATGAAGATTCCATTAATGAGGAAGTTCAAACGATTGAAGAAGAAGAATTAAATGCTTATTTGAAGAAAGTTATGATTAAGCCAAAGGACAGCTTACTTTATAATCAATCGAGCATTTATTACATACAAATTAATGAGTGATTCTAAGCAAATACCGGCCTTTTCTATTATGGAAGCTGTGGTTGGAATGGTAGTCATGGCCATTGTGATGGGAATCGTATTTATAATATTCAGTATTATGTCAGAAAGGATGTTGGATTTTAAGAATCAAAATCAATACATAGCCGATATGAATCGATTGAAGTATTCCATTAATAAAGATATTTTTGAAAGTGAGAAATTGATTGAAGAGGACAATGGTTTTTTATTTTATGATTATACTGGAAATAAAGTGGTCTATAAAATACAGGAAGATTATTTGTTACGAGAAAAAGTGGATTTTATCGATACTTTTAGAATTCCCGTTCGGCATCTTAAAATAGATACCATTGGTAGAAAAAGTAGAAAAATAGTTTTTCAAAGAATTGAAATGGACGTTGAAGTAAATAAATTGCCTTTACGTGTTCGTTTTTTTAAAAAGATAGAAGCAAATGAACTCCTCAAAACCCTCCTAAAATGAGTTTAGATTTAAGTACGTATAAGAAGGAGAAAATAACTCAAACTGAATTTAGAGTAACGACTAAATCACTCGATTTTTCGAAAAAACTTTCAGATAAGAAAAAAGAAATTTTTTATAGAGAATTGGGAATGTTGCTTAGGTCCGGTGTTGATTTTAAAAAGGCACTAGAAATTTTAGGCAACCAATCTACTTCAAAATTGGAGAAAACACTACTTTTTGAAATCAAAGAAAAAGTGGTGCATGGAAAGAGTATCTACGAAGCAATGATGACTTCCGGACATTTTTCTCCCTATGAATATTACAGCATCCAGATTGGTGAAGAGACAAGAAAGTTAGAAGAAGTATTGGCAGAGTTACAGAAATTTTTTAACAGAAAGATTCAGATGCGTAGGCAAATTATTTCGGTATTGACTTATCCTGCCATCGTTATGTTAGTGACGGTATCTGTTTTGTACTTTATGTTGAACAAAGTGGTACCTATGTTCAGTTCTGTTTTCAAGCAGTTTGGCAGCGAGTTGCCTAAGAGTACTCAAATTATATTAAAAATATCCAACCATTCTGGAACCCTATTTTTAGTGTTACTCTTACTATCAGTTGGTTTATTTGCGTTTCATTTTTTTATGAAAGAAAAAGAAGGGTATCGGAATATTACTTCCAAGCTGGTGTTGAAAATTCCTTATTTCGGAAATTTAATTCGGAAAATATACCTTTCTCGGTTTTGCCAGTCTATGCATTTGTTAATTACTTCGAAAACCACTTTGATTACTTCGCTTTCACTTACGTCCAAGATGATTGGTTTTTTTCCTATAGAAAAATCTATTGAAGCCATTAAAGGAAATGTGACTAGGGGTATTTCATTGAGTGAGAGTATGAAGGAACATCCGGTGTATGAAAATAAAATGGTTTCTATGGTTGAAGTGGCCGAACAGATTAATGAGTTAGATACTATGTTTGGTAGACTTACCGAACAATATAATGAAGATGTAGGTCATCAAACTAAAATGATTGGCGTAGTGCTTGAGCCTTTGATTATCATTTTTATTGGCATTATTGTAGGAGTCATCATGATTTCCATGTATGCTCCTATGTTTGATTTAAGCAAGATCATAAAGAATTGATTCTAAATAAGAATTATTTTATAGAAGATGTAGGTAAAAACTTTAAAAAAATTAGTTAATTAGTAGTTTAAAATAATAATTATGAAAAAAAACAGTAAAAACTATTGGAAATTATTTAAGAGCTTAACGGCAAAAGCCTATTCAATGACCGAAATATTAATTGTTCTTTGCATAATAGGAATTATTCTTTTGATGGTATTACCCAATCAAACGTCTGTCATTAGCCAAGCTAAAGCAATTGAGGCTCAAGCAATGTTAAATCAAGTATATGGGTTGCAAAAGAGTCATTTCTATCGGTTTTCCAAATATTCACCCAATATTGAGGAATTGGGTTTCGATCAGGAAGTGACTGTTGATGAGGGAGGACAAGCTGTATATAAGGTTGAAATTATTGAAGCCTCTACTAGTTCTTTTTTGGCTAGAGCTACTTCGGTATCTGATTTGGATGGTGATGGTGCCTTCAATACATGGGAAATTGATGACAAAAAGATGTTAACTGAAGTAATAAAAGAATAGTGACTATAGTACTTTATATTGTGATTTTATTGTCTTTGGTATCCCTAATTTTTCAGGATTTGAAACACCGGCACATCCATGTTTTGCTACCTGTACTTCTTTTTGTAGCAACTGTGTTCCTTTTAACGATTGAATCGCGTTTTGATTATACAGTTCTCTTTTACAATATTGCTTTTTTTCTTCTGATTTTTTTCTTTTTAATTATTTATATGAGTATAAAAAACAAATCCTTTCTCAATCCATTCACCCATTATTTTGGATTAGGTGATGTATTGTATTTTATATCAATATCCGCTGTTTTTATACTTCATAATTACATTCTTTTTTTTATTTTATCTATGTTGTTTTCCATTGTTTTACAGCAGCTATTCAAAAAAAGAATGAAAGAGGACACCGTTCCTTTGGCTGGGTTTTCAGCCTTACTTTTGCTATTGTTTATAAGTTGGGATTTGTTCTTAGCGGATTCACCTTTTACTTTAATACGATAAAAATGCAAGAGATAGTAATAAGCTCGGAAAATCTGCATCTCATTACAAGTGATATGGCCAATCACTATAAAGTCCTGCCCAAAAGTCAGGATGATGAAAACATCATTTTATTTGTCGATGCATCGCATAACAATCAGGATATTAAGGACGAATTGGACCTGTTATTAGGCAAAAAAATTGAATTAGAATCGTATTCTGCAGTAGCTATTGAAAAAGCTTTGTCTATTTATTATAGAAAAGACCGCTCCGTTGCAGCAACTAAATCGTTGAACGTTGATAAGACTGATTTTTTAGATAATTTGCTTTATGAAGCCAGATCTTTGAAAAGTAGTGATATTCATTTTGAGGTGTATGAAAATAATGCGAGAATAAGATACAGGATTGACGGACAGTTAATTGAGCGTTATAAGGTGGAGCGAGAACAGTACCTTGAGTTGATTAATAAAGTAAAAATTAAAGCCAAGCTCAACATTACCGAAAAGCGATTACCTCAAGACGGTAGGATTACCAATGAATTTTTTGACATTAGGGTTTCTATATTGCCTACGTTGTTTGGAGAAAAAATTGTAATGCGTTTATTGGGTCAGGATGCATCCAATATTGATTTGACTGCTTTAGGTTTTCAAGAAGAAGAACTAAGGTTTTACATGGAAGCAATAAAAAAGCCAAACGGAATTATATTGATTAGTGGGCCTACAGGTTCAGGAAAAACAACTACGTTGTATGGCACATTGAAATTATTGAATGATAGTAAAAGAAATATTGTTACCGTTGAAGATCCAATTGAATACACTTTAAAAGGAATCAACCAAGTGCAGTTGAAAGAAGATATTGGACTTACTTTTGCTACTGCATTAAAATCATTTTTACGTCAAGATCCCGACATAATAATGTTAGGGGAGATTCGGGATCCCGAAACGGCTTTGATGGCCATTAGAGCTTCACTAACGGGACACCTCGTTTTGTCAACAATACATACGAATTCAGCAATTGGAACTATTTCTAGACTCATTGATATGGGTATACCTTCATATCTTATTGCAGAAACCCTTAATCTTTCCGTGGCACAACGCCTTTTAAGAAAACTATGTTCTGAATGCAAGGTGGAGGTTGATTGTGACCCAAATGATTTTCCACTTCAGTATCAATTTCCTTATGCAATTAGTACTCATTATAAACCTGTGGGTTGCAATCAATGTTATCATTCTGGATATAAGGGAAGAACGGCAATTTATGAAGTGTTAAATATTGACTTCAAAACGGCAAATGCCATAAAAAATAATACGCTAAACGAATCTTTTATTGATAATAAGGATTACCAGTCCTTATCGGATAAAGCGTTTGACGTCCTTGCCAAAGGAGAGACTTCGTTGGAAGAGATTTATTCAATTTTAATACACATATAACTAATGTTTAAAAAGGTACTTTTTGCTTTTGTCGCACTTCTTTTTACCACAACGGGTTTTAGTCAAGACACCAATGAGTTAGAAATGAAATTAACGCAACTAGCACAGCAAAAGAAAGGAATCAATGAAGTCATTAAAATAGATGTTTCCGGACTCACATTACATGATTTTATTACCTCGATTGCTCAAGAGCATGAGTTGAACGTAAGTGTAGATCCCTTACTCAACCAGCCAATAGTCAATAATTTTTTTGATGTAACTGTTAAGGATGTATTTATATTTTTAACGCTAAAGTATGATTTAGAAGTTGCTTTTTCAAGTAACATCATAATTTTCAAGAAAAAGGAAAAAATTACGGTGCTTCCTCAAAAAAAAACCAAAATCATTGACGTTACCTATAACAAACAAAATGATTTTTTATCGGTAAAGTTAGAGAATGACTCTCTTCCCAATGTGGTTCAAGCTATTATTGACAAATCGGGCAAGAATTTGATTTTAGCTCCCGATATTAAAGGACAACTAGTATCTGCCTATATTTTAAACAGGCCGTTTGACCAAGTTATTGAGATGATGTCAAAATCAAATAACTTGATGGTTACTAAAGATGAAAACGAATTTTATTTTTTAGAGCGAAACACGCAACCCGTCTCGGCAAATACAGATCGAAATCAGTCTAAAGGAAAGCCAGCAAAGAATGACCGGTTGTCTAATGAATATTTAATAGAGTTAAATGAAGCGGGATTTTTGAATGTGAGAGCTAGTGGCGCCGATGCTGCAGAATTAATAATTGAAGCAGCAGAAAAACTGCATGTAAATTATTTTCTGTATAACAAGCCTGAAAATGAGAAAACGTCTTTATGGGCTAATAATATATCATTTGACGATCTCCTCCTTCATGTTTTTAAAGGAAAAAAGTATACCTACAAGAAGCAAGACAATTTGTACTTAATTGGCGAACAGATTACAGAGGGTTTAAGAGCCACTGAGATAATACAGTTAGAAAACAGATCTATTGAGGCCGTTTTGGTTTCTTTGCCTAGAGTGTTTTCTGAAAAATTGGAGATAAAGGAGTTTGTGGAACTCAATGGACTTGTGGTATCTGGTGCTAAAACCATCGTGGATGAACTGCGATTGTACATTAAACAAATTGATAAAGTAGTACCGATGGTTCAGATTGAAGTAATCATCGTCCAATATAATAAATCCTATGATATACAAACAGGAATTAAAGCAGGTATTGATAAAAATAATATTTCACAGACGAGTGGGGTTTTATTTCCTACTGCTGATGTTAATTTGAATGGATCATCAGTAAACAGTTTAATTGATGCATTTAATGGTCTTGGTTTTATGAAGCTCGGTAAAGTAACGGATGCTTTTTATCTTAACTTACAAGCGCTTGAAAATAATTCGATTATTAAAATTGAATCTACTCCTAAAATTGCTACCATTAGCGGTCATGAAGCTAAATTAGCCATTGGTGAAACAAGTTACTATTTTGAACAAAATAATCAATTAATTAATAATGGTATAACCAATAATATTTTGCAGTCGGGAACTTGGAAGTCAACGGATGCCAATTTGAGTGTATCAATAAGGCCTTATGTTTCAACAGATGAAAATGTTACGTTGAATATAGTGGTGGAAAAAAGTTCTTTTTTAGCACGAGCTGGTGCCACAGCACCACCAGGAAAAGCGACACAGAAATTTGAATCTTTAGTACGGGTAAAGAACAATGAAATGGTCCTTTTGGGAGGGCTGGATGAGTTGCAAAAAGAAAATTCTGGCTCTGGTGTACCTTTGATTTCAAGAATCCCTGTTCTGAATTGGTTTTTTAGTAGTAAGAAAAAAGCTAAAAGCAATTCGAAACTTCACTTGTTTATTAAACCTTCAGTAATATATTAAATGAAAGCTATTTTAGATAAAATCATACCTTTTAATAATTTAAATATTATTCAGGTTTTTCGTCAAGAAGAAGAAACTTTTTTTTATTTTCTGAGTACGAAAAAGAATAAAGACAGACTGTCTGTATTAGAAGTTAAAACATTTCCAAGTTTGGAATCACTTCAAAAAGAGGTTGATATTAAAACGCCTTTAATTCTAATAATAGATGGTAAAGGGGTCTTGCATAAAAGAATAGATTTTAAAAATGAAATAGACTTAAATTGGATTAAAAATTTAGACTATACTACCTTACATCACACTACTTATACCAATACAAATTATCAGTTTTTAAATTTTGTAAGGAAAAACGTAGTAGAAGAAACTATTGCACTATTTCAAGGATTAGGATATCAAATTGTAGATTTTTATATTGGAGGAACAATAGCAGTATTATTGAATGACTCTTTACAAATGGGGACATTAATGTCTAATCGCTCTCTTCTGAATTTTGAAGATGAAGAATTAATAGAAGTGAATAAATTACAGGAGGATGAAAATAAGACGTACACCTTTGGAGTTTCGCAGATTTCAAATTTTCATTTGCCTCTATATGCCGCTGTAGTTCATTTCTATTATCAACAACGTTCTATATCTAAAAGCAAAAGCGTACACATTAATAGTGATGAGATTCTATATAAAAAAGCATTTAATACTTTTGGTATCTTTATGTTGTGTGGTTTTTTACTTACTTTGTTACTAAGCTATTTTGGAATTCAATACTTCACAAATGAAAATGCAAATCTGAATATCGAAAGTGTCTATTCCAATCAATCCTATCAACTGTATGAAAAATTGGAAAAACAGCATGAACAAAAGAAGAGAGTTTTAAAAGAAACTGGATTTAGTTCTTCTCATTTTTTATCCTTTTATCCCTACGAAATTTCAAAAAACACTCCCGCTGCCATTAAATTGTCTGCACTAGATGTGTTTCCCTTAAAAAAAGAGGTCAAAGTAAATGAAAAAGTATGTTTTGAAGCGGGAATTATTTTACTGTCTGGTGAGACACGAAATGAAATGGTATTTAATTCTTGGATGGAAAGTTTGCGAGCGCTGGATTGGATTAATAATTTTGAAATTTTATCCTTTAAGAAAGATAAAAAGAACAATTCTCAATTTGAGATTAAAATAGTATTGAAAGATGTTTGAAAACTACTCTTTTAAAATAAAGTTGAAAGTTTTATTGATTCTATTTGTAATGCTGTCTGTTGCGGCCTATCGAAGGTCTTATAGCTCTTTGATTGAGTCTTATCAAGAGTATAAGACCTTATCGGAAAAGGTGCTACTGATGAAGTCAAAAACCACAAATCTCGATAAGCTGCGATATGAAATAGGAAGGCTAGATAAAATAATAGGAAAAGAAGGTGTAAATAGAGAAAAAGTACAACAAGGCATTGTCGGGTTTATTACTGAGCAAGGCAGTACAGTACAAATTAACGACTTAAAAACGATTCATGAATTTGTTGAAGAAAATTATAACATATACACCTATCAATTGGATCTTTTAGGTAATTATAATCAACTGGCCTCTTTGTCCTATGCTTTTGAAAAAAAATTTGAAAACTCAAAAATTGTGAGTATGAAATTTTATGTTGATAAAAAAAATAATAAATCGGAAGTTTTACATTTAAAAATGATATTTCAAAATTATGAAAACACTAAATAGAATACTATTGATGGCGTTAATTTTGTTAGCGTATGGCTGTGAGGATATTTTAGAGGAGGATATAACAGACGACTTTATAACGCTTGTTTCTCCTTCTAATAAGGAACAAATAATTAGTAATGTCGTTAATTTTCAGTGGCAAACTCTAAAAGGAGCAAAAGAGTATAGAATTCAAGTTTTCTCAGAAAATCAAGCTATTATTCTTGATTCCTTAGTTGGTGCCAATAGATTTACTTTTCAAATGGTTCCTGGTGCTTTTCAATGGAGGGTAAGAGGTGAAAATTTTGCCTACACTTCTTCCTATTCCTTTACCTCTTCTTTTTCTGTAATTGAATCGGATAACCTTACGAATCAACAAGTCATTTTATTAAGTCCTAATGTAAATTACTACAATGCAACTTCAATTATTTTTAATTGGCAATCGATAAATGTGGCAGACACCTATAATTTTGAATTAGTTAATGTTACTAACGGTCAAGTAGTAGTGCATCAAGCTGAGGGCTTAACTACCAATTCAATTTCTTTAAATAGTACTGTGCTTTCTGATGATGCTGAATATACTTGGAAAGTCAAAGCTTTAAATAGCTTGCCTTCTGCTACCCAATTTGCTAGTAGAAATTTCTATATTGATCGGATTAATCCTAATCAACCTGTCAATACATTTCCTTCAAACAATTCGTCTCAAAATACCGCACAAACCATTACATTTACATGGAGTATTCCCACCGATACAGGAGTCATTCAATCTGCAATAGCTTATGTGATTGAATTTTCGAACGACGCCAATTTTTCATCTGTTTTTCAAACATCAAATGCTCCAACAAATTCATTTCAACAAATATTTCAATCCTCAGGAGACTATTATTGGCGTATAAAAGCAATTGATAAAGCAGGAAACACAAGTAATTATAGTAATCCGTTTAAGTTTACAATTGACTGATGGCAAAAAAAAAAATAAATATTATTTTGCTGATTATTGTAATCGGGTTATGGGGATCTGTTACTTATAGATTTGCTAAACCTTATTTTATAGCAAATGATATCGGTACGATAGCTAAGAGTGCACCTACATATTCTGACACAAAAATGCCTTTTAAAGATACTTTTGAAATGAAAACAATTCAGAGAGATCCTTTCTTAAATCGTTTGGTTAATAACCCAACTGTTTCAAAAGTGAAGTATCCATTAAAGACAGGATCTCCTATTCTAAAAAAAGAACCTACGGTAAAAAAACCTGTCCCATTTATAGAATATTATGGCTACATTAAATCAGGTAGCGGACAAGGAAAAGAATTAATCATGATTAAAAATAATGGTGTACTTTTTAAACTTAAATTAGGAGAAGAACGAGAAGGACTAAAGGTTTTAAAGATATTCAAGGACTCTGTGCAGTTTTCTTTTAATAAGGAAAAGTATTTTGTTCGAAAAAAATAGTTTTCAAGCTGTTATATAAATGGACTTCGGTTTAGTGCCTTTTAGAGATACTACTCTAATTACAAATTAATTTTCTAAATGCACGTCATAACAAAGATAGTTGAATCTTCAACAGTTACACCATTTGTACTAATGATACATACAATTCCAGTACAGTAATTTGCATATTAAAATCTAAAGGTATATTTACTGCCGCTTGAAAGGGGAAGGATTTAAAGGTACATTTTTTCACTTTTAAGTTATATTTACTTTTAATATAGGTTAAAAAAATTTCAATCATTTGTTACCAGAATTAGGATTGTATCTTCTTTCATTATTTATGGTTTCGATATAATATGGAAGATCGTACAAGTAAATGCTGTTCTCGGTTTCTTTATACTTTCTTGCTATTTCGACAAATGCTATATGGTTGCCATAAGTTATTCCACCTAATATGTGTTGAATATAGATGTGCAGGGCTTTTTCCCAATGCTTTTTTTTGCATCCGATTGTAAATTGCCTGCAATAAATTCTCAAAATCATTTTATCGTTTAAGTGATTGTCCCAAGGAATAAAAAGTAGTTCTCCTCTATTTAACATTATATCTGGAAAAATAAATGGTTTTATCTTTTCATTTATCTCACCCCATAATTGAGGACTTGGTTGTATGAAAGCCGTAATCTTCCATCCTGAAATTTCAGGTGCTGCATCTACAAGTTTTATTACCTCTCCGTAAAAATCAGGGTCGCTGTCTGCGGAAATTATAAGCTCTGCGCTTTTTTTTCCTTTCTTGTTTTGCACTATTAAATAAATTAGGTTTGGACAATAGTATCCTAAAAATTCTCCCAACCAATATAAGGCGCTTTCCTCTTTTTCATCATCTTTGTCTTTACGATTACTAAGCAGGTGTTCGTTGTCTTGGAACCAGTTCCAGAAGTTGTTGATTTGTTTCATTTTTAAAGTTGTTTAAAGTTGTTATTGTCTAAAGTTGAACGTGGTTCTAACGTTTGTCTAGAGTTGATTTATCGAAAGCGATGAGGTTGCACATAGAACGGAGTCTGGAACGCACGCGATTGCCATAGATGGTTTCTATTTCAGATGCTGAGAGATTCGTAGTAAGATGTGTTTTAATCTGTTTGGATATAAATATATCGTAACGCGAAAGAAGGATTTCTGCCATTACGTTGCATTCGTTTCCGAAATATTTCAGGTTGTTTTCGATGCCTAAATCATCAAAACAAATTGTTCTGGCTTCTGCGTGATAAATTTTTCCGATGCTGTACTTATGTATGATTTGGTATCCTTCTTGAATGAATTCAAAACCAACTTCTCGACACGTTTTGACATAGAACTTGTGTTCTATGGGTGTGAGGTGTTTCATTAGGTTCATCAATGATGTTTTTCCGCTACCAATTGGGCCTGCTAATAGAATGCCTTTCGAAAGATCAATATTCCATTGGCAACAACTGGCTTCGTCTTTTAGGAAATAGGCGATTAATTTGTGGATGATTGGATAATCCGTTTCAAGTATTTTGAAATTAGTGCCGTATAGTTGAATCCCTTTGGTTTCGAGCCAAGTTGTGACTTCTTCGTAGTTGTAACTTGATTTTATATTTAAATCCATATTTGATGGTTTTATTGTCAATTGTAGCTTTACGGATTAACCGCAAAGTTCACAATGATTTTACTTCGTCAACTCGACCTTTGGTCTCGGGTCGCAAGGTTCGCTAAGTTTGAGATACTGAAACAAGTTCAGTATGACAAGGGAAAGGTTATAAGGATTATTATCCATTTTTACTTTTAAAAATTAACCGCAAAGTCCGCAATGATTGGCGCAAGGTTCGCTAAGTGTGAGATACTGAAACAAGTTCAGTATGACAAGGTGGGCTAAAGTGGTTCTGCATAGTTTTTTTCAGTGGTTGCGTTTAGTTTGTTTGTGTTTTGTGGTAATGGGTGTGATTCTTTGGTGAATTTATTTGCATTGAGTATCCAATTTTGGGCTGCTGCTTTCCAGTTTTGCATGGGCGTTCTGCCTCCGACCAGCCATCCGATGCTCGCGAAATAGTTAAAAAATTTTTGGGCTTCTAGGTCTGGAAAACTCTCTTGTTTGAAGTAGTCCTGAACTTCTGCTATCGTTGGAATTGAAGTTTTGTTGGTTTCTGTAGCGTTAAGTCCAGGCAAAATGTAATGGTTTTTAATCGGACTTGGTTTCGGGTTTTCTGGTGGCCCCTCTTCTTGTAGTTCTTTCTTTTTTTTGCGCCACTTTTTTTCTTTGTTTGCTATGTTACTTTCTTTAAAGTCTAAAACTTCTTTATTTAAATTTTGGGGGTGCTGCCTTTTGTTTAAGCCCTTTATACTCTTTAGATTGTTTGAATTGTTTGTATTGTTTATATAAGATACCAGTGCTTGTTCAGTACTTGTCTGCGAGTTGGTTACCGACTTGTTCACTACTTGTTCATCACTAGTGTTTAAAATAGGTTCATCTATTGGTGTTCTCTCTGCTTTGGTTTGCGGTTTTAGCATTTCTGAAAAACTGAACATAATTACATGGCTGCCCTTAAAGGGATTGAAGGAAGGTTGGTAGTTTATGTAACCTAATTCATGTAAATTTCTTAAGCACTTATGGTAGGTTGCTTTGGAACTGATTTTACTGATGCGCATTAGTTCGTCTCTACTTATGCTAATGGGATTTTTGAACCGGTTGCAGTTCCAAAATTGAAATAAGGCAATATACAAGCTTATGTGTGTTGGATTAAGTGCTTTGTCTGCAACTACTTTTTCAAAGAAGCCGGTAAGGTGTTTGATGTAGTTCATGTTTTTTAGGGTTAAGGGTTTAGGGTTAAGGGTTATGGGTTAGATGTTTAAATGTTTAAATGTTTAAATGTTTAAATGTTTAAATGTTTAAAAGTTTAAGTATTTAAAAGTTTAAAAGTTTAAAAGTTTAAGGTTTGGGATTTTGGTCGGTTTTGCGCAATCGCAGATTTCACAACTTCCGTTGCATTTTTGGTTTTCATTGCTCATGTGTTAAGGAACTATGGTCGTTCTGGATTTTTGTTTAATGGGAATTTGCACTCTTATTTAAAAAGTGTGGGGATGGCGTGCACTTTGTTTTTACTGAGGAGTTTATCAATGTCTAGCTGGTCGTAGTAGATAATTCCGCCTACTTTAGTGTAGGTCAATGTTCCGTTGATGCGAAGTGTTTGTAGTGTTCCGGGTGAGATGTTAAGTAGTGTTCTGACCTCTTTGGATTTAAGCCATTTTTTTTCAGGTTGGCTGTTCTTTGTTAAAAGATTCTTGAGGTCTTGTAGAAGTGTAAGTCTGAATTCGGTTAAATCTTCTTGGGTAATGATTTGCACTGCCATAACGTTTGTTTTAATTGGTTATGGTGCAAAATTGCGGGTATTGGTTGTATTTAGTTCACAAGTTGAACCAACTTGGAAAAAAAAATATTATGTTTCTTTCAATGTCCTTTTTAATTCAGAAATAAAGAGGGTAGAAGTCATCCCTGTATAAGATTTAAAAGCGCGTGCAAAATTTTGTGTTGAACCAAAACCCACTTCTTGACCAAGCGCTTTTTGCGTATAGTTTCGCACGCGACTGTCTGTTTTTAATTGTTCGATTAAATACTCGATTTTAAGGTCGCACATATAGTCTATTGTGGTTTTTCCTGTTGCATGCCATACGATTTTGGGGATGTATCTTGTATTGGTATCCAATAACGCCGCCAATTTGACTTGTGTCAGGTCTTTCTGCAGAAATTCTTTTTTTTGCTCGAAGCGTTGCATGTTTTTTATAACTGTTTCAACGACTTCTGGATTTATATCTGAAAGTGCTTCCATCATTGTTACTGGATCTGTATTTGGTTGTTTTTTAGCTTTCGTCATTAGTACTTGAAACTTTTTGCGGTATTTTTTTCTAAAAATAGTGTAGCGGTACAACATAATAAAACCCATAATGCTCATTGATACAATGATTATTAACTTGGTGTTGTTTTTTCTTCTTAGTGATTTTTCAATTGCAGTTTTGGTCGCTGCTAGTTTTGTATTGTCGTATTCCTTTATAACTTTGTTTGCCAAATAATATTTGTTGTCATTTAAAAACTGATTTACTTTCAACAATTTTTTTACGTATATTAATTCAGCCTGCTCATTCTTATTGTTGTTGTAGTGTTCGATTAGGAATTCATAACTTTCACGAATGTCTTCACGCATGTAATTATGGGTTTGAAAAATTTGGTCTACTTCTTTAAAATACCCGATTGCTTTATCATACTGTTCTAATTTCCAGTATGATTTTCCTACGTAAAACAAGGTGGTGGCTTCATTTGCAAAATCTTTTTTCCTTTTGATAGTTGGCATTGATTTTAAAAGCATTTTAATTGCTTCGTAATATTTTCCTTTCGAAAACTGATTTATGCCTTCGGAGTTGATAAAATATGGAATCATTTCAATGATTTCGAAATCCTCACTCGCTTTTAGTCCCGTTGCATTCATCAATGAGCACTTATCGAAATTACCTATTTTATTGTAGCAGATACCAAGAGAATGTATCGTATTTAGATAAGCTCGGTCATTTTCCTCGCTGTAATATTTCATGCATTGTGTAAAAAGTGCAATTGCTTCATCGTAGAAACCAATATGGTATTTGGTAAGTGCAATGGAGTACTTGACCATATACTTAGCATCACTATTATCGGTCCTAGAAATATAGTTGTCTGCTCGAAGATAGTAGTCTAATGCTGTTTTAAGTTCTTTTCTGTCGTAGTGTACAATGCCTTTTGTTAAATAGGCGCTACCCATTAACAAATCATCCTTTGTTTTTTGTGCGGCCACTACCATGCTGTCTGCGAAGGCTAAACGAAATTGTCTTGGACTTTTGCTTATAAGTATTTTATATACAGTGGCAAGCTGTCGTTGATCCGCTTGCAGTTTCGCTTTTAGAAGCCAGGCTTCTAGATAAACATGAGTACGTATGCTGTCTTTCTGATTTAAATTTACTGCATCACTCAAGTATTTGAAACTTTTGGTGTCTAGGCTATCTGTTATATAAGCATTGTTTTGTTGTGCACCTGCGTATTGAAAAAGTGTAAATCGTCAGCAAAAAGTGTACTGATTTAGACAAAAACTAAGAGAGTGTTTTCAAAACCCTTAACTTTGAAATAGTATGAAAACACCGAAGAAAAAAACAGCCGAGAATTTCATTAAAG
>NZ_JAQVCH010000042.1 GCF_028689845.1 Flavobacterium sp. | reverse complement strand
ACCCCTTGAATGTTATTTTTGGAGTTTTCTTGCAAGAGGAAAGAAAAAATCTATCTAATTTGAGTATTGATGAAATATGTGCTACAGGAATGCTTGGTATATCTATCTCGCTATATAAAATGATGGAGTCAGGATATGTAGCTTTGAATTCAAGTAGAATTCCAGATTTCATAAGAGTATTTGACCGATCCAATATAATATTTGATAGGTTAGCAAAGTACATCGCTGGTCAAAGCTACATAGAACATTTAATGATTACTCATGAAAATTCACCAAAAGAGGCTTTTGCCGAGTTGGCCGATATTGACTATGAATTCAAATACTTCTACGATAAATGTCTTCCTTATTTTAAAAAAGAAGATGGTGCTATTGAGCAAAAGAAATTTATTCAAAAAGAATTAGTGGAAGAATTGAAACTATTTCTTCAAAATCCAAAGTATCCAATTGCAAGTGAAGAAATGTTTAAAGGAATTCTTGCCGATAAGATAAATAATGTTCCTAGCCTAAGTGTAGAAATATTATTAAATGTTATCGATTCATTCGCTAAAATACTACCGCAGCATTTTGGAAATATCGCCAAAGATTGGGAAACTGAAAACAGACAAATTTTCAAAAGCATAGATGGGTATTACTTTCACGAAAAATATATAGTTTCTAAAGACAACCTAGACATTTACAAATATCCTTTTCTTGAGTATGACACTTTTAAAGAAGTTCGATTTATCTTCCATACCAAAGAAAAAAAAGAAAGCTTGAAATCAGAATTTATAAAGTTATTATCAGATAACCGGAATCCAATAACCGAGAATGTGAAAGATAAAATAAAATTCAAGACCATAAAAAACCCACAATCAAAATTTGAAAGATTGTTGATTCATCCCAATGCTAAAGATTCTACTATTTATCTTCATGCATTTTGGGTTTTCACTACAGTTTCGGGCAATAAAATTGGATTTGTGGGGGTTAGTGGAAAAGATGTAAATACTGTTTATAATCTTACCTATAAGGAAACACTCGATAGAAGTGAAATATTTGAGGAACTATGGAAAGGTTTATCTTTTGACGAGTCATTATGAATTATAAAATAAAAAAACTGAATCTTTATCCAAAGTTGGATTACAATTGGAACCATCATGTGTTTCTTGGAATGAGTATGAATAATAAGGTATTTCAATCTCCTGAAACTTTAGTTGAAATCATAAATTTACTAGCTTTAAAAAGCGAAGCCTGTTTAATTCTTGTTGGCGATTACTTGCACAGATATAACGAGCAAATTTTTAATGGTATATCACAGGAAGATGCAATTAAAAAATGCCAAAGCAAAGGAGCCGAATTGAAATCCATATTCAACAAAACCATTAAAGAAAACAAACTCAAGTTCAACTATTCTTACAGGGACACAGAGAGTTTTTTATCGCATCCAAATTTTAAATCAAAGATGCAGAGGTTTGAAAAGTTGTATCTAATCAATACAAAATTCAAAGAATTAATTGAATATACCGTTGATGTTTTCTTAAGAAGACAATCAGAAATAAAAATAGATAGCATAAAAGCCAGAGAATTATGCGTTAAGTATCTATTAGAAGAAATGGTAATATTTGAAATTTTAGCAGAAGAAGGTTATATTATCAATGTCTATCCAGGAAATCAGTTGCCAATTATAAAATCAATTTGTACCGGAGAATTAAAGGAAATCTCCCAGGAATTGGAAAAAATCCAAGCGGTTGAAATAAAGTTTCGTCCCAAATAGCAATCTTAAATACTTTCAATATGAACACAATTGTTTTAATTGCCATAGTACTATCAGCCATATTCTACATATGTTTAGGTCTCTATTATAGAAAAGGTGTGATTAATTTGTCAGATATCATTCCCGTAATTAAAGGAAGAAAAGCTAAAGTAAATGGAGAAGATGAATTTAGCTCTTCTACCGTAGCAACCTCTATAAGTCTTGCAACAGTAATTATTGCATTTTTTGAATTAATTCCAATAAGTGGATTATGGCTTTTCTGGGCAGTAATCACAACTGCTTTGGGTTTTTGGTTATTTTCTGTCTTGTCTAGGAGAATTTGGACAAAACTCTCTTTTTATGACCATCGTCCCTCTATTCATGAATATATCTCAACGGAGTTTAATTCCAAAACCGTAGGTGTTATTGCATCTGTTTCCACAGCTCTTGGCTACTTATGTATGTTCGCTGTTGAGTTAATTGTAAGCTCACAGTTTATTTCTAATTTCATAGATATTCCCGTTTGGATTATAATTACTATAATTGCAATACTATCTTTTACTTATACAGGACTAGGTGGATTTAGGGTTGTTGTTGTAAGTGACAGGATTCAGATGTGGTCGATATGGTTGTTGTTAGTTTCGCTTTTACTTTTTTTCTCAATACATATTTATTTAAATGGAGGAATATCTTTTCTGTCTCAATCTGTTCCAGAAAATGTCCAAAGTTTAAAATGGTCAACTAATTTGATCCCATTTGTACTAGGGCTATTAATAATGAATTTATTTACGTATATAACTAATATGGCTCTTTGGCAGAGAGTCTCAGGAACTCATGAAGAAAAAGTTTTTACTAGAGGCATCCGAAAAAGTATCTTTCAATCTGCGTTGAGTTGGGGCTTATTTGTTGTAATTGCAATACTTGCCTATACTGTTGCAAAACCTAGTGTGAATTCAAAATTTCTAGTTACAACTTTAGAAGCAGTATATCAATTCAGAGGTGGAGGTGTTGTTTTATTTTTTGTTTCATTAGGATTATTTGGTGCAATGCTTTCTACCGCATCAACGCAGTTAATTGCTGTCTCCCATACCATTTATGAAGACATTATATCTAAGTATAGAAAAAAAGGGTTGATTGAAAGAATTGAATCATCCAAAGAATTGACATTATCAAGAGTTATATTAGTTGTTTCTGCTTTAGGAGCTATCGGAATTGTCCAGTTACTTAATCTAATTGGTTTTTCAGTAGCCGATTTAGCATTTTCAATTTATGGTGCAGCGTTAAGTTTGGCACCACCAATTTTAATATCTTTATTTGTAAACAAAAATATTTTGATACAATTAAAATACTGGATAACCTTATCGATTATTTTTGGTTTCCTTTCCGCTTGGTTTGCTGCTTTCTATGGAGTATATATATTAAAAGAGCCATACGGTAATTTGGTTTTTCTATCTCCTGTATTCGGGCTATTTGTTTCAGCTTTTTTTACATTAACGGGTTATTTTCTTAAAAAAGATGTATAAAGGATTTCAAAGATAAAAGATAAGGAAAAAATGCCCTTTCAGATACAAATGGTAGCATTGAACTTGGTGTGATGGGTAATGAAGTTAGGATTTAATTTTTTTAGCTTAAAACAAAATTGCAAAAAATGTCACATGTCTACTTAATTTTTTAAACACTACTAAAAAAGTAGGTGATATCAAGATTAAAATGTCTCGATTTTTTCTTTGTGAATAAATCTCCGTGTATCGTTTGTCAGGATGTACCAATTTAAAATGAAGATGCATAATTCGCTCAATACGTAAGTTAAACACATCACTAAAAAAGACAAACTTAGTCTTGAAATTAAAGTTGGTTTATATAATATATTGCCAACCTTGGTGTCTTTTGCAGTGGAAGATGCCTAGTTAAATGAAAAAGTTACTGGAATAACTTTTTGAGTTGAGCTGTTCGTTTTTACGACAACTCATTTTTTAATTTAAAGTGAAAAATTAGTGAAAATAAAAACACGTCAAATAAGAATCTTATTTAACCAATCTACTCCATCAAGAGCAATTTAAACTACATCGTACCGCCTCCGCCTTTTTGCATAGTGAAATTTTTAAGTTTAAAATAAAATTTGTAGCCTCCGTTTTCCGGCAAAAACAACCCTTTATACGAAAACATATCAGATGTAGTTGTTGGCTTGTCAAATTTATTCTTTTTCTCGAAGTTTTCAAGCCCAATTTCTACAAATTTGTAAATAATCTCATTTTTGTCATAAATCAACTCAACGTTAATATTATTAACTATTTTTTTTGTGTAAAAATAAAACTCTTCGTACTCGCTAATAAAGGGGTATATCATTTTTGTTTCAATCTCTACAAAATAACTAGTTTTACCCTCTAAATCTACATCAAATTGTTTATATATTTCTTCTTCCTTTATTTGTACCTCTTTATTCAATGGCTCCTCAGAGATAACTCCCAAATTTTTTATATCCTTGGAATCAACCAGAATTCTACTAAATTCAATAACAGAGGGAACCTTATTATAAACATCTTTATCCACTCTAAATGACGTTGAAAAAGAAAATTTTTCCGTATTCTTTCTTTTAATGTAATAACTAGAGGATTTCGTTAATTGAATATATGTTCCATCAATAACTTTAACCGTGTATGTATCATTCCAATTTTCATAATAAAAATTTAAAAAATTATCATTGAAATAAATATTCTTAAGCTTTTCACTTAAACTTTTATGAATATCGGGGAACTCATCTTGAATAAAACAAGTTGTTACATCTCTCCATATTTTGTCTAAGCCCTTATCTTTTTTTAAATATTTACTATCAAAAAGTACACCATTTAATGTTTCTCCTATTTTTTCACTAAACTTATCTGAATTAAAAATCTCATTAAGTTGCTTACCCCTTGAGTCCTCTAATCGACTATAAAATTTTTCACTCAATATAATCTCCTCTACAACACCAGCAAACTGAAACATTTTTAAAAACATTGTAAAGAAACCACCCGTTAAAGCAATTTTAGAAATAGAATTAAGATAATAAAGCCAAGTACCTTCTTTCTGTTTTTGGTCTAAAAGAAAATATTCTGTTACAAGAAAAAATATAATCAACAAAGTCAATGAACTAACAATAGGCAACCAACGGGATTCTGAAAACAACTTAACAATGTAATCTTTGGCTGTAATAATAAATTTCGGTATTAAACTCATAAAAAAGAATTACAAAAGGTAATCATGCTTAAACAAATGTAAAAAATAATTTTACAATTAATAGGTTTTTTATTAAATTTTTAAATATATAACAATTAATTAGCATTACAAATCATTGTTCCAAATAGTATAGGTTACTAAAAATTCAGAAAACGATTTATACATATTTTTTTGTTACTAAGATATTAATACTTTAAGGAGTAGTCGATTTTTGAAATAAATTAAAAATTATTCTTGTATCTAAATTTAATCCAAAACAAAAATCTCTTCTAAATCGGTTATCTTTTTTTAGATCAAATGACTCTTGGGTGATAGTACTATTCCCATATTCAAAATCAGCATCAACATTTAAAACATTGACTTTGCTCCAGTTATAACCCACAAAAACAGAACCTCCTCTAACAAATTCCCATTTAAATCCTCCAAAAAGATTGTCCAAAAGCCTATCGCTTAACCCGATTCCAAAGGTGGGGTAAATTCTTTGGTATATCTCATGATCTTCCACAAAATTTCTGCCTTCCAATTGATAATTTTTTATCTTCTTATCACCCAAAATATATCGCTGAATTAAGATGACAGGAGAGACATAAAATGTATACATTGCCGAGGCTAAAACCCGATTGCCTCCATTTGTTCTGCTGACTACTTTTACATTTGGGTCAAGGGGAGAATTAACAAGCGAAAAAGTTGGATTCTCTAAATTTGTGCTTATAATACCTACATCTAAACTACCGTGATATGTCTTTTTTATTTTAATAATCCTAGAAGCAACGGTGTTTGTATTGGATATCGAAAGTTGACCATTATTTAATTGATAAATATTCCGCACTATATCAAACTTTATGTCATTTGAAGAACCTGTTAACAAAAGCTCTGTATGCTTCCAAACCAATTTTGTTGTCGTTGTGCCTGAGCCTGACTGTAAATTTAAATTATTTCCTAAGCTGCCCTCTCCTCTGATGATTACTCCCTCATTGATATCTGCTAGGGATTGATTAATACTATAATCGATCAAAGAAAGATTATTCTCCGGAGCCAAGTAAACTATATGTACAACATAATTCGCTCTTGAAATTCCAATTGGAATTGAGCTTATAATGCTATTCCCATTTTGATCAAAAAACAAATGAATATAATTCTCTCCAATATAATTGCTTAAGTAATTTAAATTATTGGCAGTGGACACCTTTTTAATTATATTACCAATGCCGGGCATGTTTGTTAGTGTGTAGCCATCTAATAATTTATTTAAAACATAATCCGTCGCATTTTTTTCTACAGGAAAAATACCAGTACCTGTGCTTTGATTTTGTGAGCCAGCATCTATTTGTGGTTTTTTTAATATAAAGGGTAAAGCAACAGCGTTACCACTTGTATTTAGAATCGTTATTCCAATTTCCCTTATATCAAAATTAAAATCAAAGAAAGTTGAATATTGACCATCCGACAGAAAATCCTTTTGCTGATCATTTACATCCAGCTTATAATTTTTGGCAGGTGTTTCTGCTGTAACTGATTTAATAGCGATTGACTTCACTTCTTGCTGAAAAACCACATTTGATAAATTATCTATACTATATTCGTCAGTTGTACCATTGACTTTAAATTTAAAATTTAGCGAGGATTGACTAAAAAGTAACGAAGATGAAAATAAGAATAGAAAAAGTAATTTAGATTTCATAATTAAAGATTTAGAGATTGAAAATAAGATATTATATCATTTATACTTAAGGCGTAACTGGCCTGTTCTACCTGATCTGCTCCGAGAATAAAACCTACTATCCTGAACTTTCTATCAAAAACTGGAGCTCCCGAATCACCACCAGTAGAGCAAAAATTTAACTTCAATAAATTGTTGAACTGCGTATCATAATAATTCTTTGTCACAAAAATATCCTGTAAAACACATTCTTTTAATCCTGAGTTTGCACCGCTAAAAAACAATCTTGCATTTTTATAATTACTTCTATTAAAACTGTAAAATCCTGCATAGTCACCTATCCTCCTGATTTTATTTTCAATAAACTCAGGACTTTTTACTTTTGCAAAACCAAAATCTATACCCTTAAAAATAGACGCATACAAAACAGCAGTGGTCATTATATCTCGGTTATACAAAAGCACTTCAAAATTTCCTCCCTGTTTCCTATTGTAATTTCTAATACCTCTTTCTAACAAATCAGGTGCTAATACATGCATGTTCGAACCGACATAAGTGCCTTTACTTGTTGCAAAAAAAATAGAGATTGACCCATACGAATGGTGATGGGTACTTTTTGTTGCATCGCCCATTTGAATGCCATGAAGCACTAATTTGCCCGTCTCAATAACATCAGAACTTACTCTTAACCTCAAACTACCCGATCTAATATAAAAATAGTTCGGGATTGATTTTTCAGGATTGAGCGTTTTTCTAGTAACATGAAAGACAATTGAAAAATTATTTTTTTGAATTTTGCCTTTGATTTTCTTCTCCCCAATATGAACACCCTCTATATTATCGTACCTTTTTATCCAACGCTTATAATTTCTATTGATATGATTTTGAATTGATAAAAAATCAAGTGTTTCTCGCATACAATACTTTTGTTAAAAAGTAAAGATAATAATTTTTTATTATGATTATAATTTAATTTTAACAAGATAATAAACAAAATTAACTATTAATAAAGTAGCTAAAAGCCTTTGCTTTAACCTGTTTTTTAAAATTCTTTATATTGATTTTAAAAATAAATGTCATCCTCTTTTGTAACTAGAAATGTTAAGATATAAGCTAGAAATAAAAAACCTTTAACCTTGTCTCTAAAATGTATATAAAGTTATCTTTTGACAACTTGTGTTTTCAACTAAAAAACACCTCTGTAAAAACAGAGGTGTTTCATTACTTAATTCTGCAATACGTATTCAAGTAGTATTCTACCGTAGACCAATTAATCCCCTCTTCTTTGCGGTGATTGTCAATCATTTTGACCAGAGCATTTTCAAAAGAATTTCGCTCATAAATAAGCCCATTTTCTCCTTTCTCTAATGCTTGGGCTCGGGTCTCAAAGTCCTCAACGCTCCAAATAATGGCTAGTTGTAGGTAAACAATTCGCTTCATTATCTCTTTTTGAGATAGGTTAGGAAAGATTTGAGTGTTTGCTTTGGGTGCAATAACAACCAATGACTTAGACTCCTGCGGAATTAATTGTCCTTTTGCGATAGCATCTGATGCCATCTGAGGATCTTGGGCTAATACAGCCCCAAACTCGTAACGTACGAAATAAAACTTTTGCATAATATAGTAGTTTTGTGATGTACTACTTTATATGGATTTAGCTTTATAATTCAAGATTAAAATACTTTAATTTCTACTTGAAATTAAAATTTAAATCACTATTCTAATTAAGAGCTTGCAAAAGCTAGGCTATTTAGTGTAGTTGTGTATGGCTATTGGGTTTTTACTCAGTAGCCTTTTTTGAAATCTATTTTCAAAACTCCCCTTGCAATCCCCAAAAAAATAAGTAATCTGAATTAATTATTTTATCTGTTTTAATTAAAAAGATGAAAACCCATAACTTAAAATTATTCAACACCGGACAAGTAACGCTCCCTAAAAGTCGAAGAGAACAATACAATACCAATTTATTTCTAGCAGAAGAAACGCCACATGGTTTGCTAATAAAGCCTCTTATAAACGAAAATCAAAATACCTCTAACGCTATTGACATTTTTATAGAAGCCTTTAAAACACAAGCTCTAAAACAAGGCTTTAATGAAAATGAAATTGAAGAAATGATTAAACTAACCAAAAAAGCACAACTCTAAATTAGATTAATCCAAAAAAAATCGAAAAAAACAGCTAAAACAAAGTCCTAGACTTTGTTTTTTTGCATTTAAAAAAAAGTCGAAAAATCTCTTGCATTTACTAATTTAATGAATATAGTGAATTTAGTTAACTTGATTAATTCCTTTTACTTATTTATTCACATCCCATGAACACTACTACTCTTATCAAAAAACTCACAGCAATTGCAAACAATCCCGCTAGTAGCCTTGAAAAAGAAGTGGCTCTTGAAGCTCTTACCTACCCAGACCCACAAGAATTTTTTACCCTACTAAGTGAGCATGGTTGCGTTAGTGGATTAGTAGGCTCCTTAATTTACTACACGCAAACCCATGCCTTCTATGATACACACTACCAAGAAATAGAAGAACTCAGAGAAGAGTTTGAAAAAAACACGGGTACTGCCTTACGTATTTATTGAGATTTAAAAAATTTCTTCGCTTGGTTTGCTTTCGAACAAACAGCCTACAGTCTTTCTCTAGCATTGGGATTACAGGAGTAATCCCCTTTCTTACTTGCTTTTTCTTTTGGTTTACCTACTATTAAAAAAGTCGAAAAAACACTTGCAATGAGCTGATTAATCAATATAACTAATTTAGTCAATTTGACTATCTTTTATCTCTTTCCCCGCCACCCCTTATGAAATACCAAACACTCATAAACAAACTCAAAAAGATTGCCTGAGAAAAAAAAGATTCTATTCAAAAAGAAGTCGCTTTCCATGCTCTGCAATCCGATTTCCCTATCTCTTTTTTTACTGCTCTACGCCTAGAGGGTTCTCAATCCGGAATGATTCATGCCCTGAGAGACCCTTGTCAGACCCATCCTTTTTTTGATAAGTACCAAGCTCAAATTAATGAACTCACGAGTGAACCGAAAGAAAAAATTACTACTCCCCTTATTCTCACTAGCGATATAAAAACTTCCTTGGTTTGGTTCGCTTTTGATGAAATCGGGCATAGGTTAGCTCTTGATTTAAACATAGAGGCATAAGCCTCTTTTTTTTATCCAAACTCCTCCAGTAGTTTTTTATCGACAAAACCTTGTAAATACTTATTTAAGGTTTTGCTTTCTTTTCGTGATTTTTCCATAATCGGGTACAAGAAACCGCCCTTGTGTTCTTCCAAAACCGCCTGAATGAATTCATCACTCAAATACTGCTCTCTTAATGTTTCGAGTTGTTGATTTCTCTCTAAAACCATCTTTTGTTTTTCTTGATCTTCATTTTCTTGGTTGGCAATACGTTGAACTTTTCTCTGCTTAATTGTATCCTCTTTTTGAATCTCTTCTTTAAAATAGCCCTCTTGTAATGCTTTTAGAAAAAAACCTGCTTTCTGTTTTACAGCCGTGTGCTTAAAATAATTTTGCGTGTATTTTAATGTTTGAATGATATACTGCTCTTGATAATGCCCAATAACTTGGCTTTCCATCGTGGCTTTTGATACTCAAAAGCCTCTGATTTGCTCTTGTCGTGCACTAATAGCCTCAACCTCATTTTTGTCTACTACGTTATCCGTGTCAGGTTGCTGTTTGTTTTTGTAGATGGTAAAGGCTATACGCTCCACACGTCTGCCAAAATCCGATAATTCCTCAAAAGTAAAACGTATGTCGGTATGTTTTTCAATATCTTCTTGTGCTTTGAGTAAAATACGGCTTTTAAAATTGGCATACTTAGCATATTTCTCTTGAACGCCAAGAATTAATTTTAACTCCTCTACTTCAAAAATCCTCTTTCCAATTCACTCATACGATTTTAAAAGTTCATACATGCGAATGGAATTGCCACTGGAAATTTTTAAAATATTTTTCAAATCATACAGTAAAAACCTCGACTTTAATTGCAATAAATAGGGTTTTAAAACCGGATGAAAAGTAGCCTCTAAAACCCCTTTACCATCTACCGAATATTTAAAAGAACTCACAAGTGCCGTTTTAATTTCTTTATCCTTATTGTCCTCTCTTATGGGAATGGTTATTATCTTTTTAAGCATCGAGGTGGTCATTTGATTAATTTCTGCATAGATGGTTTTGGATTTTATATTAAATGCAGCTATAATATCTTTAATTGGAATTCTATAAACCTGAAAATCCTCGTCCCTATCATTAATAAGACTGACTATTAGCGTAAACAAACGCATCTCCATTAATGAGAACGAATATCTGGCAGAAACAAGCTCATGCGATTTCTTAACCTTTAGTAGTGTGGAATTCATTTTGCTTTAGATCAAAATAAAAAGGAAGGCTACCAATAAAAACTACTGTATCCTTTGGATGTTATAATGCAATAGATTTTTTGCTTTTTCAAGTAGTACCCCGAATTTGTTATACTGATTTCTAAACCCCAAATGTGAAGCCAAACTTTCCCATTTTTGAAATACTCTACCCCGAATTTGTAATCCTTGGGTTCTACTACTGGTATGTTTTACCCTGAATTTGTAGCCTTTGGTTCCGAATTTGATTCCAAAGGCTCTCAAAAGTGGCTTTCTAACTGCTCTCTTTTGCTCTATAAACAATATAAACTTTCAATAATATAACATCTTAAACAAGAGAAATAAATAAAGGTGTTGTTATTTTTTTGGTTGTTTCTTTTTATTACTTAGGCTTAGAGCCTCTCTTTTTCAAGATTTAATCTCCTTTGATGGCTACATTTTTGGGCAGGTCTGACAAAGGTCGTCTGGGTTTTATAAACCCTTAGAAGTTGTTTGTTTTAAAATTGTAATTTTCAAAGTACAGCAAGTGTAACCACCAAAATCAAGATTACAAGTAAAGCAATGGCACTAATTCCGTAAGCAGTTGCTTTGTTAGTGGTTTGAATGATTTGTAAATACAAATGATTAACCTGACTTTGAGCTTGCTGTTGCTGGGTTTGTAAATGGTTGTTTTGCTCCTTATACAGACTCAAAAGCTCATTGGAGGATTTTATTACCTCCTCTTGCTCTTTTACTTTGAGTTGTAAATTAAAATTTTCTTTGACTATCTCATTTTCCTTAAACTCCTCTTGTGGATTGCTTTGATGCTCATCGCTCCCCTGCTTGGACTGCGAATTTGTAGATTCTATTACTTTGCCCATAGCCTGTGCCATTTTTTCCAAATCTTGTGGATTAATATAACTACTCTTTCCTTTGGAATCAACTTTGGTCAAGAGCTGAATCTTTAACTTTTTGACATAAGAATAAAATGTCGTAGAACTCACTCCAAGTGCTCTTTCTGCCTCAGATTTTGGAATCATCATCGTTACCTTTAGTAATAAAGTAAATGCTAACTTTTGGTTATCAATAAGAATTGTATCAGTGTTCTTGCGGATTCTGTGCTTCCATTATAAAGCGTTGTTCATGCTTTAAACATGCCTTGTCAAATGCTGGTTTTCCCTTTGTTAATCCGTTTGACAAGGGTTTTTCGCACTACACTGATTTATAGCTATATAAAACACTTTTTCAAGAGATAATTCTAAACAAAGCCTTGACAAAACAAAAACAAAGTTGATTAAAGCTTGGCGAGGGTTTGTTTTTAGGTTAACAAAGCCTATACCAACCTTAGAAGAGGAGTTATCAATGCCTTAATTGGTTAACCTAGAACGACACAGTAAAAGCCATTTTTGAGATTAACAGGGTTTGTCAAAGGTGTTTTTAAGTTTGTTAAGCCTAATTTTTCCTTAGCAGAGGAGTCCTTTTTACTTCTCAAATCGCTATGCTTTAGTGTGCATGTCAAAACAATAATCTGCTTATTTTTGGTGGTTATCTTTGCTTTTTTTGCTGATAGCAAACTTAGAAGTTAAATAGGGTAGTTGGCTACCAAGAGTTCTGTTTTTCTTTTTCCTTTGGAACTAAGGTTTTTATTTCCAGCTGTAAGGGGTTTGTCAATGGTTCTTACATACCGTTTGTACTGCTTTATAAAGTCGAGCAAAATTGGTCAGGGATAGTTACTTAAAAGGAATTTTCCTTTAACATGAGCCAACACATCCAAATCACGAATAAAATGCTCCTCGGTATAGCCTCCGTAATGCCCTTGGTTCGTGTTTACATAAGGAGGATCGGCATAAATAAAAGCATCTTCAGAGTCTCTACTGAGGATAACTTGATGGGCTGAATTTTGCTCAATTTGCGTAGAACGTAAACGCTCACTCATTTGCTGTTTAAAACTATCTATTTTATTCTGAAAAGTGAGTGCCGTTTTTTTTCCCTTATCATAGCCCCGGCTTCCTATTTTACAGGCAAATCATTGGTTGGTTACCACATAAAATGCCCAAGCCCTTATAAGAGGGGAGTCTGCAAATAATCGTGGACTATTATAAATCAACAATGCTTTTTTGTAGGTTTCTCTACTATGCAAAGTTTGTTCTATCTTTTGATGCAAAGCGTGGTAGTTGTTTTTTAATACTTCATAAAAAACAATTACGTTCATGTTGATGTCGTTGATGACTTCACACTGAGCAGGTTCTTTAGCCCGATAAAGTGCACCGCCTCAAAAAAATGGCTCAATATAAATCTTATGCTCCGGAATAAGTGGCAAAATGCTTTTGAGCATACTTTGCTTTCCTCCATAGTAGGATATGGGTGTTTTTAGCTTGGGTTTACTCTTTTGATTAACGTCTATTTGGGTTGAGTTATTTATCATTTTTGTTTTTGTTAGAGGATAAATTTCGATAACAAAACAGCCCGAGAATAACTCGAGCTATTGTAAATGGTAAACCATTTTTAATTGAAAAACTAGGGTTCTAGTCTTTTTTTTCCTCTGCCGTTTTAAGGTCTTCCTTTTTCGGGGTAGAGGAGTTTGCATTGGCTTTAGCTGAAGCAGCTGCTACCGTAGCTGGGATTAAGGGAACGTCCGGCTTTAAAGGCAAGTCAGCAATTTGCTCACACCACTTTTGAGTCACATACGAAATAATATATAAATCATCTCCTATGAGCTTCAAAAGTCCGTCGTTTTCCATCTCCACTAAATTGTGCTTCTCAGGCACATTACCATCAAAAATCATGGTAATAATTTCAATGAGCTCTTTTCTTGAAAAGAACTTAACCATCTCAGGGCTAATCTCTCTGAATTCAGGTTCAGATTTTGCCCTGTTCTTTAATACCAATGAAAATAATTTCATCAGTGATTGTTTGTTTTCATTCATTTTAATTTTGTTTTATGGATTACTATTTATTTTACTTTATACCCCATTTTAGTAACAAAGTGTAAGAGTGACTCTGGATTAATTATCAGATAAAGTGTCGAGCCTGTACATGGAAACCCGAAGCAGTTTGGGCATCTATAGGGTGTTACCCATAAATGAGTTATCCTCTGTGCCGATCCCATGAAACTACAAATGGGTAATTTTTCCTCTTGCACAATCGTTCGGCTATCACTTACTGAATAATTCAAAATCTCTACTTTATCCTCTGATACAATTTCATACTCCACTATCCGAATAATGTCATCGAACATGTTTATGGCTTTCATTTTACTTTGTTTTTGTTTTATGGATTACTTTTTTATTCTATTAAGGAATCAAAACCCAATCTTTTATAAATTTCCATGTTGTGGTCAAAAGCCCCTTTGCAACGATGTGTTGGTTTGCGGTTCTTACCTTCCGTTCCATGACAAATTTGATGAGCCTTGAACAAGGTTCTTTCGATTACTTTATTGGCGAGTAGCTGATCTTGATACAAACCGTTCTCATCCTTTTTGAAAGGACAGGTTTTACAACAACTTTTCATCACCGGAGTTTTCTTTGGATCTATTTTCATCGTTGAGTTCATTTATTTAAGCCAAATCGAGCTGGATTTTTCAAAGCCAACCCAGAGATGATTCTCATCATAACCTCTTATGGCAAGTTCATACCTGATTAACTTTTCAAGTGGAATTTCACTAGCGAGGATAAAACGCAATATTTCTCCATGTGCTGTTGAAAACAATCCAACAATTTCTTCCCAATGATGTAGTGGGTTTACTATTGTGCGTATCGCCTCAATTTGCTCATAGGTCATTTCACTATATCCAGCTGGTAGGTCAATTAGACTTGACTTTCTTTTACCCTTTGTTTCGACCACTTGATACCAATGGGCTTTTTTGTCCTGAATGACTCCGTACCTTCTTTTGTCTAAACGGTACTTGAAGTTCATCCATAGGGCAATATCAATAGCTCTTTGTAACGAGGGATGTGATTTTATAATTTCACTTTCCATACACTTAGAATTTTAATTTGTAAAGGGGTTAACTCTTTTTTTTCGATGAGTGAATCTCGAACTTGTTTTGCCTCTTGGTGGCTTGCATAGAATATCTTTGGTTCAGTGACATAATACTGGAACACTTGCTTTTCTAGGGCTACTATGAGCACAAAATTTTGCTCGAGTTTCTCTAAGGTTTCTTGATTAATCATAACTTTTGGTTTTTAAGTGAAATCAGTCGCTTTTACAAGCTCATGACTTGTAGTTGATGTTCTTCAAATTGCCCTTTCTCAACTAGTTCAGACAAATGCTTTAGTGCCTCCTGCTGCGATTCATAAAGATGGCTCGGTAATGTAACCGTATACCTATCGTCCTGTTTCACATCAGCATCGTAAACCCCGAACAAGGGTACGGACATACCTGCCTTTCTAAAGAGGGCTTGGTAATTACTAAGGTCATAGTCATCCCAAGTGGCAATAGGCTTTGTGGCTAAATAATGCGATTCACTGGATAATTGTTCAAGTAACTCATCTAAACGCTGAGGTGTTGGATTTTCAAATGCTTTTACTTCTTCTTCCATTTCACTCAAGAGATGACCCAGTAAGTGGAATTCATCGCCAATAGTCTCCAAGAGTTCTTCCTCGTCCATTTTGTCCAAGTCCATATCCTCGGGTATCTTTTGCATAAAAAGCCACTTGACTACTTCTTGGAGCTCTTGTTTTGAATAAATTCTCAACCACTTTTCACTAATAGGTTCTACGTTGTCCTCCCACTGCAATTTATCCTGCAAGGAGCGTAGAAAATAAGTCATGATAATACGTCTTTTTGATTTCATGTTAATTTTCATTTTTGGTTTTGTTTTTTTTGATAAATACACTCACTTTACTCAGGGAAAGTCAGTGCCTCCTACTTTTTAATTACTCTTCTTCTGGTTTTACTTCACAATGAGTTAGAATAGTACTTAAGAGATAATCATAGTCTTTACTTTGAGCCTCTTCCATCACTAGTTCTATCTCCTGTTCACTCCAGTTCTCTTTCTTAGCTTGTCTTTTAAAGGTTGCTAATAGCACATAGGCATTTCCATCTACTCCTACTAAATCGAGATTTACCGTTTTGTTTACTACTTGTTTCATTTTTCTTAGTTTTTTAACTTTTATTACCGAATTACTTTTTACTTTTGTGTGTGGGTTATTCTTTTTATGGGTTAGCAAATAAAGATTTTTGTCGACTCTCTACTGATACCTATCCCACGGGTTAAGTGCAAGACTTTTTGACTTTTTGAGCTTGACGAATTCTTTTACCCTGAGTTATGCCTTAAAGAAAAAAAGAACATCCAAATGGATGTACTGGCACGCACTTTTACCACGCTATCCATTGTATATCGGGCACTTACCACCTCTCTTTAGAGGTAATCAAAAAGGTAGTTTTAAAGGTGTTTAAAAAGGTAGTTCTTCCCCGCTTGACATTTATACCCCCCGAGTCAAGTTCTATACAATCGACTTGATTTTGACAAAGGCAATCCGTAACTTTTTATTGCTTTTTCGCTTTCTTCTGTTTCAAAAAATCAACAGCCTTCCTCCTAGGCATAAAGTACTACTACTATGAAATCACATCTTGAAAATTGGAATCAAAAATCTGTGCTTTGGAAAATTACTGACCTTCAAAACTTTTGGGCAGGGGAGTATCTTCTAGCCGATTCTACTGATGCTCGTGAGAAATACATCAAACACCACACCCATCAAATGGATAACCTTCTTAAAAAGCATCCAACGGATTCAAGTGCTTTTTTAAACTACTTGAAACAACGCTTTCTCACCTTTGAAGAATACCTGCTTTTGGTCGATAAAAAATCTTTTCCTAAAACCAACGACAATTATTCTAGTTATGCTCCTTTATATTGGTCACTCATTAACAAACCTGCATTCAAAATTTTACTTCCTTTTACAGACCAGCATGAAAAAAACTATTTGGTACTTCTTAAAAAATGGCTTCCAAAAGCTGATGCATTCTTTTTTAGTCACCAGCCTGTTCCCGTTCCGATCCATGCTTTAAATAGGCATTTGCTTATTACCGGGAGAACAGGTTCAGGCAAAACTCAATTTTTACAAAATTTATTCTACCAACTGCAACACCACACACATAAAAAACAACAAGCCTCTTTAGTACTTCTTGACCCACACGGGGATATTTCTGAGAAGTTATTTTCGCTTAACTTAAACATAGAGAATCCTTCGCGTCTTTGGTACATCGACCCTTCTTGGGACGTGGAAAAAATACCC
>NZ_JAQVCH010000041.1 GCF_028689845.1 Flavobacterium sp. | reverse complement strand
TTAGGTGTTTTATTTGTTATTTTACAATTTTTAGGTTTTAATCAAATTATTGAAAATGGCTACTTTTTTACAGGAAGCGAGAGTAATGTTACAACCTCATTTTTGTATATTGTCGTGATTTTGCACTTGGCACACCTTTTTGGAGGCTTAATTGCCCTCTTTATTATAATTTATAATCATTTTAAACAAAAGTACAATTCAACACAATCCCTTGGTATTGAGCTTGGTGCAATGTTTTGGCATTTTCTTGACATCTTATGGATTTTGTTGTTTTTATTTTTCTATTTTTACAAATAGAAAAAAAATGTAAATTTGGGAACTTTTTAACTAAGAACTATATATGGGACCGACAGTTACTAAAACTGATGAAAAAATCTGGGATGGCGGAAATGAGCCGTTGAAAGCCAGTTATGGAAAACTAATGATGTGGTTTTTCATTTTATCTGATGCGTTAACCTTTACGGGATTTCTTGCCGCATATGGTTTTTCTAGATACAAATTTATTGATAGCTGGCCAATTGCTGATGAAGTGTTTAATCACTTTCCGTTTTTACACGGACATGATTTACCAATGCTTTATGTAGCTTTAATGACTTTTGTGTTGATTTTTTCATCTGTAACAATGGTATTAGCTGTTGATGCAGGACATCATTTACAAAAATCGAAAGTTGCCTTTTATATGTTCTTAACTGTTTTAGGTGGTTTGATTTTCGTTGGCTCTCAAGCTTGGGAGTGGAAAAACTTTATCAAAGGTGAATATGGAGCTATCGAAACAAAAGGAGGAAGCATTATTCAATTTGTAGACCAAGACGGTAAACGTTTTAAAGTATCTGATTTTGCTTTAACCTTAAACGAAGACCGAGTAGAACACACTAGAAAAGATGGTATTTGGTTCGTAAAAGACGAAAGAAGCCTACCAACTTATTCAGTGAATGAAGTGGTTGAAGGTTTTAAAGCTAATCCAAATTTATTGGTGAGAACCCAAGTAACTTATCATGACAAGAATGATAAAAAAGGAGTTCATGGAACTTTAAACAAAGAAAAACATAAAACTATTTTAACTAGAGAAGAATCATTAGCTAGATTAAATGATGCTGTTTATGTTGTTGAAGGAGCTAACTTAATTAGAAATGAATACGGAAACAAGCAGTTTGCAAACTTCTTCTTTTTCATTACAGGTTTTCACGGATTCCACGTTTTTTCTGGAGTAATTATCAACTTTATTATTTTCTTAAATGTTGTTTTAGGCACGTATGAGAAAAGAAGAAGTTATGAAATGGTAGAAAAAGTTGGTTTATATTGGCACTTTGTAGATTTAGTTTGGGTATTTGTATTTACCTTCTTCTACTTAGTATAATTTTAAAATAAAGTATAAAAATGACACACGAACATAATTTAGCAATTTTTAGAGGTAAACTAAAGTTTAAATCAAACGAGCACAAAATTTGGGGAGTTTTGATTTTTCTTTCTATCGTTACGGCGATTGAGGTAGTGTTAGGGATTTATAAACCCGAAATACTAATGACACCGTTTATTGCTCCTTTTGAAGGAGGATTTGGAGCAACATTGGCCAATATCTTTTTGTCTCCTTTAATCTTTTTAATTCCATTGAATTTAATTTTCTTAGTGCTTACCGTCGTAAAAGCCTACTATATTACTTGGGATTTTATGCACATGCGAGACGAAAGCACCACATTGAAAAGAGCTGTCGTATGGTCATTTGTTTTCTTAGCTCTATATATCGCTCTTTTGTTTTTATTAGAAGCAGATTATATTTATGAAGTATATAAAACATCATTGATGAAGTGGAACTTTTAACACGATATTAAATCAATTTTAAGGTATGCTTTGCATACCTTTTTTATTTTTGTAAAATAGAAAAAATACATTTGCAATGAAAAAGTATATTGTTCTTTTTGTCTTGTTTTTTTTGCCCATAGTGGCCTATCTTTTCTTTGCATCAGGAGTGCATAATTTTGTCAATTTACCAACAGTAACGGCTTCTATCCCCGATTTAGGAGAATGGAAAGACCAAGAAGGAAATAATTTTTCTCTAGATGATAAAATAACCGTGATTGGATTCCCTGGAACCGAAATTCTATATAATAAAGGAGATGCTTTTAACCTAAATCAAAAGATTTATGATAAAGTGCGGGAATTTAAAGACTTTCAACTCATTATGATTGTCCCTAAAGGAACAGAGACTCAAACGCAAGAAGTGATAGAACAATTAGGTGCAATCTCTGATTTGTCAAAATGGCATTATGTGTTTGCTACTCCAGAGGAAATAAAAACCTACTATGAACACTTAAATTTAGTGGGGCAATTAGATCAAAACCTTCGAACACCAAATGTATTTATTATAGATAAAAAAAGAAACCTTCGCGGTAGAAAAGGTAATAATTTAAAAGGCGAACCCGAATATAAAGAAGGTTACAACACCATTTCGGCTGCAGATTTACACAATCAAATGAGTGACGACATGAAAATAATTTTAGCAGAATACCGTTTGGCCTTAAAAAAGAACAGTGCAGACAGAATAAAATAGACCATGAAAAATAAATCCTACATCGGAATCTCCTTTATTATTTTAGTATTCGGAATTATTTTTATACCGCGAATTATTGACAGGATTAAAAATGATGATGTTACAAAAATGGATCGGTTAAACATAAACGGACAAAAAGAAACAACGGAAGATTTAATAATGAAAATTGGGCCTGCTCCAAAATTTAGTTTAATAAATCAATTTAATCAACTTGTAACCAACGAAACGTATAAAGGAAAAGTCTATTTAGTAGAGTTTTTCTTTTCTACTTGCCCTACGATTTGTCCTTTGATGAACGAAAATATGATTAAAATTCAAAATCATTTTGAAGGGAATCCAAATTTCGGAATTGTATCCATCACCATCAATCCAGAACACGATACACCAGAAGTGCTTAAAGCCCATGCAGAGCATTTAGGAATCAATAACCCTAACTGGAATTTTCTTTCAGGCGAAAAAAACTATATTTTTGACCTGGCAAACAAAGGATTTAATATTTATGCAGGTCAAAATAAAGACGTCGATGGAGGATTTGAACACTCGGGCTTATTTGCTTTAATTGATAAAAATGGGAATATACGAAGTCGTAAAGATACTTTTGGAAATCCAATTGTGTATTATGACGGACTTGAAGAAGCCGGGGTTTTAGCGTTGCAACAAGATATTAAAGTTTTGTTAGAAGAATAAAAGCATGGAAAATCAAGAAAAAGTAGAACAAGAATATTCTGTAGAGAGGAAGTTTAACCGGTTTATTGTGGTTGTTTCCATTCTGATACCGATAATAGTGGCGATTTTATTTAGCGTTAAACTCAAAGATTATGGAATTAATATTGAACCGCTCACTTTTTTGCCTCCTATTTATGCCGTTATTAATGGTTTTACTGCAATGATGTTAATTTTAGGCGTGTATTCTATTAAAAACGGAAACGTTAAAGCTCATCAAATTTTTATGAAAACGGCAATTGCATGCTCAGTCGTTTTTTTGGTCATGTATTTAGCCTATCATATGACTTCTGATAGTGCCGTTTATGGAGGTGAAGGAGTTATTCGGTATGTCTATTTTTTCATTCTAATCACTCACATCATTCTTTCCATAGTCATTATTCCTTTGGTGTTAATCACCTATGTTAAGGCTTTGGCAGAACGATTTGACAAGCATAAAAAAATAGCACGGATTACTTTTCCTATTTGGTTATACGTAGCTACTACTGGTGTTATAATCTATCTTATGATTTCTCCTTATTATGCGTAACATATACTTGAAATATTTAGCAATTGGTATGATTTTGTTGAATAGCATCGCTACTTCAGCTCAATGTGCCATGTGTCGTGCAGCACTTGAAAGTGAAGACGGAGGCAATAAAGCCGAAGCAATTAATAATGGGATTGTCTACTTAATGGCTTTTCCTTATATCATGGTGGCCATCGTATTTTATGTGGTTTATCGAATGAAATATAAGAAAAAACCAAAAGCTATTGATTAAGGCTTTTAATTATTCCATTCCATCAATTTTAATATCCATTTGACCACTTGTTTGAATAAATGCTAAAATTGCTTTTTCTGTCAGTTCAATTTTTTGAAATTCAAAATCAGATAAAGTCCCATTCACATAAACTCCCTTCATAGGCGAGTAATTAGAAAGATAAGACATGACATTTTGTTTTCCTTCCGTTAAATTAGGTTGAATAGAATACCGACAACTCTCTTGAATTTTTCTTAAAATAAAACCCTGTGCTAACCAATTGGCCGAACGATGCAATACATTTTTGGTTTCTAAAACATAATCTAATTTATCAAAATAAATTTCTTTGGTTTCAGTATTATATTGAGGAAAACCCGCTAAATAAATTTTTCCGTTGATGCTTCCTTGAATTGTTAAGGCTACAATCATCTTCCCGTTTTTATGCCAAAGTTGCACCTCGTTTACTTTGACTTTTCGAGTGCCATCACTAAATTCTTGACCTTGAAAATTTTTTGTCATAATACGAGAGGCATCTTCATAAGATGAAACCGCGATTAGGTTTGCTGTGATTTTATCGGGCATTTTAGCAACTGGTTTCAATAGAATTTTGCTTCGGTCAAATTTTTTCTCAGGCTCATTGCCAACTACTGTTTCCATGGCACATTTTAAACCCATATCTAAGGAGATTTCTTCTTTTTTCAATTGGGCATCGGTGACATATAATTCTATTGGAACAATTCTAAACCAACTCGAATAAGCTTCGCTCATTTCTAATGGAGTGGCAATTTTATCTAAAGCATCTAAAACTTGTGGTTTAAAGTTTAACGATTCTTGAATTGCTGTATCAATACTTTTTTCAATTTTCGATTTGAATAAGCGAATTGTTGGGTTAACAATATAAGTGATTGGCAGATTTTTTCCTGCGATTGAAACCGATGGACTTTCTACCCAATCTAACGATTTTAAAACGGTTTTTGCTTGTAATTGCCAGTTTGTTAAATGAACATCACTCACCAAAACAACGATAGCATTTAGATTAAACTCTTTGGTATCATAAAATTGAATTCCCATTTTGTCAAAACCATACCGGTATGTTGCATTTATTTTTAAAGGCAATGTTGTTTTTATCTTATAAACACTCCCTTCTTTTTCGCTTTCAATTTTAATAGGTGCTTGCTTCCATACTTTCATCAACAAGTCGTCATCTTTTATAATGCTATCATTATAAATTAATCCTTGCAGCAATTTATTGGTCTGTTTTTCAATATCTTTTAGTCGAATGGTTACGGGAAGTTTCACAAAAGAAGTGGCGGTTTCATAAACTAGTGGAGCTGCCGCAGAAGGTTCAGGTTTAATAGTTTCAATTTTTTTGGCAGTCGAACAACTCGATAAAACAACGATAGCTAGCAAAACGAAGCTTGTAATAATCAAATATTTCATATTTAATTTTTCTTTTTAAAACGTAAAAGTACTTTATTTTAAGATTCTTTCATTTTCTTGTAACACAAAAACACTTTTGACGTCTTATTGATAACAAAGCAAAAAGCGTTAAATTTGCATCTTTACATGAATAAAACAACTATAAAATCGCAGATGAAGAATAATAAATGGACAAAATTAATTTGGTTTGTGATGTTATTTGGATTTTCAATTCAAGCCCAAACCAAAAAATGGACTTTAGAAGAATGTGTTATTTACGCTTTAGAAAATAACATCACGATTAAGAATACAGCCTTAGATGGAGAACTTGCTGATATCGAAAAAAAAGGAGCCATCGGTAATTTTTTGCCAACGATTAATGCTAATTCTTCCCATTCTTGGAATATTGGTTTAAACCAAAATATTACAACAGGTTTATTAGAAAATCAGACAATTCAATATACAGCTGCAGGAGTCCAAGTTGGCGTGACTATTTATAATGGTCTTCAAAGTCAGAAACGCTTGCGAAGAGCAAATTTATCAAAAGTTGCTAGTCAATATCAACTCACTAAAATGCAAGAGGACATTTCATTAAATGTAGCGAATGCATTTTTACAAATTTTATTCAACAAAGAGAATTTAAAAGTTCAAAAGGAACGATTGGCTAATGATGTAAAGCAAATGGAACGTTCGTCGCAACTACTAGAAGCTGGAATTATTCCAAGAGTAGATTTGTTAGACATGAAAGCTACAGTGGCAAGCGATGAACAATTGGTTATTGCCGCAGAAAATAGTCTTTTGATTTCAAGATTAAGTTTAGCTCAGTTGTTGCAGTTAGATGATTTTGTCAATTTTGATATTGTAGATGAAGAGTATGAAGCACCATCTAATGAAATGCTTCTCAAATCTCCAATAGATATTTATGAAAAAGCGAAGCAAGAACGAGTTGAATTAAAAATCGCTAAAGCGAATTTAGAAATTGCCGAAAAAGATTTAGCAATCACCAAAGGAAGTTTTCAGCCTAATTTAAGAGGATTTTATTCCTTTGATACTAGAGCTGCAGATTCAGATCGATTTGTTGGCGTTCAATTAGACCCTAATGTGCCCACAACGCCAATTGGAGTAGTGCAAGAAACCAATCAAGTTGTTGTGCAACCAAATTTTAATACTGTAACAGACGGTGCTTTACCAATTTTTGAACAGTTTGATTTAAATAAAGGACAAAGTGTTGGTGTGCAATTAAGCATTCCAATATTAAACGGATTTGCAACCAGAACCAGTGTAGAACGTTCTAAGGTTGCTGTAGAACGGAGTAAAATTGCTTATGAACAAGAAGAACTTACCCTACAACGAAATGTTTATACGGCTTTCACCGATACCAAAGGAGCTCTCAATGCCTATGAAGCGGCCCTAATCACTTTAGAAGCAAGACAAGAAGCTCATTTATATGCTAGCGAACGATTTGACGTTGGTTTAATGAATGCCTTTGATTATAATCAATCCCTTTCGTTATTTGTAAACGCTCAATCAGATGTTCTTCGTACTAAGTATGATTACATTTTTAAAACAAAAATTTTAGAATTTTATTTCGGAATTCCAATCATTCAAAAACCATAAATTATGTCAAAGAAAACTGTTTATACCTTTTTAGGAATAGCCGTTGTTATTATTATTGTATTGTTTACCTTATCTAAATTGGGCGTTATAGGAAATAAAAATTTAGGAAAAGAGGTAGAATTAGCCAATGTTTCTGAAATGACTATAGTCGAAACTGTTTCGGCAACAGGAAAAATTCAACCGGAAACGGAAATTAAAATTTCATCCGAAGTATCAGGCGAAATTATTGAATTGCCTATTGTAGAAGGCCAAATGGTTAAAAAAGGACAATTGTTAGTGCGAATCAATCCTGATTTATATACCTCAAGTTTAAATCGTTCTGTGGCTGGATTATCTAATACTAAAGCAGGGTTAAACCAAGCAGAAGCCTCTTTAAAAGAAGCACAAGCCAATTACAATCGAAACAAATCATTGTTTGAAAAAGGAATTATTTCTAAATCAGAATGGGATAAAATTGTGGCTGTTTATGAAGGAGCTCAAGCAGCTAAACAAGCCGCTTATTTTGGTGTTCAAAGTGCAAGTGCTACCGTTACAGAAGCTCGTGATAACTTAGGAAGAACCACTATTTATGCTCCTGCTGATGGAACCGTTTCGTTATTGTCTGTCGAATTGGGCGAACGCGTTTTAGGAACCCAACAAATGACAGGAACCGAAATTTTGCGTGTTGCCAATCTTAATAATATGGAAGTGGAAGTTGATGTGAATGAAAATGATATTGTAAAAATTAGCATTGGAGATTCGACAAATATTGAAGTGGATGCCTATTTGAAAAAAGAATTTAAAGGAGTAGTGACAAGCATTTCCAACTCGGCCAGTACCGCAGTTTCTGCAGATCAAGTAACCAACTTTAAAGTTAAAGTGCGAATTATAAAAGACTCGTATCAAGATTTGATGGAAGGAAAACCAGAAAATTATTCTCCTTTTCGCCCAGGAATGACTGCAACCGTTGATATTATTACCAAACGAAAAGAAAAAGTATTAGGCGTTCCAATTAGTGCAGTGGTAATGAAAGCAGACACCACAGGAACCAATAAAGTGGAAGTAAAACCAGAAGACTCTGACGAGGACGAAATCGTAAAAAAATTAGATAAAAAATTAGAATGTGTTTTTGTGAAAGTAGGCGATAAAGCTAAAATTAGAGTTATTAAAACTGGAATTCAAGACGATTCTAATATTGAAATAAAAGAAGGACTGCAAAAAGGCGATGTCGTAATTATTGGCCCGTATACTACAGTAACCAAAGAGTTAAGTTCGGGTGATGCGGTTTACGTAAAATCAGAGGAAGAAAAAGCAAAAGAAAATGCAAAGTTGAATGAAAAGAAAAAATAAACTTTTTTGAATTAATAAAAGAAAGGGAACTAAATTTTAGTTTCCTTTTTTTATGTCTTATTTTTGCTCCATTAAATAGAATTATGACTTACATTCTCAATATAGAAACAGCTACAAAAAACTGTTCTGTTGCATTGGCTAAAGACGGAGAAATCTTGTTTTGTGAAGAAATTGCAGAAGAAGGTTATTCACATGCTGAAAAACTACATGTTTTTATTCAATCGGTTTTAGAAAAAGCAAGTCTTAGTTTTAAGGATTTATCGGCTGTTGCCGTAAGTCAAGGCCCTGGTTCTTATACCGGTTTACGAATTGGTGTTTCTTCTGCAAAAGGACTTTGTTTGGCTTTGTCAATTCCGTTAATTGCAGTTGACACGTTACAAGTTTTGGCCGCACAAGTGAAAGTAAATTCTGGATTAATTGTACCGATGATAGATGCCCGAAGAATGGAAGTCTACACCGCTGTATTTGATGCTCATTTGCAAAAGTTAAGCGATATAAAACCGGAAATTCTAACAGAAAATTCATTTCAAGACTTACAAGAAACCGTTTACTTTATTGGTGATTGTGCTGAAAAAGCAAAAACTGTCCTGAAAAAAGAGAATTTTATTTTTTTAGAAAAAGTCATTTATCCTTCTGCAAGAGAAATGGCGTTGCTTAGTTTTAATTTATTTCAACAAAACAAAGTAGAAAGCGTCGCCTATTTTGAGCCATTCTATCTCAAGGAATTTCGATTTGCCAAATAAAAGCAATCAGAATTATTTTGTTTGTTTGATATGAACATCGGTTTGTGGGAATGGAATTTCAATGTTATTTTCATCAAATTTAAGTTTGATTTGCTCTAAAATATCAGAACGCATATCAAAAAAACCATCAATATTTCCCCATGGTCTAACAGACAAATTAATTGAACTAGAAGCTAAATCCTTCACTAAAACTACTGGAGCAGGTTCTTTTAATACCTTCGGATGATTATTCATTACTTCCAGAGCCAGTTCTTTTGCTAATTTAATATTAGAATCATAACCAATACCAATAGTTAAATCTGCTCGACGGGTATCTGCATAAGTATAATTTGTAATGTTTCCGTTTGAAAGCGAACCGTTTGGAACAAAAATATGTTGATTATCAACGGTGCTTAATTCGGTTACAAAAATTTGAATTTGCTTCACCGTTCCCATCACACCTTGCGCTTCAATAAAATCACCCACTTTAAATGGTTTAAACATGATTATTAAAACGCCACCTGCAAAATTAGAAAGCGAACCTTGAAGCGATAAACCAACGGCTAAACCAGCCGCACCAATGATAGCTACAAACGAAGAATTTTCTACGCCTAATCGAGAAATTACGGTAACAAAAAGAAGTATTTTAAGCGTCCAAATTAAGATATCAGCCAAAAATTTAGAAAGGGTGGGCTCCATTTCTCTTTTGGTCATGATTCGAGTAATCAATTTTCTGATTAATTTGATGGCCGTCCACCCAATAACAAAAATAAGAGCAGCAGAAATTAATCTTGGGGAATATTCCATCAAAACAGTGATAAAATAATCCCAATAACGCGTTACATAATCTGTGTTTACAGTAATTAAAGTCATAAAAAAAAACTACATTCCTTTGGTGGTTTGCAGGTTGGCAAGTTACAATTTTAAAGACTTTTTTTTTATAAAAAAAACCTAAAGTTTAGTCGGCGTTTTCGTCGGCTGCTTTTTTTATTTCTTCTATTTTCTGCTCTAAATCTTCAGAAATTTCTTCTGCTTCTTGAGAGATACTTACTACAACTTCTTCGGTTTTTTCTACTCCAGGAGCTGTAAATTCGTGTACTTTTTCACGGACATCGTCTACTGCATTTTCGATACAATCACCAATCTTTTCAGCATATTCAGAGACAACATCTTTTGCTTTTTCTGTATATTGCTCGGCTTTTTCCACCATTTCTGGATAGGATTCCTTGATTTTTTGTGATTTTTCTTCTACAAAATCTTCTGCTTTAGAAGCATATTCAGAAGCTTTATTTTTTACTTCATCAATTACAACTTCCGTTTTATCTACTGTTTTTGACGCTGTTTCTTTGGCAGAGCCAAATAAATCTTTAAAAAATTGACCTATTCCCATTTGTAAAGTTGTTGTTAGTTTCTTCCAAATTTACTAAATACTTGGTTATAAATTTCAATGGAAGGATTTAATTCTTTTTATAATTTTCAAAAATATTTTCAGCTATCGTATACGCTTAAAGTTGTCAGATTAAACAGATGTTCGTTAGCTAAAAAAGTTTTTATTATAGTTAGAACTTGTTTTTAAATAGAGTAGGTTAGAATTAATTTAAAAAAGCGTTCCTTATGAGAACGCTTAAGATTTAAGTTAAATAGTTGTTATTCAATTTCAAAAGTGAGTTTTACATTCACTCGAAATTCTGTGATTAATCCATCATTCACAACTGCACTATGCTCTTTTACGTAGACAGAACGAATGTTTTTTAACGATTTTGAGGCTTGGATTACTGCATTTTTTCGTTGCTTCTTCCCAGCTGTTTTCAGAGCTAGAAAGTACTTCAATTACTTTTAAGATAGCCATAATAATATGTTTTTAATTAGCTAAAGTTACAAAATTAATAGGAGAGGTCAAATAATAATTTCAATTTGATAACATTAAGTTAACATACTTTAAAAATACTTGGCGGATTTTTGTGCCAAATTAGAAGTTCATATTATGGAACAAGTTTATGTGGTGATGTTGGTGGTCTTAGCTATTTTAGCTATGCTTGATTTGGTAGTAGGTGTGAGTAACGACGCGGTTAATTTTCTAAATTCTTCCATCGGTTCTAAGGCCATCTCTTTTAGAACAACCATGATTGTAGCCAGTTTAGGAGTAGCTATTGGAGCTTTGTTTTCAAGTGGTATGATGGAAATCGCCAGAAGCGGAATTTTCGTTCCTAGTATGTTTAGCTTTCACGACGTCATGCTTATTTTTCTAGCCGTCATGATTACTGATATATTATTGCTCGACGTGTTTAATTCCATGGGATTACCTACTTCTACAACCGTTTCTATTATATTTGAATTACTAGGGGCAGCCGTTTGTTTGGCCCTTTATAAAATTTATATGCAAGGCGATGGATTTGATACTTTAGGAACCTATATAAATACAGAAAAGGCATCTAATATTGTAACGAGTATTCTGCTTTCTGTCCTATTATCTTTTGGTATTGGTAGTTTTGTGCAATATATCTCTCGTTTAATTTTTACTTTTCAATATCAAAAAAGAGTAAAATATATTGGTTCTTTATTTGGAGGAATAGCGATTACTGCAATTTCATTTTTCATTTTAGTTAAAGGATTAAAAGGTGTTTCTTTTATTGATAAAGAAACTTCCTCATGGATTGATAGTCATCAATTATTAATTATCGGCATAAATTTTATCTTCTTTACCGTTTTATCACAAGTTTTAATCACTTTTTTTAAAGTCAATATTCTTAGGGTAATTATTATTGTAGGAACGTTTGCATTGGCCCTAGCTTTTGCTGGAAATGATTTAGTTAATTTTATTGGTGTTCCCATTGCAGCATTTAATTCCTATCAAATTTATAGTAGTTCAGGTCTTCCTGGCAATGAATTAATGATGGGTGCCTTGGCCAATGATAATATTGTTGCTCCGTTTTACTTTTTAGCTTTTGCAGGTTTAATCATGGTAGTGACTTTATGGACATCCAAAAAAGCAAAAAGTGTCATTGAAACTGGCGTGAACCTATCCCGTCAAGGTGATGGTGTCGAAAAATTTTCACCCAATACGTTATCTCGCTTCATTGTGAGAGGTGGCGTTTATTTGGGTCAAGGAATCAATTATTTTTTACCCCAATCGATTCAGTTAAAAATTGATAAACAGTTTGAAAAACCCGAATTAAAAGGCAAAAAACGTAAAGATGAACCTGCTTTTGATATGGTTCGAGCATCCGTAAACTTAATGGTTGCTAGTATCTTGATTTCTATCGGTACCTCTTTACAACTGCCATTATCTACTACTTACGTGACCTTTATGGTTGCGATGGGAACGTCGTTTGCCGACCGAGCTTGGGACAGAGAAAGTGCTGTATATCGAGTAGCCGGCGTTTTTAATGTAATTGGCGGATGGTTTGTGACCGCAATTGTAGCCTTTACCGGTGCTTTTATCATGGCTTTTATTTTAAAAACAGGTGAAGTCTATGCTTTTGTAGGATTAATTGTCTTGTTGGCCATTTTTCTTTATCGCAGTGCGAGAAGACATACCAAAAAGAAAACCGAAGAAGAGTCGTTAGTAAAATTTAAAAGAGAAGACATCGTAACCATCAATGAGATTGTAAACGAGAGTTCTGAGCAAATTGCACATGTTATCGCAGCGACCAATAAGTTGTATAGCGATGTAGTTGACAACTTGGGTTTACAAGATTTAGCAAAATTAAAAGAGAACAAAAAAACACTTAAAAAACTAGAAAAAGAAGTAGATGAATTGAAAAGTAATGTCTATTATTTTATAAAAAACCTGGACGAAACCTCGGTAGAAGCTAGTAAATTTTATATTATGATTTTGGGTTATTTGCAGGATATGATTCAGTCCTTAGCCTTTATTACACAAAATAGTTATTCGCACATTAATAACAATCATAAACAATTAAAGTTCAATCAAATTCGTGATTTAAAAACAATCGACAACGATATTGAAAACTTATTTTCTAAATTAGAGTTTATTTTCGAAAACAAATCTTTTGAAAGGTTAGATGAAGTCATCGTTGAAAAATCAGCTATTTTAGAAAATGTTTCAGAGCTCATTCAAAAGCAAATTACGCGAATTCGAACCGTAGAAACTAGTCCGAAAAACAGTAAACTTTATTTTGGATTATTACTTGAAACAAACGATTTGATTAAAGCAACGATGAACTTGCTAGAGCTATTCAAAGAGTTCACGATGCACGAAAAAACCAAAAAATAAAGACTAAATAAAAAACGAGCCCAATATTGTATCGGGCTCGTTTTTAGTAATTTTTAGCTGAAAAGAACTACTCTTTTAAGGTTGAAATCCAGAAGTGTCTTAGGCGTTAATTGCTTCCACTTTAATGTCGGCATCATGCAGCATATCTTTTAGAATATTTTCAATCCCGTTTTTTAACGTAAATGTCGAAGAAGGACAACCGCTACAAGCTCCTTGTAAAACTACTTTCACACGTTTTTCGGCTTCGTCATAAGAATCAAATAAAATATTTCCACCATCTGCTTGAACGGCGGGTTTTACATATTCTTCTAAAATATTTATAATTTTTTGAGAAGTAACATCCAACGAATCAAAATTTGAAATCGCTTGTTTCTCATTTTTGGGAGCAGTTACTAATAGCGTTTCGTCAAGAATAACATTGCCGTTTTCGATATATTCTTTGATGAAAGAACGAATGTCATTTGAAATTTCTAACCATTCTACACTATTAAATTTAGTGATTGAAATATAATTTTCATCCATAAAAACTTCCTTCACATACGGAAATTTGAAAAGTTCTTTTGCTAGTGGTGAAGGAGCAGCTTCATCGATATTTTTAAATTCGGCCGTTTTTGTAGTTAGCATTTTATTGGCTACAAATTTTAAAACAGCCGGATTGGGTGTGCTTTCTGCATAAATAGTGATGGCTATTTTTTTGTTTCCCGTTTCTGATTGTAGAATAATTTGACCACCATTTGCGATAAAAGCTTCAATTTGTTCTGCAACGGCCTCTTTTACATCATCCCATTCCACTATACTAAAACGTTCAATGGCAATAAAATTACCCGATATAAAAACGGTTTTCACAAAAGGTAAATAAAATAATTGTTGTGCCAACGGACTATTTTGTGCTTCATCGATATTTTTAAACTCAAAACTTTGATTTTTGGTAATAAAATCAGTCATTTCAAATTTTAAAATGGCTGGATTCTGTGTGTCTTTAATTGTTATAGTTGACATGTTTTCTTTTTTCTGCAAATTTAACAAACTTATTTTTGGCAATTAGTTATATTTGGGGATTAAATTTTTATTAACAAAACTTTATCAGGTTTGCGTTGTTCCCAAAATAATTCAACTTGTTTTATGAATATATGAAAAAAACAATACTTTTTGCCTTATTACTTTTATTGCCTTTTTGTGTTAATGCACAATTATTTGTCAATAATACTACATTTACACCTGCAGATTTAGTGCAAAATATTCTCTTAGGAAATGGGGTAACGGTCTCTAATATTACCTTTAATGGCTCTGCAGTAAATGCGAACGCCTTTAGAGATCAGGCAGGTTTTTTTAGCACAAACACGATTCCAACTAATTTAGGCTTAACCGAAGGGGTAATACTATCTACTGGAAAAGCAACTGTTGCGGTTGGGCCAAATAATTCTAATAGTACCACTGATGCAACTGTTTTTCCTGTTGAAGGAGATCCAGATTTATTACAACTAGCAAGTGGAGCTATCAGAAACAAAGCAGTTTTAGAATTTGATTTTGTGCCAACTGGAAATCTGTTAGATTTTAAATTTGTATTTGGTTCAGAAGAATATCCTGAATATGTTGCTTCATCCTATAATGATGTATTTGGTTTTTTTTTAAGTGGACCAGGAATTGCTGGACCTTTTACTAATGGTGCTATAAACATTGCGGTCATTCCTTCTACTACTACTCCAATCTCAATTAATAATGTTAACGGAGGTTTTGCAAACGGTTGTCCAGCTACTCTGCCAGGTGGAGCTAATACAGCCTATTATGTTAATAATTGTGGAGGAGCGACTATTCAATATGATGGTTTTACAAAAGACCCCGTAAATGGTGTATTAACTGCAAGTGCTTTTGTAGAATGCGGACAAGTATACCATATTAAGTTAGCCATTGCTAACGTAGGAGATAATGGATTTGATTCTGCTGTTTTTTTGAAAGACTTCAGAGTTATCCCACTTGATTTAGGTCCCGATTTAGTGGATACTTTAGGTAGTGCTTTGTGTGTTGGACAAACACAGCTTTTAGATACAGGCTTAGCTAATACAGTTGTTCATGAATGGTATTTAGACGGCGTGCTTATTCCGGGTGAGACAGGTCCTACTTATTTAGTCACAGAATCAGGTGAATATTCTGTAATCGCTTTCCCTTTTGGAACAGCATGTCCAATGGAGGATTCTATTGTAATAGAATATTTAGATGATGAAACTAATGATCCAGATGATCTTACACAGTGCTCAGATCCTTTTGATTTAACGGTAAACACAGCTACTGTATTAGGAACGTTAGACCCTAATGATTATGAAATTGACTATTTCTATACTCAAACGGATGCTGAAAATTTCGCTAATCCAATTCCCATTTCAATCCAAACGGCATTTACGGCAGGATCTTACCCGCAAACAATTTATATGGCTGTGTCCGGTTTTTTAACTGGTTGTCTTATTGTCAAACCTTTCGATTTAATAATTTCCACATGTACTTTAGATCCACAGCCCACGCCTTTATTTGCGTGTGATGATAATCCTGTGGATGGCTTTACGCTATTCGATTTAACAGCTGCTGATACGAATGCCCTTAACGGAGCAGATCCTGCTTTATTCACGGTTTCTTACCACAACAGTCAGCCGGATGCGGATACGGGTAATTTACCGATAAATCCTGCAACTGCATACAGCGGAACAGATGGCGAGATTATTTATGTTAGAGTAGAAGAAAATGCAGTTCCTACAACTTTTGGCACCACTTCTTTTGCATTGACCATAAACCCAACGCCTTTTATTGCAGATGTCACACAAACCATCTGCTCGGGCGATACGTTCACGGTCACGCCAGCAAACACCGCTCCAGATGTGGTTCCAACGGGAACGACTTATACCTGGACAGTTTCTGCACCAGTAGGGGTTACCGGAGCTTCTGACCAAGCGACCCCACAAACAAGTATCAGTCAAACACTGATCAATACAAATTCAACCCCACAAGATGTAATTTATAGTGTAACGGCCTCGGTTGGCACGGCACCCAATGTGTGTACGGATAGCTTTACAATCACAATCACAGTGAACCCAAAACCATTAATTGCCGATGTAACCCAGAGTATTTGTACCGGAAACACCTTTACAGTTACGCCAGCAAACACGCTTCCCGATGTTGTTCCAACAGGAACGACCTATACGTGGACGGTAGTTGCGGGAGCAGTGACAGGAGCATCAGACCAGGCAACGCCACAAACCACTATTAGCCAAACCTTAAGTAATGCAACGGCGAATTCAATCGATGTTGTTTACACGGTAACAGCCTCGGTAGGCACAGTACCAAATGTATGTACGGATATTTTCACCATCACGGTAACGGTAAACCCAGAACCGCTGATTGCCGATGTTGTTCAAACCATCTGCTCGGGCGATACGTTCACGGTCACGCCAGTAAACACGGCTCCAGATGTGGTTCCAACGGGAACGACTTATACCTGGACAGTGTCTGCACCAATAGGCGTTACCGGAGCTTCTGACCAAGCGACCCCACAAACAAGTATCAGTCAAACACTGATCAATACAAATTCAACCCCACAAGATGTAATTTATAGTGTAACGGCCTCGGTTGGCACGGCACCCAATGTGTGTACGGATACTTTTACAATCACAGTAACGGTTAATCCAAAACCACTGATTGCCGATGTAACCCAGAGTATTTGTACCGGAAACACCTTTACAGTTACGCCAGCAAACACGCTTCCAGATGTTGTTCCAACAGGAACGACCTATACGTGGACGGTAGTTGCAGGAGCAGTGACCGGAGCGGCAGACCAGGCAACGCCACAAACCACGATCAGCCAAACCTTAAGTAATGCAACGGCGAATTCAATCGATGTTGTTTACACGGTAACAGCCTCGGTAGGCACAGTACCAAATGTATGTACGGATATTTTCACTATCACGGTAACGGTAAACCCAGAACCGCTGATTGCCGATGTTGTTCAAACGATATGCTCAGGCGATACGTTCACGGTCACGCCAGCAAACACGGCTCCAGATGTGGTTCCAACGGGAACGACTTATACCTGGACAGTTACTGCACCAGTAGGAGTGAGTGGAGCATCAAATCAAGCTACACCACAAACGAGTATCAGCCAAACCTTAT
>NZ_JAQVCH010000012.1 GCF_028689845.1 Flavobacterium sp. | reverse complement strand
TCCTCGGCAGCCAGCCTTGCGAGCCGGTCCCGGAACCCGTCGAGTTCTGCAGCCCGCTCGTCATACTCTGCTTATGTTTTTTTAGGAGTAGGAAGTGAATACGTTCGAAAAGATTGGAATGCTACCTTTTATCTTTCGCCCTTAACGTTTAAAACAACCTTTGTTTTAGACCAACGCTTAGCAGATTTAGGCTCGTTTGGAGTCGATAAAGCGATTTATGATGAAGAGGGAAACTTAGTGCGAAGAGGACGAAAAAGCCGCACTGAATTAGGAATATTGTTTAATAATTATTGGAAGAGAGAAATCTATAAAAATATGACCTTAGAAAATCGGTTATCGCTTTACACCGATTACTTAAACAACTTTGGCAATATTGATGTGGATTGGCAAATGCAACTCAATATGATTGTTAATCAATATGTTCGGGCAAACATTGGCTTTCATTTAATTTATGATGATGACATTAAAGCCAAAGAAGAAATTAATGGAGAGCAAGTAACGGTTGGACCAAAATTACAATTGAAACAAACACTAGGAATCGGCGTTATTTACACTTTTTAAATAAAAAAACCCAGCTGAACAAACAGCTGGGTTTTAGTTTAGCATTTATGAATACTAATTCTTAATGATTTTTTGCGAATAACTTAATTCATTTGCATTCACTTTTACAATATACATTCCTGCTTGTAAATGTGTTAAATTAATGTTTTTAGCGGTATTGAAATTTAATTCATTTTCTTGATATACTACCCGACCATTTAAATCTACTACTTGTATTGCTACTTTTCCAGAAAATTGACTTACTTGGATTGTATAAACTCCAGTAGATGGATTTGGATATACTTTAAACGCGTCGTTTGAAGCAAAATAATCAATCGATAAGGTACAGTTTGGTCCAGCTGCTGGGATTGTAAAATCTTGCACTTGGTCTGTCGCACTCGTTCTGGCACCAGAAGAAGCGTTTAAACCTAAACCTCGTTTTGCAAAAACTTCCCAAATCATACAATAGTCTTGACCACCTGTAGTTGCTTGATCAGCTGCAATTAAAGCATTTCTAGCTTCCACGAAAGTAGGAGAACAAGGTTGTATTTTTAGACCATCTAAAACCAAACGCATGATTTTATTATTTCCACCTGTTCCATTATAAATGTTTGAATCAAAGCCATATTTATTGATATATGCCCACGTTAAATCCCATAACATAGTAGCCCAAACTGAACCAACGCCATGAGGAACTGCTTCTGTATTTGTACTTGCAAAAGTCATTGGGTTAACACCAAAGTCGGTAGAATATGGAAACGTTCTAATTCCAACCCCATCAATAGGTTGACTAACCGCATAGGTTCCAATTCCTCTTGTAGCAGCACCTACATCACCAGCTTTCAACTGCATCATCAAAGCGAACCAATCAGACCAGCCTTCGCCCATTTGCTCTGCGTTACCTAAACAACTTGAATTATTTCTTCCACCAGCTAAACGGATAGAAATTCCGTGACCGAATTCATGTGAAATAATTCCGTTATCAAATGAACCATCCGCATTAACAAAAACATCGGCTGGTGTTTGTAAGGTTACATTTACTGGACCTAAACTCATTTGAGCAATAATCGCTTCTCCCACACTTTGAGTAACACTGATAGCAGGAATAGTAATTGAAGCATCTGCTCCTCCCATAATGATAATATCAGCGACGTTATTAACTACAATTACTGCAATTGCTCCCGCATTTTGAGCATTGATTACTTTTTCTACAAAAGTACAATCACCTCTTCTTAAAATACATATTTTTCCAGCAATTGCCGCGGCATTGATAGCAGGTGAACAGGCATCTGAAGTGTCAGGTGAACCATCATCATACAGTACTAAATCGGTAGTAAAACCATTCGGTGCGGTTGGCACTGGCACATTACCTGGAATAAAATTATTATCTCGAACAGCATAAGGTCCTGCAATATTTGCTGGAGAATTTACTACTAGAGCATTGTTTGGTGGACCTACATCCCATAAGAACATTTGAACTCTACCTGATAACCCATCTACTGGAGCAGCAAAATTGGCATTATTTGTTGAAGTACCATCTTGAGAATCAGCTAAAACAAAATCACCTGCAGCTCCACCTTTTCCATAATTATTTGCTTGGTAATTTCCGTTTGCTTCGTCAAAACCATACTGATACCAAACATCGTGCATGATGTTCGTCATGTAAAATAAATTGGTTGTAGCTGCACTTGTATAGGTAGAAGATTGTGCACTATTACCTCCATAAGGGAAATCAAATTCTAAAGTAGGACCGCCGTTAGGTGAAACACCAAAAGGAGAATTGTTTCCGTTACGGTCTTCTTTTGCCCACGTATTATTACCTCTTGTAATGGTAAACTCAGGACCAGCAACACCATTGGTATCATGCCATCCAAAAGGAGAAGCAGTGGCGTTGTGCGGCGTAGAAATTAATTGTCGTGGACCGTGACTTGGACTTTCTGTACTAAAAGGATACACACGATAAGAGCCCGATTGTGTTTCTACAACAGAAGTTTCTTCTTTTACAATTTGTTTTGTAAAGGCAATTTGATGTTGGTGTGTGGAATGGTCTGAATCTTTACCGAATGTGCAACTTACAACTAAGTCTTGCTTTTCAAGTATAGTTCCATTCACAGCGTCCAATCGAACACTCCATAAGTTTTTATAGTTTGGTGTATAAAATGTAAAATCCCAAGCCAAACGAAGTTTGTTATCCTCCGTTAATTGATATACTAATTTTGCTAAAACAGGCTCATTTAAACCAATTGCATCATTAAGTTGATAGTAATTCGTTCGAAGCGTTTTTTGAATTACAAAAGCTTCGTTTGGAGTTATCCCAAAAGCATTGTAAGCCAAATTTAAAGCATCTAAAACACCATAGGTTGGATTGGTTGTGTTCACGCGTTGAGCAATATTAGCTTCAAAACGATTTGCAACATAAATAACATTTCCATTTTTGATAGAAAAATTAGTTTGTGCATGTTGAAGTTCAATGCCTTGATGACGTTGCTTTACATAATAATTAGTAATTCCAGTAGAAGTAGACGTTGCTTCGCTCTCTACATACCAATCATTAATATCATTTGAAGTAATTCCAAGTTCGGAATAATTCGCATTTAAATACGTTTGTATTTTTTGACTTTCGTTTTGAGCTTGGCTTGAAAAAGCAACTAAAAACAAGAGTAAAAATGTAATTTTTTTCATAAAAAAGTTAAATTAGGGAATTTAGTTTTCAAATATAGAATTATTTTCTACATTTTAATGTGTTTTTTAAATAGTTTAACTATTGTTTGAAGAAACGATTTTATTCAATAAAATAGCGTTTCCATCCGTTAAAAGCGAAATATAATGAGCAATATGCATCAACTGATCATATAAATTTGCTTTGGGAACGTGATATTTTTCGGGCAAAACCTTTAATAATAGGGTGTCATAATTAGACATTTCTCCTTCTTGTTGGTGATGAAAAGCCGTAATAAATTTATCTAGTAAATTATTAATCACTTGATAACCATTGATTTCTTTTTCAATAACTTCTCGGCTTTGGTATATTTTTTTAACACTCAATTTGATAATGTCATCCATCTGAACTTTGTATTTGCTTTTATCCATCAAGGCAAATGGAAATTTTCCTTTTAAAATAGCCTCTTCATTTTCTATAAATACTCGAACGGCATCTTGAATTAAACTTCCAATAGCCAAAGCTCGAAGGTAACTTATTCTATCCTCCTTGTTTTTTAGGGAATTATATTTGCCAACATCAATGCTATCTTTGACTAATTTGATAAGGTATTCTAACGCAAAATCTTCATCGACTAAACCTAAGTTTATTCCGTCTTCAAAATCGATTATTGTATAACAAATATCATCGGCAGCTTCAACCAAGTAGGCTAAAGGATGTCTTTCATAACCAATATTTCCGGCTGATTTATTAGGAATTAAACCTAATTCATCGGCTACCTCTTGAAAAAAAAGCTTGTCTTGTTGAAAGAAACCATATTTTTTATCGGCAATCGCAGTAGTTGGTTTTTTGGGCAAACTTTCCTTTGGATACTTCATGAAAGCTCCTAAAGTTGCATACGAAATCCGCAAGCCGCCTTCGATGCCTGGACGAGAACTGGTCAAAACCGAAAAACCATTGGCATTCCCTTCAAAATCGATTAAATCTTGCCATTGTTTCTCGGTTAATTGGTCTTTATATTGTTTCCCGTTTCCGTTTTTAAAGTATTCGCCAATTGCTTTTTCTCCAGAATGTCCAAAAGGAGGATTTCCGATATCGTGAGCCAAACAAGCGGCGGCTACAATGGCTCCAAAATCATTCATTTGATAGCCGTGGACTTCTTTTAAATGTGGATATTTTTCAATAATTGTTTTCCCAACCAATCTTCCAATCGAACGCCCAACGACGGAAACTTCCAAGCTGTGCGTGAGACGCGTGTGAACAAAGTCTGTTTTTGACAGCGGAATTACTTGTGTTTTATCTTGCAAACTTCGAAAAGCAGCCGAAAAAATAATCCGATCATAATCCACTTCAAAACCTAAACGCGTATCATCTTGTTCTGAGCGTAATCTTTTGCCAGTATCGCCTTGTCGTCTAAGCGATAAGAGTTGTTCCCATTTCATCATAATTATTCTTGTCCAATTTCGTTAATAGCATCTTGCATTTCTAATTCTTGGTTATATTTTTTTAAATCGACTACCACTGTTTGAGATATCGTATCGTGCCAACCTCTAGGAATAGTGCCTAAAAAAGAAAGTTGGTCAAACGGAATTAATCGACAAAAGGAACGTTTAATAATAACTGATGAAGAAGGTGTTGAGCCATCAGCCATGAATACTTTTGTGTTGGTCATGTATTTTGCAACTGAACGACCTGTTAACGATTCCAAAATGGAGTAATAAATAACAATGATGATATAACTAATTAAAAAATCTACCACTGGATTGATATTTTCAAGCCAAAAGTATAGGTCTTGCTCTCCCAAAAAAGTAAATAAAACCCAAGCAATGGCAACGGGAAACACATTAATCATATTATAAATAATCATGTCGAGAATATAATTCCCCAATCGCTGCCCAGAAGAAGCTAACATTGCATTTGTAATAGCAATTTGCTTTGGTTTTTTAAACTCCATCGTAGCGTTTTGCCCTATTTTTGATTAGCTAAAAAGAAGTTTTTAGATTTTTTGGGATAGGTATCATAACTAATATCGCTTGGGTTTTCTATCACCGATTTGATATTGACTGAATCACCTAATTTAAAATTGGCTTTGGTATATTTAAAATCCAAAAGATAAGGGCCGCAGAAAAAATTTCCCTTTTCATCTTGTTCAATTATTCCGGTATAAATTCCTTTTTTTTCTTTCATGCTGAACTTGTTTACGTATCGTTACCTTTTTTACTTTTCAAATGTACGATTTACATTTGATATTTAATAAAACAGCCATTCACGATGGTGAACAGCTGTTTTTTTTATTGCTTTTACTTTTCAATTCTTATCGAATTACGACCCACACATTTCGCAATCATCTGGGGCTGCATTTTTGGCCAATTCAATCATGGCTCGGTATTCGTCTTGCGTCATTTCTACGGGCTCGTTTAATACCGAAATCGATTCTAATTTATCAACCATTGGTTGTTTTTTGATTTCGACTGGTTCTGCTTTTTTATCATTATTTAGCGTAAACTTAATCGCATCTACGGCTGATTTTGTTCGCAAATAATACATTCCGGTTTTTAAACCTGATTGCCAAGCGTAAAAATGCATCGAAGTTAATTTAGAATAGGTTGCCCCTTCCATAAATAAATTTAACGATTGCGATTGGTCAATGAAATAACCGCGTTGTCTAGACATATCAATAATGTCTTTCATACTCATTTCCCAAACGGTTTTATACAATTCTTTGATGTCTTCTGGAATTCCTTCAATGTTTTGAATGGAGCCATTATGACGCATAATTTGTTGTTTCAGCGTATCGTTCCACAAACCAAGATTTACTAAATCTTCTAATAAATGCTTGTTTACGATAATAAACTCTCCTGAAAGTACGCGTCTGGTATAAATATTAGACGTGTACGGTTCAAAAGCTTCGTTATTTCCTAAAATTTGAGAAGTAGAAGCTGTTGGCATTGGAGCCACCAACAAGGAGTTACGAACGCCGTGTTCTACCACTTCTTTACGCAAACTAGCCCAATCCCAACGACCAGACAAGTCGCTGTCTTGTAATCCCCATAGGTTGTATTGAAATTCTCCATTTGAAATTGGCGAACCTTTAAAGGTTGAATACGGCCCTTCTTCTTTTGCCATTTCCATAGAAGCGGTTACAGCAGCAAAATATAAAGTTTCAAAAATCTCTTGGTTTAATTTTTTTGCTTCATCGCTTGTAAAAGGCAAACGCAACAAAATAAAGGCATCGGCTAAACCTTGAACGCCTAAACCAATTGGTCGGTGACGCATATTCGAATTTTCTGCTTCTGGAACAGGATAATAATTTCGATCAATGACGCGGTTTAAGTTTCTTGTTACACGTTTAGTTACGTCGTATAAATACTGGTGATTAAACGCTCCATTTTCTACAAACATTGGCAACGAAATAGAAGCTAAATTACATACTGCCACCTCATCAGGAGCTGTATATTCAAGGATTTCTGTGCATAAATTTGACGAGCGAATGGTTCCTAAATTCTTTTGATTTGATTTTCGGTTTGCTGCATCTTTATACAACATATAAGGCGTTCCGGTTTCAATTTGCGATTCGAGGATTTTCTCCCAAAGCTCACGAGCTCGTACGGTCTTTCTTCCTTTTCCAGCGGTTTCATACGAAATGTATAAAGCTTCAAATTCGTCGCCATATACATCACACAAGCCGGGGCATTCGTTCGGACACATTAATGTCCACGACGCATCTTCTTGTACACGTTTCATGAATAAATCGGACGTCCACATGGCAAAAAATAAATCGCGGGCACGCATTTCTTCTTTTCCAGTATTCTTTTTTAAGTCTAAAAACTCAAAAATATCAGCATGCCATGTTTCTAAATAAATAGCAAAACTTCCTTTTCGTTTTCCACCGCCTTGGTCTACATAACGAGCAGTATCGTTAAATACGCGAAGCATTGGAACAATTCCGTTTGATGTTCCGTTTGTTCCACGAATATATGAACCGGTAGCTCGAACGTTGTGAATAGCCAAACCAATTCCACCCGCCGATTGCGAGATTCTAGCGGTTTGTTTTAGGGTATCATAAATTCCGTCAATACTATCATCTTTCATGGTTAAAAGAAAGCATGATGACATTTGCGGTTTTGGTGTTCCTGCATTAAATAAAGTTGGTGTAGCGTGTGTAAAGAATTTTTTAGACATCAATTCGTAAGTTTCTTTTACTGAATCGAGATCGTCTAAATGAATTCCAATAGAAACACGCATCAACATATGTTGTGGTCTTTCGACAATTTTGCCGTTTATTTTTAATAAATAAGACCGTTCTAAAGTTTTAAATCCGAAATAATCATAGTTAAAATCGCGATTGTAAATAATCATCGAATCTAACATTGCGGCATTGGCTTGAATCACTTCAAAAACCTCATCAGATAATAAAGGTGATTTTTGACCTGTACGCGGATTCACATAATTATACATGTCCGACATCGTTTCTGAAAACGATTTTTTAGTGTTTTTGTGTAAGTTAGACACCGCAATTCGAGCTGCTAGTTGAGCATAATCGGGGTGAGCAATGGTCATGGAAGCAGCAGTTTCGGCTGCTAAATTGTCTAATTCTGAAGTAGTTACGCCGTCGTATAATCCTTCAATTACACGCATGGCCACTTTTACAGAATCTACTAAATCATTTAATCCGTAACATAATTTTTTAATTCTGTCGGTAATCTTGTCAAACATGACGGGCTCTTTATGACCGTCTCTTTTTACTACATACATAGTTTTCTTGGGTTTTTTAAAACAGAAAAATCCCTTTCCCTGTTTTAGGGTATTTGTAATTTGGATTTTGGGAAACTAATCCCGGTAATTAAAAAAATCTTTGTCAAAGAATTGAACTTTGACAAAGCGTTGTTATTTATTTAAAAATCAGCGTCGAAACTAATTTTTTGAGCATCGCTATCGGTATTCATCACCCCTGCTTTTTGATATTCTGCTACTCTTTTTTCAAAGAAATTTGTTTTTCCTTGAAGGGAAATCATATCCATAAAATCAAAAGGATTCGATGAGTTATAAATACGTTCACAGCCTAATTCTACTAATAATCGATCGGCAACGAATTCTAAATATTGCGTCATTAAGGTAGCGTTCATACCAATTAAGCTAACTGGAAGCGACTCGGTAATAAATTCTCGCTCAATATTTAAAGCATCGGTAATGATTTCTGTAATTCTAGCTTTTGGTACTTTATTAACTAAATGATGGTTATGCAAGTGCACTGCAAAATCACAATGTACGCCTTCGTCACGTGAAATTAACTCGTTCGAAAAGGTTAAACCAGGCATTAAACCTCTTTTTTTCAACCAGAAAATCGAGCAAAAAGCACCTGAAAAGAAGATTCCTTCTACCGCAGCAAAAGCAATTAATCGTTCTGCAAACGAATCGGAATCAATCCATTTTAATGCCCAATTGGCTTTCTTTTGAATGGCTGGAAACACGTCTAACGCATGAAACAATTGGTCTTTTTCTTTTTCGTCTTTCACATAGGTGTCAATTAACAACGAATAGGTTTCACTGTGAATATTTTCCATCATGATTTGAAAACCATAGAAAAATTTTGCTTCTGGATATTGCACTTCATTTACAAAATTTTCGGCAAGATTTTCATTTACAATTCCATCAGAAGCAGCAAAAAAAGCTAAAATATGTTTGATAAAATATTGTTCATCGCTATTTAACTTCGTATTCCAATCGGATAAATCTTGGTGTAAATCGATTTCTTCTGCGGTCCAAAAACTCGCTTCCATTTTTTTGTACCATTCCCATATATCGTGATGTTTGATTGGGAAAATTACAAATCTGTCTTTATTTTCTTGCAAAATTGGTTCTACTGCTGCCATCTTTTTCTGTGTTAAGTTATATTGAGGGTTTTCTATGTAAAAATAAGAATTACAAAGATTGCAATTCAAATCGGAAAATGAAAGTCAAACTTATTCACAATCGGAGCTAGTTTTGAACAATAGGTAGTTTAATTCTTACTTTTTGAAATATAATTAATTGCCTGATTAATAGTGTTTTACAAATCTAAAAACGTTCGTATTGTCAGCTACACATGGAAACCTGAAGAAATATTTAGATTTTAAAAGCAATAAAAAATCATGTGTTTTTTTAAAACACTTTGAATAAAAAATTAAATTAAGCGACTATAAAAAGTCTAATTCATCCAAAACATGAATCGGTTCTTGAAGTTGTTCTACTTTTAAATTCTTGCCATCCATTTTTACGTGAAAGCGTTGCTTTTTAATAAAACTTTTTTCAGAATGCCATCTCTCTTTAATTAAATTTTGCCGAGTGAGTAAGCGTTTGTTTTTCCAATCGGTAATTTTAAGAATTTTGGTGTCGTCCTCTTTGTTAGTTGGAAATTCTAACATTTTAAAAGTCGCTTTTAAATGCTTATAACCATCATTTCCAGCTCCATCCATAATAAATAAATCTATTAAAACACTTTCTTTAGTTGGTTCGGAATCTAAAGTATAAACCGCTTTTATGGCACTCATTTCATTTTTAGAAACATCTTCTGTTTTTAACAAGGGCATTCCGAGTAATGAATTAGGCAATAAAGCTTCTAATTCAGTAAAGGTTAATGGTGTTTTAGCAGAAAGTTCGTCTAACCATTTCCCTTCTTTATAATCTTCTTCTGAAATTTCAGTTTTGTTAGCCGAAACTTCAGTGGTTACCTTAGAGACTTCCGTTGCTTTATCGGCTTTTTTTGAGTTACAAGAAGTCCATAAAAATGAACCAACTGCCACTAGGAATATACATTTAATATTTCTCATCAGTTTAGTTTTTATTGCTATTTTCAATGTCTTTTCGATTGTTTAATTCAGAATTATCGGGCACAATCCAAAAAAAAGCTTGTACTGTTTTTAATTGACTTGTCGTAGAAATTTCATTTGTTATTTGTTCCATATATTCTACGGTTATTTGTTTATTCGGTATCCAATCGCCCATATCAAAGGAGTTGGATATAATTCGTGTGCCGGGCGGAAGAGCAAGTAAAAGCGGCCGCAGTTTTAAATTCAGTTCTGCTGTTAAGAACAACGAAATTACGGTTGCCTTAGAAAAGTCAGCTTCAAACAAATCTGCTTTATAAAAAACGGCTTTTTCTGAAACACCCTGTTGTTCTGCTACTTTTTTTGAAAACTCTACGAGTTCAGCTTCATATTCAATCCCGGTTGCAAAAGCACCTCTTTTTGCCGCCTCGATAACTAATCGACCGTCTCCAGAACCGAGGTCAAAAAAAATATCCTTTGGTCCAACTTCTGCCATATCGAGCATTGCATCGATTAACAATTGATGGGTTGGCAACCAAATAACATCTTTGCCTTTGGCTCCTTCTAACGGCACAAACTCTTGATTTTGAGCTATTGTATTTAAAGGCAATAAAATCAAAAAAAAGCTTAGAATGAGTAATTCTAAACGTATAGAAAATGTGCTTACACTTTCTATATCATTTAAAAAGCGTAAGCACATTTTCATAGTAGTAAGATTATGATTTTTAAAATTTTAGTCTAATAATTCAAAAGTCATCCAAGCAGCAGCTTTTTCAGAGCCATCACCAAGTTTAATTGGGCCTTCCAAAACTTTTTTCGATTTAAGCTTTTGAATATCCGCCAACATCAAGTATCCGCTTCCAAAACTATGAAAAAGTGCTCGTCCATCACTGCCCTTTCCAATTTGTCCATCTGGAAAAGTTGTTACCTCATCTAGCTCTGTAACTCCCAAAAGAAGATCAATAACCTCTTTAATTTTAACCGAGGTATATATATTGTTTGCTAAAACCTTGTCATTGCTCCCGCTATATTCTTTTAACCATGTATAAATTTTAAATTCTGCATTTTTATCCATGTATTCATCCTGAGAAATATCAAATACCAGTGAATTATTTATAATATTTCCTCGGCCAACTCTGTTTCTGTTTTGTTTAACATGAAGTTGGTGTTTGGCATCACCTGAAATAAAAATGTTTTTTTGATTAGGCACTTGAACGGGACCATTTTGTCTATTTGGAAAAACGTTAATAGATCTTGAGGTAAATGTTTTTTCTTTTCCGTTTGCTTTATAAACAACATATTGTTGGATAGCATAATCATCAGGTTCATTTCCGCCACCATCTCTACCGCCAATACATTGAAGGTCTAATAAAGTCACTTTTAGTTTAATATCTTTTTTAGGCACACAATTTCTCTCTTTTTGCTCAAATACAGAACTTAACATTAGTTGCTCCCCTTTAAGGTTTTTTACTTTGTATGAAATTGGTAAAGCTAATCGTCCGTTTCCAGCTTCTGCAAAAACCCATTTATCAAAACCAGCCGACATATCAGATTCTTGAAGTGAACGGGCTGCAACGCTAGAACTGCCTCCATAAAAGAAAACACGAATCTCCGATGAGCTATCTCGGTTTACAGATTTTAAAAACCCGCTGATTTCTCCTTTACTTATAGCATAATTAACCTTAACACTCATTTCTGCTTTTATCTCACTCATGCTCTTAGTAGTTTTAATCAGCATCAATCCTTTTCTTCCATAGGTTACATCCGAAACGTAAGCGAGTTGATTGGCATTGGGCATATCATTTACAAAGCTAACGGTATTAGGGTCTACCGCAACATTATACATATTTTGAGAAAATTTGATTAAATAATAATAACTATTACTAAAATCTCCCCCAGAAACGCCAAACTTTGCCGAAAGTAAAGGCCCAGCACTATAAGACCCAGTAATTGCGTACTGAAAGCTTTTTTCTGAATTGATTTCAGTTATCTCAAAATTCATATCTGCGGGTATTGATTTGGAATTTACCTTTCCCGTTAAGTTGCCTAAAGCATTGTTAATTCCGCTAACATTTTGTGGATTTAGTATGTCTACGGAAAGGTTGTCTAATCCTGCAATCGCTGAAGTATTTACTAGATATACCGTTAAGGGATTTCTTGGTGCGGTATTGATGGTGTTTCTGCCGTCTATAATTGAGGAATAATTAATCACCACCCCTGGTTTAATAAAATCTGGAACAGATGAAGTAGTAAAGTAGCTAAAATCTGATGTGGTAATATCTAGTTTTCTAGTTGTTGGTGGTTCACATAAATTTGGTTCCTTTCCACTAATTTCAATACTGTTTATTGCCCCAGAACCACTAGTTTCAATTGTCGTTTTATCAGTTCTGTCTCTGGAGTCACTTACGTCAATTTTTTTTAATGCGTTTATGTTTTTATATAATTCTGGATTAAGTGTTGGTTTTTTTATCAACTTTACAGGATCCGTATTCAGTACTTTTGGATTAATCACTTTTGGATCAAGTGCTTTTGGATTAATCACTTTTGGTGAACTTTCCTTTTTTGGTTTATTTAAACGGGGAGTTATTTGGGCATTGCTGGATAAAGTTGTTAAAAAAAGCAGCAAAATGCAAATTGATGTAATTTTACGATTTATCATGATATTTATTTTTTTAATGTTTTATAGGTTTTTAAACCATTCTACGTACTTATCTCCCAAAAAAGGGACTGTATTTTGTTTTCCGTTGATGGCGTTCATTAGTCCAACAATCCACATATAGAGTAAAATAAAAATACCTACGATGTAAACAATCCATCCTAATATTGGAATCATTCCGATAATTCCTAAAGCCAATCCCGTTAAACCTAACCCCAAAGATTGCTTGATGTGAAATCGAGCAAACTCGTTTTTATTGTCATTGTTCTTTACAAAAGCAATGATTAAACCTATGATCGTAAGGTAGGCGATAATGGCAATGTTTTTGCCCTCTGTTTCTACTGATGTCACCTCTATCTTGTTTTCTGTTTGTTCCATATATTTATTTTTGAGTTAATTCTTTAAAATTTAATTCATCTGCAAATTGCCAAAGCTCTGCTGCCTTTAAATTATTGCCGTCTAACCTTACATAAAATTGGTTGTTGATTATATATTCTAATGAGCATGAATTATTGTAATCTCCTTGCATTTCAAATACTTCAACGTTGTTTCTTTTATGAACTTTTGTATAACCCGATTCGGTATCTTCTGCAAATTTCATTTCAATTCTTTGAACGATACTCGACTTGATTCTAAGGTCTTTTTGACTTTGACCATTAGTGATTTCTACTGTAATGTATTTTTCGTGACCTCCTTTGTATTGATAATCTGCTTTTACCTGATGCAATTCTTCATTCCCAAATTCTAACGTACTCGGTTCTTTTACATAATCTAATATTTTGGCTGGCAGCCAATTATTTAGCTCTTCTCCGGTATAGGTTTTAAAGTCATTCACAGCCTGTTCATCTTGATTCATCACCGATTCTTCCACTTGTGCGGTGTTTTCTGAACTCGTTTCTTTGGCCATTTTATCCTCTTTACAGGAAAAAAATATTGTTGTTAAAACAAAAGCAAGTAGTATTAAGTTATTTTTCATAAAAATGTAATTAGGTTAGTTCTATTTTTAAAAAGTTTGAAGTCGTCTTTTTCTGAATTTTTAGTATGTCAAAAAATCATCATCAACAAAATTGAAATCGATAAGAAATGGTGGTTATTTTTTCATCTTTTAAAAGTTGTTAAATTCTACACTTCATTAGAATTTCCATTAAATGGATATTTATTTTGATTCTGTTGTGAATTAATAACTGTTGCAATTTTTCTAATCTGTTAGTTAATAATTCATTGGTTGCTTTTAAATTTTTGATTTCTGCATCTGCCCAATTGATTTGTGCTTTTAGCTTGTCATTTTCGGCTTAAAGTTCTTTTATGGCTTTTACTATTTTTGCTAAATTTTATCAGTATTGTTTTTTTTATGAATATTGGTTCTTTAATTATATTGAATTCTTACGTTGTGCTCGAGCCAAATCAATCCCTAAAATCATACACATTAAAATTTTCCAAAACTATTTTTCCTGATAGCGGAAAGAAATCTGTTTTAGAATCGGAAATAGGCAAACCAGTTCCTGAGAAGGTTACCACTAACCTATTTTCAGAAAGTTCGTTTAAAGTTACAGTGCCTTCATAAAGCACTTTAGCATCGCGTTTTTGGACTGGATTATTCGGAATGGTCACTTCCAATCTACTTTGTGTTTCTACCTTATACGCTGCTTCTCCTTCAAGTGCATAACTTTGTTGCGAAATGGTAATTGGTATTTTCTTTAAAAAATCTGGGGCATACATATTTACTAAAACAGCTTCTTTTTTCATGGAAGTAATTACAAACTGTATTCCGTTATTAAGATACGTAACATCGGTAGTCATGTTAGGGTCGAAGGCTGCAAACGAGGCAGATTCTCCATCAAACTGAACGTTAACCGTTCCTGTTGGCACTTTCCGCTCATCCGATTCCTTGATTTTCTTGGAAGGATAAGGCATCTCATTATCTGCATCTTCGGTGTTCGCTCCATTTTTAGACTCATTTTTACAGCTCAACGTAGCAAGCATTAAAAAAACGACAAGGAAAAGACTTCTAAATTTTAATTTATGTGTATTCATGGTAAAAAATTTAAGTTTTACAATCAGTCCAAAATTTCTAAGTTCGCTTGTTTTAAGTAAGTCCAAAGTTCATCGGGTTTTTCATGACCTTTTACCGTAAGCTGAAAACGGTTGTTATAAATAGCCGATACGTCGTACATGTTATACTTATGTTCAAGCAACGCAAACGTTTTATAACCATCGCGTTCTTTTCTAACATACTCGCGTCCTTCGGGTGCTTTATCGTCTGATTCGTAACTTTTTTTAAAATTTCTCAAAGCAGATGAACCTTTTCGATGACCATCGGTTACAAAATAATGCATGACATTACCATAATCCTTTCCTTTTATATAGGTTCCTGTACCAATACCCTGAACTTTATCTTCACCTACCTGTATAAGATTATAATCTCCTAATTGCTTTGGAAAAAAGAGTTCATACTGTTCTTTAGTAAGCAGTACGACAGCTTTAGAGTCGATTTTTTCATTTTTCTGAGTTGGTTTTTCCTTTTCTATGACCGACTTCAAACTCTCTGGTTCATTTTTTTGGTCCTTGCAAGCTATTATCAAGACACATACTATGGCTATTTTTAGAAATGTTTTCATAAGTGGTTATTTGATTTTGTTATTATTTTACACTAAAGGAAAATTTAAGCGGTTTTATTTCTCCTTTTACTCTTCAGAACTTGAAACCATTGCTAGTGTATTAGATTGCTGTTTTTCTGTGAGCTTATTTCTCATTGAATAAAAGGTTGATTAATTATATTTTAAAAACTTTAAGATCGTTTTTTTCTGAATTATTAGTGTGGCAAAAAATCATCATTAACAAAAGTGAAATAGATAAGAAATGGAGGTGATTTTGTCATGTTTTAAATGTTATAAAACTCTACACTTTCTTAAAATTACCACTAAATGACTATTTATTTTGATTCTGCTGTGACCATTAATAACTGCTCCAATTTTTCCAATCTATTGGTTAACAACTCATTGGTTGATTTTATATTTTTGATTTCTGCATCTGCCCAATTGTTTTCGGCTTTTAGTTTGTCATTTTCGGCTTTTAACTCTTGTATGGCTTTTACCATGGGTGCCAGTAAATCATTGTAACGAACACTGAGCATGCCTTCATCGTCTTTGGTTATAATACCTGCGTTGGTTACTTTATACTCTGCTAATGTTTTTTCAAGTTCCTGAGCAATAAAACCGTATTCTATTTTTTTGCTTTCATCATTTTTACGGTTATAAGACACTGGTTCTAAGTCATTAATAAAATTTAAACCTAAAGCAGATTTTTGAATATTTTCTTTCCATCTTTGATCAGAAGTAATGGTCCACGCCACTTGAACGCCCGCATACGTAACGGCTGCATTGCCAATACGCACTTGGTTGCTACCTGTTGCAGAGGGTGCATAAGCACCCTTTCCAAGACCCGTGTTGTTGCTCCCGGTGGTGTTGCTATAAAGTGCATTATCTCCAATTGCAGTATTATAACTTCCTGTGGTGTTGCTATAAAGTGCTTGATTCCCATTGGCCACATTAAAAGATCCTGTGGTGTTTAATTTTAGTGCAAAAGAACCATTGGCCAAATTTCTATCTCCTGTGGTGTTATCTTTAAGTGCTTCAAACCCATTGGCCACATTTCTTTCTCCTGTGGTGTTTGATTTTAGTGCAGAAGTACCATAGGCTACATTATCTCCCCCAGAAGTATTAGAAGACAAGGCAGAATTACCAAAAGCCGTATTGTTACCTCCAATTCTACCAGAAATTATATTATTTCTTTTAAAAACCACATCGTTATTGTCTGTTGTTCCAATAAAATTGGTTGCGGGGTTAGTACCAGTATTTCCACTTAAACCCCAACTTGGCGTACCACTATTTTTGGCATATAGGGCATAGGGTACACTTAGTAGCTGACTTGTGCCAACGATGGAATAATTGGTGCCTCCAGTGGGGTCGGTTTCTGTTTTTATAAAATAAATGCCGTTTGACCAATTGATGGAAGCAAAGGTTCCTGTTATAGGAATGCCAGCACCAATTTCTACCGTTATTAATCCGTTGCTATTTGTAGTAGGATTGGGGTTATAAATTTCTTTGTAAACTTCTGTTCCCGTTGCCGAACCTTGTAAAATGCTTACTCGCATACCGATGGTTTGGTTGATTAATAGCGTATTGGCAGCGTTGCGAATTACAGCTTGGTAACTCATTTTTTCTGGTGTTTGTGCAAAAGAAGTCGTTAGTGAACCATAAATGACGAGCATTACTACTGTTTTTACGAAATTTTGAATACTATTTTTCATACTGTTAATTTTTAATGATTTTAAATGTTTTGAGATTATCTTGGTTTTTGGTTATTTTTAAAAAATAAAGAGCAGCAGGCAAGTTTACCATTTCAATCTGCGTTTCATTTTGGTTTATTTGTCCGTTTAAAATGATTTTACCAATGCTGTCATACAATTGATAGTGTATGTTTGAAATGTCGTATTCTTTTATTGTTAAGCTTAGGTTTCCAGACGTTGGATTGGGATAAACGCTAGCAACTAATTGAATTTGTGGTACCTCATCCACGTTTAAGGCATTGATTTCAAACGGTTGTTGTAGGCCTTGTGTGGCACTCGCGTTTGTTCCGCTAAAGGATTTGTAGACAATTTGCCCAACCGTATATGTCGCTAATCCCGAAGTTCCCGTCGCTGTATTACCAGAAACAACACTATTGCTTTGAGCCAAAGCAGCGTTTGTTCCGTAAATAAAAAAAAAGAGAAGTAGTATGTTGTTTTTCATAACTATAAATTTTTTAACCATTCGGTATATTTTTCACCAAAAACGGTACTGTTTTTTTCTTACTTTAGATTAGTTGTTTTTTATAAATTTTAAAGTCGTTGTCTTTCCTGTTTCCTCTTTTATAGAAATAAAATACAAGCCATTTGCAAGATGGTCTACAGGAATTTGAAGATTATCATTGGTCTTTTCATAAGTAGCCAACGGTTGTCCTAAACTTGAATAAATAGTGATATCCTGCTTTTGATTGGCTTCATAATGAACCGTTAGGTAGTCTTTGACTGGATTGGGATAAATCTTGAGTTGGTTTGCCCAACTTAATTCTGAGGTTGATAAGGGAGCGTCTGTAACCTTCCATAACTCTATACCTGCAGCGTTATAGTTTGCGTAGAAATACAACGCATCATTGTAAACAATTAAAGGAGTATAAATAGTAGTTATTGGTGCGTAATTAGGGTTAGCAGGACTAATTTTTATGGTTCCAGAAGTGCTGCCATCCGTTCTCCAAAGCTCTCGTCCGTTGGTGTGATCCTCAGCCGAAAAATAGAGCATATTGTTATATTCAGTAAATGGTGATGGAGAAGAATAACTCACTCCTGGACTAATATCTTTCACGAGATTCGTACCTGCAACCGTGCCGTCTGTAGCCCAAAGTTCTCTTCCGTTGCTTTGAGTTATTGCAGAAAAGTATATTTTGTTGTTAAATACTGATAGACCAGCAGGTTCTGAGCCTGATACACCAGGTCTAAGGTCTATCACTAGTTGAGTTCCGCTTTCAGTACCGTCGGTTTTCCAAAGTTCTCTCCCCGTAACACCATCATTAGCCATAAAGTACAACTCCCCGTTAAATTCTAAAACCTCAGAAGGAACTGAAGAGCCACTCGGATTAATGTCTTTCAATAATTGCGTTCCGTCGGAAGTTCCGTCGGTAAACCAAAGTTCCGATCCTGTAGTCCCATCATTAGCCGTAAAATATAGCTTTCCTTGATATTCTACAAAATTAGCACCTTGTAATGAATTGCTTACCCCAGGATTAATATCCTTCAATCGCAATGTGTTATCAGAAGTTCCATCAGTAACCCAAATTTCACGACCATAAGTGAAATCTTCTGCTACAAAATAAAGCAGTCCGTTAAGTTCGGCAAAATCAGAAGGCCCTGAGCCTCCACCATCTGCAAGATTTATATCTTTAAACATTTGGGTACCAGCAGCAGTTCCGTCGGAAACCCAAAGTTCATAGCCTGAGGTTCCAGAGGTAACCGCTTTAAAGTAAATTCTATCGTTATATACATGAAATCTTTCAGGTATTGAATGATACGGTCCTGGATAAATGTCTTTTACTAATTCTGTACCATCAGTGGTACCATCAGTCGCCCAAAGTTCGATTCCGCTGACAGCACCATCATGGGCTCGAAAGTACAGTTTGCCGTTATATTCTGTAAATTCACTAGGAATTGAATGAGCTACTCCTGGTTCCCTAATGTCTTTTACTAATTCAGTGCCATCAGCGGTGCCATCGGTCGTCCAAAGTTCTCTTCCATGTACGCCATCATCCGCACTAAAGTAAAGTTTGCCATTGTATTCTGTAATTCCTTCAATACTTGCATTGCCCAAGGGATTAATATCTTTTACCAATTCAATATTATATTGGGCGGATAGCAATAAGCCTGAAAGTAAAAATGTTATATTTAAAAAGAAATTGGTTTTTGTTTTCATGGTTGTATAAATTTTATTTATTTTAGATTTGAACCTTATTATTTCACACTAAAGGAAAATTTAAGCGGTTTTATTTCTCCTTTTACACCTTCAGAACTTGAAACCATTTCTAGCGTAATGTCATAATCGCCTTTAGGAAGTGCCATGTCCATTCGTTTAGGCGACAATTTTGGAATAGGCATGATTCCTACTTTTTGGATACCTGGAATTAAATCAAACGCTTCAATAGGAACATACATGTCTCCTGGCAACCATGGCCATCCACCACGAGTGCTTTGATGTATGGTTTTGCCATTTAATTTTATGGTGGTTTTTAAGTCAAATAACACGACATTTCGTTTGTTAACTTGGTCTGCTTTAAATGAAAAGTTGATTTTGTAACTCCCTTCTTTGAAACTTTTAAAAAGGTCGACTACAGTTGCTTCTTTAATAACTGATTTTGCTGGAAAACCGCTGAGCGAAACTTGACCCGAAATTGATTGGGCAAAAAAGTTGCTAGAAAAAAGGATAAAACTTAAAATAAAAGTGATTTTTAAAATTTTCATGATTGTCTGTTTTTTAGATTTCTATTTTTAATTTGAACATTACATAAATTTATAACCCGCGGTCTCAAACATAAAGCTAGTAGGTTCAAGCAAGGTGCATTCGATTGTGCCAGAAGTGTTTTTCTTGCCTTTGTTCACCTTATCTTTCATTTCCATGTACATCATGGTTACTCTTTCGCCTTCTTTAAAATGATCTTTTATCGCTTTTGGAACTCTGTCTGTATCTGTTTTAAAAACATCATTAAAACTAATAGGCCCATCCTCTGCGAAATACATTATGAAAACATATTCATCACTTTCCATCTTTTTCCCTTTGCAGTCATAGCCTAAAAAAGTTTTATTAGGCAAATCGGAAATCCTGTAACCATCATAATCAACGGTTTCTTGCTCTATTAGGTCGTCTCCATCAATGGAAGTAGCGGTGGCAATTTTATTTGCACCCATATTCATAAACATGTAATTAATATTTGTTTCGCCATCCATAATCATAAAAATTTCTTGTCCTTGATTCATTTTAATCCCCATGTAGGTTGCTCCTGGTTTTAAAAAGTAATCCATATTCAAATTGGTTTTGCTCTGAATAGTAGTCATTTTTAACTGGTATTGGTACTCAAACTCAAAGCTAGCAGGAACATTTTGTGGAGTAATTTTTTTGCTTTTTTTATTCCCTCCAAATTGTGGTTCTAAAATTTTTTCCAAGGTTTTATCCAAGGTCTTTTCGGTTTTTTCGGCAGCTTTATCGGAGGTTTTTTCGATAACTTTTTGCTCTACCTTTTCTTCTAAATTCTTTCTTAATTTATCTAAAAATTGAGCATTCAAATTATTCCCACAAAAAGCAAAAATCAGCACAGTAAAAATTAAAGTTTTGAATTGATTTTTCATAATAGTATATTTGTTAGTATACATTAGTATTTTGGAAATTATAAATGTTAACACGAATTCTAAAAAAATGGAAAAAGATTTAATCAAAGCTTTTCAAATTAATGATGAGATAGTTTTGAAGAAACTTTATATGTCTTATAAAGTTTCCTTTTTAATTTTTGCTAGAAAATACAATTTAGAAAATAGCGACTTAGACGATGTGTTTCAGGAATCATTTATTATTCTTAGAAATCACGCTCTTTCGGGGAAATTAGTAACGGTTAACAGCAGCATGAAAACGTACTTGTTTGGCATTGCTAAAAATTTAATTTTCAACACTTTAAAGAGAAAAACACTTTCCACTCCACATCTTGAAGAAAATAATATCCCGCTTGTTGAAATAACGGGAAGCACTGAATTACTTGACGAAGACTTGACTCCAAATCAAAAAATTTTACGCCATTTTTTTAATCATTTGGGCGAAAAATGCAAAGACGTGTTAACATTATCATTTTATAGAGGACTAACTAATGAAGAAATTGCAGTTTTTAAAAATTATGAAAACGAAGCTGTCGTGAGAAGCCACAAATCTCGCTGTTTAAAAAACTTAAAAGAACTAATAAAACAAGGTAACAAGAATTAAAATGAAAGATAAATTAATCGAAAAATACTTGTTTAACACCCTAAATGATGAAGAAACGAAGTTATTTTTAGAATTAAAAAATAACGATGCTGAATTTAGAGAAGCGTTAGAATACCAAGAAAATCTGAAACAAGTTTGTAAAATTGAAGATGATTTACAATTTAAAAAAATGATTGCTTCTTTTGAAGAAGCAATAAAAAAAGAAAATAATCGCAATCCGTTAAACCACTCTTTTTATTATAAGATGGCTGTCGCAGCGGTGCTTGTTATTTCTTTAGGTTTTTTTATCACTACTTTCTTTTTCAAAAAAGAAGAACCCAAAGCTCTTTTTGCTACTTATTTTGAGGTGTCTAAAAACGTAAGTTATCCCATTGTCCGTTCTTCTCCAGAAGAAAATCAATTGACCACCGCTTTTATTGCTTATGAAAATAAGGATTTTACACAAGCTTTAACTTTGTTTGAAGCGTATTTTGAAGAAACAAAAGACACTACTATTTTGTATTATCAGGCTAATGTTTTGCTTGCTTCAGACAAACCCGAGCAAGCTATAGAACTTTTAAATATAGTAGAACATTCATCTAGTAATTTATCTTCCAGAACACATTGGTATAAAGCATTGGCTTATTTAAAGAGCAACAAACAAGCAGAAGCCATTTTGGAATTAGAAATTGCAGTAAAAAATCAAGAAGAATTTAAAAAAGTAGAAGCTCAAAATTTACTTAAACAATTGAACTAGTTTTTTTCTATAAAAAATCAAAATAATACTAAAAACGATTACAAGTAGTAAAATCCATTTATAATCAAAATCGTTTTTTACTAAGGCATCCGTATTTCCCGAAATCACAAAACCAGACCAGTAATACGGATGTTTTAGCAATGGGTCTGCGGTGTTTTCAAGATAATCAAGTTTTGCGTTTTTTAGTGCTTCATCTTTTGTTTCGCCCAGACTTAAATGCCTATAAAAATAACGCATCATTTTTGCAGTAGCTTCGTCATCCACTCTCCATAAACTCATAACTGTACTCGGAATTCCAGCATAATTAAAAGCCCTAGACAAACTTATAACACCCTCACCGTTTTCATAAAAACCATTTCCGGTATCACAAGCACTTAAAACAGCAAGATTGGCTACCAATGTTTCATTATACAGTTCTGAAATAAATAATTTAGAATTAGTTTTTCCATAAAAATGTAAGGATGAAAATTCCGGATATTCTTCATTGCTGTCAGAATGCATGGCTAAATGCAGGACGTTATATAAATTGGCTTGCTTTAAAAAATCAATTTTTCCTGCATTTACATACGCTTTTCCGTTAAAAACACTAAGAATAGCATCTATTTCGGATGCTGTTTGGGGCAATTTAGCATATTCATTAGACGCTGAAAAAGCTCCAATGGAAACAGTAGAATAAGATGGTATAATGGCTCGTTGTTCCTGATAAAGCAATAAAGAAGAAGCATAACTAATTAATGGAGCTTTTTTATCTAACAAAAGAACTTCAAAAGGCAAATAATGTAGAGAACCATCGGGTATGATGGTAAGTTTATCAAAAGCTTGATAATTGATTTGATCTAACAAAAGTGAATGTAACTTTATAAATGATTTTTGATAATTTGGCTTTCTATCTTTCAAGAAACTCAAGCATTCATTGACTTGGTTTTGAATTGTTTTTTTATCATTTAGAGCGATTAATTCCACTTTGTTTTTAGAAATTAAAAAAGCATAAACATTTCTGTTTGTTATACTATATTTCAAAATAGCTTCATTCTTTTTTAAGTCGTTTTGAAGCAGTTTTAAATCAAATTCTTTTAAATTAAATTGATAATAATTGGGATGTTGTTTTTGAATTAACGCTTGAATTTTAGACAGTTCATTCTTTAAATCATATATTTTTCCTTTCCAAAGCATGATTTTATCTTCCTCTTCTTGATTGGATTCTAAAATTTTATTTTGATAAAAATTAAGCTCCGAAATCAATCGTTCCTCCTCATTTAATTGAGCTTCTGGGATTTTAATTTTTAACCGTTTATTGTTAAAATTAAATTTAGACCAAATGAGTTTAGAAGCGTTATTTTCCATGCTATTGACCACTTCCGTTAAATCAGTGTTTTTATTTGCCGCTAAACAAGACATCAAACGTTCATTAATTTCGTTATTGGTTTGAAATAACAACTCATTATAACGCTCTCCTAAATACAATTGATTATATATTTTTGAAGCAATCATATAACGATGCAATGCCTTTTTATGATGGTTTTCCTGTTTATCAATCGTGAACAGTTTCATATAAAAATCACCCATCGCTATAAATCCTTCTGTAGTTTCAAATGAAATCAACGGTTTTAAATCGTCAACAGTCAGGTTTTCTATATTAGATTTTGAAGATTTTGCTAAAAGCTCAAAAGCAGTATTAAATAACGTTTCTGCTGTTTTTGTATCCTTAAGTGCTGCTGCTGTTTTTGCTTTTAAAATTGTTAACTTGAAATTCTCGGCTAAAGTGGCTTGTGTTTTTGACAAGGCTAAGTCTTTTAAAAAGAGCTGTGCTTCTTCAAAACGTTTCGAATCAACCAAAAGTTCGGCTTTATATAATTTATAGGGAAATACCTTGGTAAAAAATTGGTCTTTATACGCTTCTTGAAATTGAATTGCTTGATCAATTTTTGCTAAAGCCAAACTCGGATTTTTCACTTTATAAATCGAAGCTTCATATTTTAGCGTTTGGCTAATCGTTTTAATTTCAAAATTTAATAATTTTTTTGAAGGTTTAATATTATCATTAATGGCTTTTGCATAATATAATAGTTTAATTGTGTCTTTTTTTCTGCCATAATGCAACATTAAATTCTGCCATTCTTTTAACCTATATTTATATTTCTCCTCTTGATTATTCATAAAACTAATCTGTGGTTTTACTTTTATTTTTTCTTTAATTTTGTTTTGTTTCAACAAATACTCTTCTGCTTTTTCATAATCACCATAATAAGAATACCACTTAAAAAGATTGCTATAACAAATATATAGATGGGCCATATCTTCATCATTATTAAGTTGCTCCCAAATATCTTTAGCTTTTAATAAGTTGAAAAGTTCCTCTTTTCGCAAACCCATTTTTTTATATTGTACCGCAATATTATTATAAGACAAAGCAACATCTGTAGTTTTTTCGCCAATGTTATTGATGTACATGTCTTGTGAGATTTTATAGTTTTCAATGGCTTTTGAATAATCGCCTAGTTCAGCGTATATATAACCAATATCATGAATTAAATCGACAAATTTTTTATCATTCTTGGTTAGGGTGTCTTTAAGAATTTGCAAACCTAATTCTGCTTCAACCAACGCAAGTTTCCATTTTCCTGTATACCCAAATTGATGATAAATACGGCTTTGGATATTGTATTTAAACAACTTATCCGGATGAGCAACTTTTTCATATTCTGATTTTGCCAATTTTGATTTTTCAATGGCTAATTTAAAATAGTTATCATAAGCACGCTTTGAAATAGAGTCGTTTGGATTATGATAATTATACGCCATTTTTTCATAAAGACAGGATTCTGTCAAATGAAGTTTAGCATTTAAAAAAGAATTATACGATTTATTTGAGGAAGAATAGTTAGAAACGGCTTGTTTTCTTAGTTCAAAAGCAAGTTTATAATCTCCATTATCATGAAGGGAATCTGCTTTTAAAGTAAGCTCATCCCTTTTAATTTTGGACTGTGAAAAACCTGAAAAAATAAAAAAATAAAAAATAAATATATAATAACAACTTTTCATTGGCAATGAATTTTACATCATTATTGCCAAATTACTAATAAAATTAGTACAAAAAACATTTAAGCTTATTATATTATAAATTTATAAAGAGAAAGCGAATTGTATAATTTATAAAAAAGATTTAATTAACGCTCTAAAAGCCTAAAGAAATTGGCTAAAACAGTATGTTGAATAATCACATTCGCTTGTTGTGTTCTTCGCCTACTTTTTCGAGTTCTTGGTACCAAGCTTCGCCAAATTTTCGAATTAACGCTTCTTTTACAAATTTGTAAACCGGAACTTCTAACTCTTTTCCTAAAGCACAAGCTGGACTACAAATATCCCATTTATGGTAATTAACTGCCGAAAAATCAGAAAATTCTTTTATCCGAATTGGATATAAATGACACGAAACTGGTTTTTTCCAATCTACAATGCCTTGGTTATAGGCTTGTTCAATACCGCAAAGAGCGGTTTTCCCATCAAAAATAACGTAGGCACAATCTTGTCCGTTAATGAGTGGTGTTTCAAATTCTCCATCTTCGCCTTTTACCCAAGTTCCTTGTGCTTCAATTGCGGCAATGCCTTCTTTGCGAAGAAAAGGTTTTACTTTGGGATAAATTTCTTCCAAAATTTTTGTTTCATCTTGACTCAAAGGTGCTCCTGCATCGCCATCCACACAACAAGCACCATGACAAGCAGTGAGATTGCATACAAATTCTTTTTCTAGAATCTCTTCCGACACGATGGTTTTTCCTAATTGAAACATTTTAAAAGGTGCAAAGTTTAAAGGGACAAAGGTACAAAGGTTTCCGAGAAACTGATTGTTATAATTAATGGTATTTTATGTAAAATCCGTTTTAAAACTTTAATTTTGCACAAAATTAGGAAAACATGGGTTTTGATTTAAGAGAAATATTTACAGCTACCATGGTGCTTTTTGCGGTGATTGATATTATTGGAAGTATTCCGATTATTATTGATTTACGATCAAAAGTAGGCCATATTCATTCTGAAAAGGCGTCGATTGTTTCTGGAATATTAATGATTGCTTTTTTATTTGTAGGCGAAACCATTTTAAGTTTAATCGGTATCGACATTAATTCGTTTGCCGTTGCTGGTGCTTTTGTCTTGTTTTTTCTTGCTTTAGAAATGATTTTGGGTATTAAATTGTACCGTGATGAAAACTTGGAATCCAGTTCTATTGTTCCCATTGCTTTTCCGCTCATTGCCGGTGCTGGAACAATGACTACTATTTTATCCATTCGAGCAGAGTTTCAAACCATTAACATCATTATTGCCATTGTTTTAAACATCATCTTAGTATATGGTGTTTTGAAATCGTCGGCTCGAATTGAGCGATTTCTAACCAAAAACGGATTAAGTGTGATTCGAAAAGTTTTTGGCGTCGTGCTTTTAGCAATTGCTGTTAAATTATTTGCTGCTAATGTTAAAGGCCTTTTTGCTTAAGTTGATTTCTAGTACTTTTGTGTCATTAATTTGAGACGATGAAAATTTTTACAACTATATTATTTGTCTTAGCGGTAGCTCTGATTGTTTTCAATATCACACAATTGGATTACTCAAACTTACTTGAACAAGACAGTGTCATTGCACTCATTGGAATTGTAGCTTCTTTTTGTGCTATTTTAATTCTACTCATTTTCAGGATGTCAAAATCTATTGAAGACAAACTAAAAGACTAACGTCATGTTTGATTTGCTAATCATTGGCGGTGGCGTTTCTGGTGTTTCATGTGCCTTAATTGTAGGCTCTGCCAATCAAAAGCCATTTGCTTCTTCTAAAAAAATCGGATTGATTGCTCACCAAAAAGCCTCCTCACTTCAAGAAGCCTTATTTAATAATGCATACGGAATTACTCCAGGAAAATTAGGAAGTGAATTATTAGTAGAAAGTTTGGAACATTTGCAAACTACTTATCCGCATATTCATCAAATTCAGCTTGAAAAAGTTTTAAAAATAGAAGGTGAATCAGGTCATTTTTCAGTTTTCACGAATAAATCAGTTTATCAAACCAAGTTAGTTGTGATTGGAATTGGAGCTGGAAATCCGTTTACAATTGATGGTTTAGAAGAGTTTGTAATGCCGCATCAAAAAGCAAATCCAGCAAAAAACAGAATCCAACTGCAAAATACAGACCACTTGGTTAAAGACGGCGTTTACGTTTGCGGAACCTTAGCGGGTTGGCGAAGTCAGTTAATGATTGCAGCAGGAAGTGGAGCTTCTGTCGCCACAGATATTTTGACGTTATGGAATGAAGGCAATCCGGTTCAAGTGCATGATAGCATTAAGAAATAAATTTTTAGTCACTACAATTTATTTTTCTGCTCCAACACTTTCAAAATCATTGGGTCATTTTTTAAAATAATTCCAAAATATTTTTCATCATCATATAATTGACGAGTAAATTCGGCGATAAGGTAATTGTTGACCATTTCTTTGTGAGTGTCCAATGAAAAAATCATTCCACTTTGACCTAAATAGTCTTGAAACCGCTTCACATAATCGGAATTCGCTTTCATTTTTTGATAAAACGTTTCAAACGGAACTTTTTCAAATTCTTTGCGATTTTTGTCTAATTGTTCAAAAACAAAATAACTCACAACACCCGATTGCATCAACATTTGAAGGGCTTCGTTTCCATGTTCTCCCTCTAGAGGAACAAATACATCGGGAATAATACCGCCACCGCCAAAAACGGTTCGCCCTTTTAACGTTTTAAATTTTAAACTATCGGCCACTTTAATACTGTCTTTTTCATATAATTCACCGTTATAATACCGTTTTTCAAATTCATGAAAATAATCGGCTTTATCTTCCATATAAGGTTTTTGAATAGACCGACCAGACGGCGTATAATACCTCGCTACCGTTAATCGAACAGCAGAACCATCGCCTAAAGACATTTCACGTTGTACTAATCCTTTGCCAAAAGAACGCCGACCTACAATCAAGCCACGGTCGTTGTCTTGGATGGCACCCGCCAAAATTTCTGAGGCAGAGGCAGAATTTTCGTTTATTAAAATAACAACTTCACCTTGTTCAAAAAGGCCATCACCCGATGCTTTGGTTTTGTCAATTCGGCCTTTTTTATTTTTTGTAGAAACGATGGGAGCATTTTTAACTAAAAAATCATCGGCAATTTCAACCGCTTGCTCCAAATAGCCGCCACCATTATCTCGCAAATCCAACACTATCGTTTTAGCTCCTTGTTTTTTTAATTTCACTAAACCTTTACGGTATTCAGAAAATGTAGATTCGGCAAACCGATTAATTTTAATATAACCTACCGTTGGCGAAATCATTAAGGCAACATCGACACTTTTAATTGGAATGACATCTCTTTTTAAATTGATTTTTATTTTTTTGTTTTCACTTTTTCGATAAATCATAAGCGATAAATCGGAGCCTACTTCGCCTTTTAGTTTTGAAAACAAGGAATCATTGGGTAATTTTTTTCCGAATAACTTGTCATTGTTGGCATACAAAATGCGATCTCCCGCTTTGATACCCGCTTTTTCTGACGGACCTCCAACAATCGGTTTTATGACAGAAACGGTGTCTTTATACATATAAAAATTGACGCCAATGCCTACAAATTCTCCCCGCATGGATTCGCTTACGCCATTCAATTCGTTTTTAGAAATATAAACCGAATGCGGATCCAGTTTTTCTAAAATACCATTCACAGTCAAATCAACGATGCTATCCGTATCGATTTCATCAACATAATCGCGTTCAATGAATTCGATTAAACGATTTAATTTGTTTTTATAAGTACTTCCAGCCACAGAGGTCGTGGCCGAAAAATAATTTAATTTTCCACCAATCAACACTCCTAAGGCAATTGCCGAAAAGAGTACTAAAGGCCAATATATCTTTTTGATTTTCACGTTTTTTTCCTTTTCAATTGGAAAATGAGTATTATTCTAAATCAGAAATTAATTCTACGGCAACACCTGCTTTTATCAAAAAAGCAATACCACTATCATCTTTATAACCTTCGTGATAAACCACCCTTTTTATTCCCGATTGATGAATGAGTTTACTACATTCTTTACAAGGCGAGAGCGTAATATAAAGCGTTGCTCCATCGCAGGATTGTGTTGAGCCCGCTACTTTTAAAATTGCATTAGCTTCTGCATGCAACACATACCACTTGGTTGTACCACTTTCATCTTCGCAACAATTTTCAAAACCAGAAGGTGTGCCATTATAACCATCTGAAATAATCATCCGATCTCTCACAATAATCGCACCAACTTGTTTTCGCTTGCAATAAGACAGCCTACTCCATTCTTTTGCTATGCGGAGATACGCTTTGTCATATTTATTTAATTTCTTTTTATCCATTTTTTATAGTAGTTCTTTTTAAGGACGCCAAATATCGCTTTCAATAATCATCGGCAAAACTACGCCAATCACAAAGGCTGACATGACCAAAATCCAATCTCGTTTTGAGAATCGGAAAAATGTTTGTACGATATACGAAAGCAGTAAAACGAGTAGCACCACAATTAATTGTGCCACTTCTATCCCTAAAGCAAATTCTAATAACGGCATTAATTTTTCTGAATTACTTCCCGGTAAAATAGATTTGAAATAGTTTGAAAAACCCAATCCGTGAATGATTCCGAAAAACAAGGTGATGAAAGCGACAAAGGTCATGCTTTCGTTTTTATTTGATTTCCCGGCCGTTAAAAGTCCGAAAAAAGCGGTAATTAAGATGGTAATCGGAATTAAAAATTCAACCAAATTAGCTTTGATAATAATCACTTCATATACCGATAAAATTAGAGCGACCGTATGTCCCAACGTAAAAAGTGAGACTAAAATCAAAACTCTTTTCCAATCTTTAAAAGCGTAGGGAATCGTTAAGGCAATAAGAAATAAGACATGGTCATAACCATTCCAGTCCAAGACATGTTTAAGGCCTACATTAAAATATAACCAAAATTCAGACATACTATATCAATTTACAATTTAGGGAATCCAAACTTACGATTAATTTTGAAATGGTTGGAGCGGATACCTTTAAAATGATGTTAAAGATTTAGTGAATTATAAAAGAATTTTGTCGAATTACACCTTTCAAATTAGAAATAAATTTATATTTGTAGACAATTTTAAACTAAAGTTATGTCATTTTCAGATTTATTCGATAGCGGATTTAAAAACAGAAACAAAGGCCATTTTTCTGCCATTGTTCGGGTAGCCTTGAGTGATGGTGACATTACTCCTGAAGAGCGAGAATTCATTGATAAGTTAGCCAAAAATTTGGAGATTTCAAAAGAAGAATATGAGGAAATCATGGAAAATCCTTCTAAATATCCTATCAATCCTCCTTATTTATATATCCATCGACTAGAAAGATTGTACGATTTGGCTAGAATGGTCTATACTGACCATGTTTTAGGACCAAAACAAAAAGAAATTTTAATCCGATTTGCATTGGCTTTAGGATTTAGTCCCGGAAATGTGAATTATATTGTAGACAAAGCATTGTCGCTTTTGGTTTTAAATGTCGACTTAGACACTTTTCTCTTTGAGATGCAAAACATGAATAAATAATAAAAAAGCTCTGAAAATTCAGGGCTTTTTTATCTCTTATTAATACCGTGCCATAAACTCTTCGGCTTTTTCTACCATTTTTAAGCTGCCGCAAAAGAAAGGAACTCGTTGGTGCAATTCAGTAGGCAAAATTTCCATAATTCGTTGGTAACCATCCGAAGCTTTTCCGCCCGATTGTTCTGCTATAAAAGCCATTGGATTACATTCATAAAGCAATCGCAATTTCCCTTTCGGTGCTTTTGAACTGGTTGGATAAATATATATGCCGCCTTTTATCATATTTCGATGAAAATCAGAAACCAAACTTCCAATATAACGAGAAGTATAAGGTCGATCTTCTTCCTCTAACTGACAATATTTTAAATAATCTTTTACTCCTTTCGGAAAGTGTACGTAATTTCCTTCGTTAATAGAATAAATATTTCCTACTTCCGGATAACTCATATTTGGATGAGAAAGATAAAACGTTCCAATCGCTGGATTTAAAGTAAATCCATTCACGCCATGACCTGTTGTATAAACCAACATTGTTGACGTACCATAAATTACATAACCCGCAGCCACTTGATTAATTCCGGGTTGTAGAAAATCTTCTGTTGTCACTGGAGTTCCAACTGGTGTAATTCTTCTAAAAACAGAAAAAATAGTTCCCACAGAAACATTCACATCAATATTAGACGAACCATCTAGCGGATCCATGAGCACCACATATTTATTATTATGGCTTTTATCTTTACCGGCCACAGTAATAAATTCGTCGTTTTCCTCAGAAGCAATTCCACATACAATTTCGCGGTTAATTAGGGTTTGAATAAAGACTTCATTGGCATAAACATCCAATTTTTGCTGGTCTTCCCCTTGTACATTTTGTTCGCCAGCTGCCCCAACAATATCCACTAATCCGGCTTTATTTACCTTATAGTTGACAACTTTTGCGGCTAATCGAATTGAATTGATAATTCGAGATAACTCTCCTGTTGAGTACTGAAATTCTTCTTGTTTTTCGATGATAAACTCACCGAGCGTTCTATTTCTTTCTTCCATGCGAAAACGTTGTAGTTGTATTTGTGGCACAAATATCGAAATTTTTGTGATAACATTCATAAATAGTTTAAAATGAATTTAGAATTGTATTTTTGTATCAAATAGTTTGCCTAATGCTTATCCGAAAAGGAACACCCGAAGACATGTCCGCTGTTTTGGAATTAATCCAAGAATTAGCGACTTTTGAAAAAGAACCAGACGCCGTGGTAGTCACGGTAGCCGACTTAATTCGTGACGGTTTTAGCGAAAATCCGTTATTCTATATTTTTGTTGCCGAAGAAAACAGCGAAATCATAGGAATAGCTTTATATTATTACCGTTTTTCTACATGGAAAGGAAAAACTATTCATTTAGAAGATTTAATCGTCAATGAAAAGCACCGTGGAACTGGAGCAGGATTGGCTTTGTATACGGAAATTATCAAACAAGGAAAAAAAGATAACGTTCGACGAATTGAATGGAATGTGTTGGATTGGAACGAATCGGCGATTCAATTTTATCAAAAAACTGGGGCAAAAGTGCTCGAAGATTGGCGAGTAGTACACATGGACGAAGAGGGAATTGCTAATTTCACTCGACTTACTATTTAATTCTCTTATCCTAATACTTTCTTATCAATGAAACTATTCAAATTTGGTGGAGCATCAGTAAAAGATGCCGATGGCATTAAAAACGTATTTTCCGTTTTAGAAAAAGTGGGACATGAAAACGTGTTGTTAATTATTTCGGCCATGGGCAAAACGACCAATGCGTTGGAAGTGGTTATTCAAAATTATTTTGAAAAATCAGACGCCTTGAATGCTTCTGTACAAGAAGTTCGAAAATACCACAATCAAATCTTAATGGAACTTTTTGAAGAAGATAATCATCCGGTTTTTAGTGCGGTCAACGCTCATTTCAAAGAGTTAGATTATTTTTTAAACCACAACAAATCACCTAATTATAATTTTGTTTATGACCAAATTGTCAGTTTTGGCGAATTGATTTCCACCACCATTGTCAGTTTTTATTTTAATTATCGCGGATTAAAAAACAATTGGTTGGATGTTCGTCAATTTATAAAAACCGATGCAACGTATCGTGATGCGTTGGTTGATTGGGAGCAAACACAAAAATTAATTACAAAACAGATAAAGAAAAAAAACTTATACATCACGCAAGGATTTATAGGTTCTGACGAAAATAATTTCACCACTACCTTAGGTCGAGAAGGCTCCGATTATACCGCCGCTATTTTTGCCTATTGCTTAAATGCAGAAAGTGTGACTATTTGGAAAGATGTTCCTGGTGTTTTAAATGCTGACCCAAGGTTTTTTGAAAATGCGATTTTGCTGAACCAAATTTCCTATCGAGAAGCAATTGAACTCGCCTTTTATGGAGCAAGTGTTATTCATCCAAAAACGCTTCAGCCGTTGCAACGAAAGGAAATTCCGTTATTTGTCAAATCGTTTCTCAATCCGATGTTGCCGGGAACAAAAGTCTATAAGCATGCCGATTTAGAACCGCATACTTCCTGCTTTATTGTCAAAAAAAACCAACTCCTGATTTCCTTGTCATCCATCGATTTTTCATTTATTATGGAAGAACACATCAGTGAAATTTTTGCTTTATTCCATCAATTCAAAATGAAAGTGAGTTTAATTCAAAATAGTGCTATTAGTTTTTCAGTCTGTTTAGAAGATAAATTTGGAAATTTTACAGAACTTAAGTCAATACTCGCCAAAAAATTTAAAGTTTCCTATAACGAAAACGTTTCTTTATATACCATTCGTCATTTTACTGAAAAAGCAGCTCAAATGGTAGAAGAGAACAAAACGGTTTTAGTGAAACAAATCAGTCGCGAAACCATGCAAGTGGTCACCAAAGAGTAAAATTGATTTATTCTTTTACCGATTTCTACTAAAAATAAAAAAAACACTCTTTTCAAATTAGTTTGAAAAACAGCGACTCAGAATACTTACAGTAATAAATACTACTTTTGCCGTTTTAGAGTTATTCTATTTATGTTTCAACGATTGGCTTTAGGGGTTTTTCTACTATTTTTTTCTGGGCTTTATGCTCAAGAAATCGAAACACCTTATAAAAAAAAGAAAATCGTTGCAACAAACGATACCATTTCACTTGAAAAAATGAGTATCAATCAGGCTTTCTTCAAATTGTTAGATAGACAAGGAAATCCGATTGACACCACTTTTTACAAGGTTGATTATCAAAAAGGAACGCTGAAGTTTAAAAACAATTTCACTTCAAACGATACGCTGGTTGTTCGTTATCTTATGTTTCCAGATTATTTAACTAAGACCTATCAGATTTATGACGAGAGCAAAGTGGTGCCCAATGCCCGCGGAAATGGTCAATTATACTCACTTTCTAAAGAGCGATTAAACAACTTTAAACCCTTTGACGGACTCAACACTTCAGGAAGTATAACCCGAGGCGTCACTGTCGGGAGTAATCAAAATGCGGTAGTTAATTCTAATTTAGACCTCCAAATATCTGGAAAACTATCGGACAAAGTAAGTTTACGAGCTTCTATCCAAGACAGTAATATTCCATTGCAAGAAGGCGGTTATTCGCAAAAATTAGATGAATTTGATCAAATCTTCATCGAAATAGCGGGTGAGCAATGGAACATTCGTGCTGGTGATTTATTCCTAGAAAATCGGCAATCGCGTTATTTGAATTTTAACAAGAAAGTACAAGGGATTTCTACGCAATTTCAATTTGGAAAAGAAGGGAATAAAACCTCTGTTTTTACTTCGGGAGCTTTGGTAAGAGGACAATATGCCAAAAGTTCGTTTACCGGAAAAGAAGGTAATCAAGGACCGTATAAATTGCGAGGAAATAATGGCGAAGCATACGTGTTAGTTATTTCTGGTTCCGAACGCGTTTTTGTAAATGGAATTTTGCTCACACGGGGCGAAAACAACCAATATACCATCGATTATAATGCAGGCGAAGTAACCTTTACCTCACTATATCCTATTACTTCTGAAATGCGAATTTCGATAGAATATCAGTTTTCAGACCGAAATTTCACGCGATTCATTACCTATGGCGGCGTTATGCATGAACGAGATAAATGGAGTGTAGGTGGATTTATCTATTCAGAAAATGATGTGAAAAATCAACCCTTACAACAAAATCTTTCAACAGAACAAGTTGCTATTTTAAAAGAAGCAGGCGATGACACTTCACAAATGATTGCTCCTTCCGCTTATGTTGATAGCTATTCTGAAAATAAAATTTTATATCGAAAAGTACTATTTTCTGGTGTAGAAGTATTTGAATTTTCTACCAATGAAGCGGATGAATTATACAATGTCCGATTTACTTTAGTAGGAAATAACCAAGGAAATTATGTGTTAGTCAACAGCCAAGCCATCGGCCGAATCTTTGAATATATAGAGCCAATCGGTGGCATCCCGCAAGGAAATTATGAACCGATTATTCGTTTAGTCGCTCCAACTAAAATTCAAATTGCTACGGTGATGGGAAAATACAATCCGTCTGAAAAAACACTTTTTGACTTTGAATTAGGATTAAGCAACAATGATTTAAACCTTTATTCTTCGTTAAACGATGAAAACAATCAAGGTTTTGCAGGGCGGTTTAACGGAATGCAACGCTTATTTTCAAAAACCTCCACGTTAGATGCGTTTGCAAATTATCAATTTGTGCAAGCTGATTTTCGAACGATTGAACGTTTATTTACAATTGAATTTAACCGTGACTGGAATCTGAATACAACCACTTTTGGCAATCAAAGCTTATTAGTTTCTGGTCTTAGATGGAATGCCAACGAAAAAGGATTTGCTCTTTATCAATTTGAAAAATTAGATTTTAAATCGAATTATACAGGTTTTCGACATACGTTGGATGGGCAATATAAATACCAGAATTGGCTGGCAACAAGTTCGAATAGCTTCTTGAAAAGCGAAGGAACTTATTCTAATTCTACTTTTCTTCGCAGTGAGTCGCACGTGAAATACCATTGGAAAAAAAATTGGGTTGGAGGAAGTTTTCGAACAGAAAATAATGAAGAAAAAATTAATGAAACTCAGTCGTTATCGCAGCTGAGTCAGCGTTTTTCTGAATTTGGTAGTTTTGTGGGTCGCGGTGACTCCACAAAAGTTTTTGTAGAAGTGAGTTACCTCCATCGCATCAACGACAGTTTACAAAATGGCTTTGTACAACGGGTGAATCGGTCGAATTCCTATTATTTAAATTCGCGTTTGTTGCAAACTGAAAAAAGTGATTTATCTGTTTTTATTAATTACAGAAACTTAGTTTTTGAAGACCCTTTGCGAGAAAATGCTCCTTCATTAAATTCACGCATACTGTATAATGATCGCTACTTCAACCAATTGCTACAGTTGACAACCGTTTATGAAACAGCGGCAGGAACCTTGGCTCAACAAGAATTTACCTATCTTGAGGTTGAGCCCGGTCAAGGCGTTTATATGTGGAATGACTATAACAACAACGGCATACAAGAACTTGCCGAATTTGAAGTTGCCCCTTTTCCAGACCAAGCCAAATATGTTCGCGTTTTTCTGCCCAATCAAGTATTTGTCAATACATTTCAAACCAAGTTTTCTTTGGCATTGACATTTAATCCGATGCAATGGCAGAATAAATCAGGAATTCAAAAATTCTTATCCTATTTCTATAACCAAACCTCTTATCTAATTGATCAAAAAACCTTTAGAGATACCAATTTTAATTTGAATCCTTTTGCGAAGGAAGACTCCGAATTATTAGGTTTAAATAATAGTTTTATGAACAGTTTGTTTTATAATCGCGGCAAACAGAAGCACTCGACCACCTATACATATGTTGAAAGCAGCACTCAAAATTTACTGTCACTCGGTTTTCAGCAAGCAAGAAATCAATCACATCAACTACAATACAACCATTTAGTTCAAAAAAGTTGGTTATTTACCGTGAATAGTAGAACTATTTTATCGGAATCGGAAGTAGAAAACTATGAAAATCGCAATTTTGAAATTAAAGGCTATTTAGTAGCTCCAAAAATTAGCTACCTCTTTTCTAAAAACATCAGTTTGGATGTTTTTTATGAATACCAATCTAAAAAAAATCAATTTGGTTTATTTGAAACATTGATGCAAAACCGTTTAGGAACTTCATTTACTTATGCGGGAGAAAAGCAATTTACGATGAATGGTGAATTTTCTTTATATGAAAACACGTTTGAAGGCGATGCTTTATCGGCGGTTGGTTTTCAGATGTTAGAAGGGTTACAACCCGGAAGAAATAGTACGTGGCGGTTGTTAGTTCAGAAAAATTTAACTAGTTTTTTAGACATTAATGTAAACTACCAGGGTCGGAAAAGCGAAACTAGTTCGGCTATTCACACTGGAAACATTCAATTACGAGCTTATTTTTAGGATACTTTCTGCGATTTTTGTTTTCGGCATTTTTTCTTATATTTGAAAAAAGAAAAAATAAATACTATGAAAATGAAAACGTTATTATCACTTTGTGTCGGTTGTTTGTTTATAATGACAGCCTGTCAAGAAAAAGAAACGGCTCCTGTAGCAGCTCCTACTGCAAATACTGAAACGGCAACTCCGGTGGCTCCTGCTTCACCGCAAGCAACTGCTCCAGAAACGCCGGCCGCACCACAAGGAGAAGCACCAAAACTAAATCCCGCTCATGGCCAGCCTTTTCACCGTTGTGATATAGCGGTAGGTGCACCCTTGGATAGCCCAGCCAACACGCCCCAAACTGCTCCGCCAGCACCACAAGGCGAAGCTCCAAAATCATTTTTTAAAACGGTTCAAAGTGAGCAGAAAAGCGAATCAACGCCCACTATGAATGCTACTCCGGCTCCAAAAGCTACACCGGCTCCAGTTCAAACAACACAAACAACAACTGCTCAAACTACAGCTTCAGAAGCCAATACGCCGCGACCAAAAAATAATCCCGCACATGGCCAACCGCATCATCGTTGTGAAATTAAAGTAGGTGATCCGTTACCAGAAATATAATCGTTAAAACAACAAAACCGCAACTGTAAAATTTGCGGTTTTGTTCGTTTAAGCGTAAAGGTATTAATGTCTTAACTGTATTTTGAATGTACTTTGTAACTGTTATTTTTTACAACAACCGTCAAGATTTTCGTAGGCAACAACATCTGCCTTCATCTCGTCGGCATCGTAACCTAATTTAGAAATAGCCAATTTAATAGCGTTTAAATCTGTTTTCTGACCATTATAATGAACCGTAATAGTCATGTTTTTATCATCCAGTTGATACATTTTAAGGCCTTTTATTTTTAACATTTCCGAATCAAATAATTGACCACATGTTTCACATGCTTGGCAATGATCACAATGAATTGTTGTTTTAATTACTGCTTTTTCGTTCTTTTTACCGTTTTGAGCTATACCATTTTGAATAGAAAATAAAGCAACAAGAATTGTAAAAATAATTTTTATCGATTTCATAATTTTGTTTTTTACAAATATAGTTTTTTGTTTAGTAGTGGCTACAAAGTTAGAAAATATTTCTAGAGCACACAACTAGTTGGGAAGTGGAGACATCGGAGGGATTTTATAAAAAAAAACCTTGAAATACCAACTTAGTTTCAAATTTACTGTAAAAAACTACTCCCTTTCATTTTCAATAGCTCTTCTTTTCAATAGTTCCGAAAAAATAAAAACGGGGTCGTCTCCAGTTTCTAATAAACTATCAAATGCCCAAATGATATCTTTTGTAATTCCAAAATGCTTTCTTGTATCAAAATCAATCTCTCCTGGATATAAAGAATAAATTAATACATCTCTAGAATATTCAAATGAAATATAGTTATACTTCAGACAAACTTTTACAATACCAAAATTTAATAAATTATTAAAATGCGATGCTAAAATCAAAATAGCATTAGTTCGTTCTTCATCAAAACTTGGAAGGATAATAGAACTATAAGATAAAGTAGAAGTTTCTACATTGAATTCAAATTTAACAGTTCGAGATTCATTAAATATGAAATCGCATATTACTTGTTTTCGATAATCATATTGTCCATATTTCAATCCCGAGTTTTTATAATAATTGGTTAATTCAACCCATACATAATCTGCTGTTTTACTACTATTGACCAATCGATAAATGCTTCGGATTGTTGTTTTAATTTTGTAAAAAAAACCGCATTTTTTATTCATAAATGAGGTTTTAATATATTTATAAAAAATGGATAATAGTGTCCAAATAATGACGAAGAAAATTATTTTAATCAGAATCATATTTTCGTTTTTTAAGGTTAATAGTAAGGGTTGTAAAATTAATAAGGATTAGAATTAAAAAAGCAGTTTTTAAAACAATTCTATTAATTTCTCAGAATACTATTTCTAATAGAGCTATAATATATGATTCTGTCTTTTTTAAAAGTCATTTCATAAGTGGTTCGGCTTAAGGCAATGGATACATCATCAATATTTGTATATCCAGTTTTTAAAATTTAGACAATGTTTAAAACAACTCGATAATTATGCCCCTAAAAAACAAAACCCTTAAAAACATGTCGTTTTTAAGGGTAAAAGTGGAGAAGATGGGGCTCGAACCCACGACCTCTTGGCTGCCAGCCAAACGCTCTAGCCAACTGAGCTACATCCCCAAGGCGAGGGCAAATATATAAATTTATTATCACAATTTGAAAATTAAAAAAAGTAAAACCGAGAATTGTTTTTGCTCATTTCATGATTTTTAAATAGAAGAGAAAGCCATCTCAACAGAATTGTATATTTTTACCTAAAATTAAACCTCATTCACCAAACCAATTTAGAAATCTAACGACATGAACGCACTTATTTTTCTAATTCAAGCAATTGATGTTGAAGAAAAACTAAAAAATGCTCCCGATAGTGGCTATCAAACTGGACTAATAATAGGCTCCTTTATTCCTTTTATTCTCTTGATTGGTATTGCCTATTGGATGTATTATGCCGCTAAAAAAAGAGGGGAAAATGAGTAGGTTTTCTTACCTTTACAGCCAAATTTAATGCAAATGACAAAAATCAGAATAACCAAACAATTTAGTTTTGAAACAGGTCATGCCTTATATGGCTATGATGGAAAATGCAAAAACGTACACGGTCATAGTTATAAATTGTCGGTTACTGTTTCGGGAACGCCTTTAACAGATGCTACACATGTAAAATTTGGTATGGTGATTGATTTTGGAGATTTAAAAAAAATAGTGAAAGAAGAAGTGGTCGATCAATTTGATCATGCTACCGTTTTTAATCAAAACACACCACATGTCGAATTGGCAAATGAATTGAAAAACAGAGACCATCATGTGATTTTAGTCGATTATCAGCCTACGAGCGAAAACATGGTGATTGATTTTGCCGAAAGAATAAAAAACCGTTTGCCAGCCAACATCGAACTTCATTCCTTAAAATTACAAGAAACGGAAAGCTCTTTTGCAGAATGGTACGCATCAGATAATTAAGTCGAATTCATGAATTCAACATTGCCTACAAAAATCTATTTTGCCTCCGACCAACATTTTGGAGCTCCCACTCGAGAAGCTAGTTTTCCGCGAGAGCAGAAATTTGTAGCTTGGTTAGACGAAATTAAAAAAGATGCCACTGCCGTTTTTTTATTGGGCGATTTATTTGATTTTTGGTTTGAATATAAAACAGTTGTGCCTAAAGGATTTATTCGGGTTTTAGGAAAATTAGCAGAACTTCGCGACCTCGGAATTCCTATTTATTTTTTTGTAGGAAATCATGATTTATGGATGACTGATTATTTTCAAAAGGAACTTCAAACTCCTGTTTTTCATGACAATCAAGAATATACGTTTGAAGGCAAAACCTTTTTAATTGGCCATGGCGATGGAAAAGGACCAAATGACAAAGGCTATAAACGAATGAAAAAAGTATTTATTCATCCATTTTCAAAATGGCTATTTCGTTGGTTACATCCAGATATCGGAGTGAAACTAGCTCAATATCTTTCGGTCAAAAACAAATTAATTTCTGGCGATGAAGATGTGAAATTTTTGGGAGAAGAAAACGAATGGTTGGTTTTATATGCCAAGCGAAAGTTAACTCAAAAACACTATAATTACTTCGTTTTTGGACATCGTCATTTACCGATGAAATTAAGCGTTGGCGAAAATTCAGAATACATCAACCTAGGCGATTGGATTGGCTATTTTACCTACGGCGTTTTTGATGGAAAAACATTCGAATTAAAAACCTTCAATTAATTAACGCAAATCTTTAGCTCGAAATTGCGTGGTTACCGTGCCGTTAAACTCATTTTCATCAATGCAGTAAACCAAATCAAATGGTTTTCGTGCTTCTGTAATTGACAGCTTATTTCCCAATCCAAAACCAATCACACCATAGCCTTCACTATTGGCATCTGTAGACGATTTTACAAACAACTTTAAATGTTCCTCTTGTTGCCCAATTTTTTTGCCATAACCGGTATCAACGACTTGTTTTGTCAAAAAAACGGGAGCCATATTTTCTGGACCAAAAGGTTCAAATTGATTTAGCAATCTGATAAACTTTGGTTGAATAGCATCAAGTTCAATGGCCATATCGATGGCAATTTCTGGCGTTAATAAATCCGGATGAATGGTTTGTTGAACCACTTTTTCGAAGGCTTCTTTAAACGCTAAAAAATGTTCTTCTTTCAACGTCATTCCGGCGGCATATTTGTGCCCGCCAAATTGTTCTAAATGCTCTGAACATTGCTCTAATGCGGCATACAAATCAAAATCCTGAACCGAACGAGCGGATGCCGCTAATTTATCGCCACTTTTTGTAAAAACAACGGTGGGCCGATAATAAGTTTCTATTAATCGAGAAGCAACAATTCCTATCACTCCTTTGTGCCAATTCTCTTGATAAAGCACTGTTGTAAACCGATTTCGCTCGTTGTTTTCCTCTATTTGATTAAGTGCTTCTAGAGTAATTTGTTTGTCTAAATCCTTTCTGTCCGAATTGTAGCCTTCTATTTCCGTCGCAAATTGTAACGCTTGTTCTAAATTATATTCCGTCAACAAGGCTACAGCCTCATTTCCGTGTTTTATTCGTCCCGCAGCATTAATTCGTGGAGCAATAATAAAGACGACATCGGTAATCGTCAACGTTTTTTTCTTGACATTTTGAATTAACGCTTGGATGCCGGGTCGGGGTGTGGAATTAATTACAGTTAAACCATGTTTTGCTAAAATTCGGTTTTCTCCGTTCATCGGAACAATGTCTGCTGCAATCGCCGTAGCTACTAAATCTAAATAGGGAAGTAATTCTTCTACAGATTGTCCTTTTTTTTGTGTCAATGCTTGAATGAGCTTGAATCCGATACCACAACCACAAAGTTCTTTATAAGGATAAGGACAATCCGCTTGTTTTGGGTCTAACACCGCCACGGCATCAGGCAATTTTTCGCCAGGCAAATGGTGGTCACAAATGATAAAATCAATGTTTTTCTCTTTCGCATAAGCGATATGGTCAACTGATTTTATACCACAATCTAAAGCAATAATCAAGGAAATACCATTATCTTCTGCATAATCAATTCCTTTAAACGAGATGCCGTAGCCTTCTAGATAACGGTCAGGAATGTACGTGTCAATATTTGGCGAAAGCTGTTTTAAAAAACTAGACACCAAAGAAACCGCAGTAGTTCCATCGACATCATAATCACCAAAAACTAAAATATTTTCATCGGTTTCTAAAGCTTCTTCTATCCGCTTGACGGCTTTATCCATCCCTTTCATTAAAAAAGGATCATGTAAATCGTTCAAACTGGGTCTGAAAAAAGTCTTAGCTTGCTCGAACGTTTCAATGCCACGTTGCACTAACAAGGTGGCAATTATTTCATTTACTTGAAGTTCGTTTTGTAGTTGTAGAACTTTCTGTTTTTCTGGCTTAGATTTTAAATTCCATCTCATAATAATACTGAATTTTGATGTTTGGCGTATAGGATTGATTCACAAAGATATAAAATTTTCTTTGTGCAATTATAAAAATAAACTGTTATGAAATTAAACCGAATGAAAGAAAGTCTTTGTTTCTATAATAGCAAATTGACGAAACATTTCCATAACGCCACAATACTTTTCTATCGATAAATCTACCGCTCTTTGCAGTTTCGCCTCTTCAAGCGTAGGACCATAAAAATGATATTCTACCGTTACTTTATCATATATTTTTGGATGTTCCTCTGTAAGATTAGCAGTAGTTTCAATTTTAAAATCACGTACTTCTAACTTCATTTTTTCGAGCAACGAAGCAACATCTAAACCAGAGCAACCTGCTAAAGCAGCTAACATCATTGCTTTTGGACGTAAACCTGGGCCTTCGCCTCCATTTTCTTCACCGGCATTGATTAACAGGGTTTCTCCGCTTGGATTAGTCGCTTCAAATTGCATTTTCCCTTTCCAGGTTGTCGTTACTTGCGTTGTTGCCATGCTTCTCTATTTTAAAATGAACTACTCTATTTTTATTTCACACTCTTTCCGCCCACTACCACCACAATTTCTCCTTTGGCTGGTTTGGCCTCAAAGTGTTTTAAGACTTCTTCTGCGTTTCCTCGAACGGTTTCTTCATGCATTTTAGATAATTCTCGTGAAACCGAAAGTGGTCTATCAGAACCGAAATACTGTGCAAATTCGGCTAATGTTTTGTTTAGTTTGTGTGGAGAAACATAAAAAATCATCGTTCTATTTTCTTCCGCCAAAGCTAAAAAACGGGTTTGTCTTCCCTTTTTGTCGGGTAAAAATCCTTCGAAAACAAATTTATCATTTGGCAAGCCGCTGTTGACTAATGCGGGAACAAAAGCCGTAGCTCCAGGCAAACATTCTACTTCAATATTATTTTCGACACAAGCTCGGGTTAACAAAAAACCAGGGTCAGAAATAGCAGGCGTTCCTGCATCCGAAATCAACGCAAGCGTTTCGCCCGCTTGCATTCGTCGCACTAAATTTTCAACGGTTTTATGCTCGTTATGCATGTGGTGACTTTGCATCGGCGTTCCAATCTCGAAATGCTTTAATAATTTTCCGCTATTTCGGGTATCTTCTGCTAAAATATAATCAACTTCTTTGAGCACTTTTATGGCTCTAAAAGTCATGTCTTCAAGATTACCAATTGGCGTTGGAACCAAATACAATTTACCCATTTATGCAAATTTTTTCTCAATCAGATTCATAAAACGGGAAGCATAGTCTTCTTTCCCTTCCCAATTATTATAATCGGGTTTTACCATTTCTTCCATAAATTGTTGGGCTTCTTCAAATGAATCATACGTATTTACTTGAGAAACTACGCGGTTAAAATCTTCATTGCTTCCAGCAAAAAGGTGTTTTACAAAGGCAATTCTGTCATTTAAACCGATGTTGATTCCTTTTATCAACGTATCATTTAAGGAATGAGACTTGTGTTCTGTTTTTTGAACAACCGTTTCTACTTTTGATTCAAAAGTCGTTTCTATTGTAATTTCTGGCTGACTCGTTTCTTCTACTTTTTCAAAAAATATATCGGCTACTTTTTCTACTTCTTTTGGAACATCATTCACTTTTACAAATTCGGGTTCCTTATAACCAGAACCTAACAAGTCTTCAAATGAAATTTGTTTTTGTTGCGTAGTTGCAATAGGTTTTTCTTCTTCGGCTTCTTCCGACAATTCAAATATTGGACTAAAAAGAGGTTCTTCTTTTTCATGTTCCACATTTTCATGCTCTACAACAGCTTCAATTTCTACTTTTTCTTCTACTTGTTCATTTTCAATTTCAACTTCGTCAACAAGAATTGTGGTTTCTTCAACTACTTCATTTACAGAAACTGGTTCTTCTTCCGTTTCAACTTCTGCTTTAGCAAGTTCAATCGGTTTTGAAAAATCCATCGCGTTAAGCTTTTCAACCAACTCATCCTCAGAAATTTCTTCTTTTATCACATTAATATGTTCTTCATAAAAGCGAAGAACGGCTAATTTTTCATATAATTTCTGAGCTTCTTGATGTAATAAAACAACATCTTCTTTTCCTTTTAATTTCAAAACTCGGTGTGCAATGCTGATTAAATCGGCTTCTAACTTTTTCTTCATAACTTTTAAAATTATATTGAGTATAGCGTTTAGAATTTTATAAATTTGTTACAGTTACAAAATAACATAAAAATATGTTGTTCACCGCTAGAAAAGTATAAAATGTTTCTTGAAAATACCGTAAATCATAAAGAACAATTTGGTTGGATAGAAGTTATCTGTGGTTCTATGTTCTCTGGAAAGACCGAAGAACTGATTCGCAGGCTCAAAAGAGCTCAATTTGCCAAGCAAAAAGTAGAAATTTTTAAACCCGCTATTGATACGCGTTATCATGACGAGATGGTTGTCTCGCATGATTCCAATGAAATTCGTTCCACTCCGGTTCCTGCCGCAGCCAATATCAGAATCTTAGCTCAAGGGTGCGATGTGGTTGGGATAGACGAAGCTCAGTTTTTTGATGACGAAATCATTACGATTTGTAACGATTTAGCCAATTCTGGCATTCGCGTCATTGTGGCCGGTTTAGACATGGATTTTAAAGGCAATCCGTTTGGGCCGATGCCGGCTTTAATGGCCACAGCAGAATATGTAACCAAAGTACATGCGGTTTGCACACGAACGGGGAATTTAGCAAACTATAGCTTCCGAAAAACATCTAATGACAAACTCGTGATGTTAGGCGAAACCGAAGAATATGAACCGCTAAGTAGAGCGGCTTATTATCATGCTTTACGGGAACAAGCCGAAAAAAAGATTGACGATCAAAATAAACTAAAATAAAACTGTGAGCATCTTATTAAAAAACATTTTTTCGCTTTTAGATGCTACCTTTATAGGGAATCATCCAGAAAATACCATTGAAAATGTTTCCATCGACAGCCGTTCTTTACACCATAATCCGCAAACGTTATTTTTTTGCTTAATCGGACAAAACAATAACGGCCACGATTATATTGAAGAATTGATTGAGAAAGGAGTTCGGAACTTTGTGGTTTCTCAACAGATCACAACACAAAATCCAAATGTCAACTTTTTAGTAGTCAAAAACACCTTAAAAGCCCTACAACAATTTGCTGCTTTTTATCGCAAAAAATTTAATTTCCCGGTTATAGGAATCACCGGAAGCAATGGAAAAACCATCGTAAAAGAATGGTTGAATTTTTTATTAAGTCCAGAATATACGATTATTCGAAGTCCAAAAAGTTATAATTCACAAGTTGGTGTTCCGCTATCGGTAATTGGGATTAATGAACATCACAATTTAGGCATTTTTGAAGCGGGAATTTCTACCGTAAATGAAATGGAAAACCTCGAGGCTATTATTCAGCCTACCATTGGGGTTTTAACCAATATTGGCTCTGCACATGATGAAGGTTTTGGTCATTTGGGCGAAAAAATTAAAGAAAAATTAAAGTTATTTCCGAATGTGGAAGTTTTAATTTATAATAAAAACAAATCCATTGATGCTTTTTTAGACCCCAAAATCAATACTTTTTCTTGGAGTTCGAGCGATAAAAACGCAGCCGTACTCATTCATCATAAAACAATCAAAAACGAAACAAATTTAAATATAACGTACCAAAATACGTGTTTCAAATTTAAAATTCCTTTTTCCGATGACGCTTCTATCGAAAATGTAATTCATTGTTTAATGGTGCTTTTCTATTTGAAATATGATTTTGAAACCATTCAACATCGTTTATCGCTTTTGTATCCCATCGAAATGCGATTAAAAGTAAAAAAAGGCATCAATAACACCACATTAATTGATGATAGCTATAGTTCCGATTTTCAATCTTTAAAAATTGCCTTAGATTTTTTAGAAAGCCAGAAACAACATCATAAAAAAACCCTTATTTTATCGGATATATTTCAAAGCGGATTAGAAAATGACGATTTGTATACTCGTTTATCGTTAATGATTATTTCGAATAAAATTAATAGAATCATTGGCATTGGCGAAACAATTTCTCGCTATCATACCAAATTTTTAAATGGGACTTTTTTTAATTCAAAAGCTGAATTTTTAGAGCAATTTGACCAATTAAATTTTGACAATGAAACTATTTTAATTAAAGGAGCTCGTCATTTTCATTTTGAGGAAATCGTTTCTTTATTGGAAGAAAGAACACATGAAACGGTTTTAGAAATTAATTTAAATGCCCTAACGCATAACCTTAATTATTATCGGGCGAAGGTCAAACCAAATACCAAAATTATGGTGATGGTCAAAGCATTCAGCTATGGAAGTGGTGGATTAGAAATTGCTAAACTTTTAGAATATCAACGGGCTGATTATTTAGGTGTAGCTTTTGCTGATGAAGGAATTACACTTAAAGGTAATGGAATTAACTTGCCAATTATGGTGCTAAACCCAGAAAATTCCAGTTTTGAATCGATTATCCAACATCAATTAGAACCTGAAATTTATAGCTTTAAGGGATTGCATTCTTTTTTAAAAATTGCTAAGCAAAAACGATTAATCGATTTTCCAATTCACCTTAAAATAGATACTGGCATGCATCGTTTAGGTTTTGAAGAGCCACAGGTTTCAGAGCTAGTTACTATTTTAAAAAACAATAAAACAGTTAAAGTAAAAAGTATTTTATCCCATTTGGCCACGAGTGATGAAGAAGCAAATCGAGAATTTGCGTTAGAACAGATTGAAAAATTTGACCGAATTTCTTCTCAACTACAAACGGAGCTGGAAATTTCGCCTCTTCGACATATTTTAAACACGTCGGGAATTTCTAATTTTCCAGAAGCCCAATACGATATGGTACGTTTAGGGATTGGTTTATATGGATTTTCAAATCAATCAAATGAGCAAATTTTTCTAGAACCTGTTGGCACTTTAAAATCTATTATTTCCCAAATCAGAACCATTCAAGCTGGAGAAAGTATCGGATATGGACGTCGATTTATTGCAAAAAATGAAATGCGAATTGCAACCATTCCAATTGGATATGCCGATGGTATTAGACGAAGTTGGGGCGATGGCATTGGCTACGTGCTCATTAAAAAACAAAAAGCAACGATTTTAGGAAGTATTTGTATGGATATGATGATGGTGGATGTTACAACTATTTCTTGTGTAGAAGGAAACGAAGTCATTATTCTTGGTGAAGACCCGTCTATTCTCGAAATGGCCAAAAAATTAGACACAATTCCTTATGAAATCTTAACAGGAATTTCGCAACGCGTGAAGCGAATTTTCTATCGTGAATAAAAAATATTTGCAAAAATTAAAATTTTAACTAACTTCGTGAAACAAAAACCTTTAATACCTAAGATTTATGCTAAAAGAATTTAAAAATTTTATTATGACTGGCAACGTCATTGAATTTGCAGTTGCCGTAATTATGGCAGGTGCTGTAGGTGCTGTAGTCAACGGGTTTGTCAACGATATCGTCATGCCGTTTGTGGGCTATTTTTCTGGAGGGGTTGATTTTGCTGATAAGAAAATCATTTTAACAGAAGGAGTAGCAGCAAGCGAAGGCGTTACAGAAGTAGTTGAAGTTGCCATTCGTTATGGAGCTTGGGTTAATACGCTTGTAAACTTAGTCATTGTTGGTTTAATTATGTTTTTAATTATTAAAGCTTACAACAAAATGAAAAAACCTGTAGTAGAAGCTCCGGCTGCTCCAGCAGGTCCGACACAAGAACAACTATTAGCTGAAATTAGAGATTTATTAAAAAAATAATTAATCCGCTACAATACATATTCTCACTAAACTCTCGTTTGAACGGGAGTTTTTTTTATGAATTTTTTCTTAAACCAAATTAATTCAGCTGATTATTCTTTACTTTTGTAACTTAATTCTAGACAGATCAATATGAAAGTTGCCGTGATTGGGGCCACCGGAATGGTGGGCGAAGTAATGCTTCAAGTGTTAGCAGAACGTAATTTTCCAATAACCGAATTAATCCCTGTGGCTTCAGAGAAATCCATTGGAAAAGAAATTGATTTTAAAGGTAAAAAATACAAAGTCGTCAGTTTAGAAACGGCGATTTCTTTACGTCCAGCAATTGCTTTGTTTTCTGCTGGAGGAGAAACCTCTTTAACTTGGGCTCCAAAGTTTGCAGAAGTGGGCACAACGGTCATTGACAATTCTTCCGCTTGGCGTATGGATTCTACTAAAAAACTAATTGTTCCAGAAATTAATGCCACTTCTTTAACTAAAGATGATAAAATTATTGCAAACCCAAACTGTTCAACCATTCAAATGGTAATGGTGTTGGCTCCCTTGCATGAAAAATACAAAGTAAAACGCGTGGTGGTTTCTACCTATCAATCCATCACTGGAACGGGCTTGAAAGCAGTTCGTCAATTGGAAAATGAATACCAAAATAAACTTGGTGAAATGGCTTATCCCTATCCTATTCACCGCAATGCGATTCCGCAATGTGATGTGTTTGAAGAAAACGGATATACGAAAGAAGAAATGAAATTGGTTCGTGAAACCCAAAAAATTTTAAACGACAAATCCATTGCCATCACGGCAACAGCTATCCGAATTCCTGTAGTAGGAGGTCATAGCGAATCGGTAAATATCGCTTTTGAATCCGATTTTAATGTGGGTGAAATTCGAACTTTATTGCATCATACGCCAGGGGTCACTGTTCAAGATAATTTGGAAACCAAAACCTATCCAATGCCCATTTATGCACAAGGAAAAGACGCTGTTTTTGTTGGCCGTATCCGTCGAGATGAGAGCCAGCCCAATAGCTTAAACCTTTGGATTGTAGCCGATAATTTAAGAAAAGGAGCAGCAACAAACACCGTTCAAATTGCCGAATACCTGGTGGCTCATCAATTAGTTTAACAAGTATTTAGTACAAACAAAATGTGCTTTTGATTTTAGCTTAAAACAACGTTCGGCGGCTACACGAAGTGCAGGGCTTCGGAACTACTATTGTTTATATTTAATTTTATGTTTCATGCGAAACGGTGATTCCACTAATTCCTTGCATTTTGTGTAACCGCTGTTAGCAGATGTAGTTATAATTCTATTTGGATTTTCACCTTACCACCAAGACCTATTTCCACAATATCGTACAAAGTTTTCAGCGTTAAGTTACTTCCGTTATTTTCTATTCTTGAAATATATTCACGTTTTTTATCAACTAATTCTCCAAGTTCGGTTTGCGTTAGTTGTTTTTCTTCACGCGCTTTTTTTAAGAGTAATCCAATCTTAAAACCTTGGAATTCTCTTTCAAGTTCGTCACGTCTTACAGTTCCTTTTTCACCGTAAACATTGTTTTTAATTTCTTTCCAGCTTTTAGTTTCCATAGTTATTTAGATTTTTCTGTATAATATTTACTCATTAATTTCAACGCATTTTCAATTTCATTTTTAGGTGTTTTTTGCGTTTTCTTTTGAAAGCCATTAAGTAAAATAACAAGTTTTCCCTTATCAAAGAAGCAAAACACACGCCAAATGTTAGAACCTTGTTGAATTCTTGCTTCATATAATCCATTTGTTCCTTCCATTGACTTTAAATAATTTGAAGGAATTCTTTCTAAAGTTTAGATAGCCTCAATTATTTTAAATATTTTATCCTGAACCTTTTTCGGTTGTTCAAGAAGAAATTCTTCAAAGTGATTTTCGTATGCTATAACTTCCCGCACTTTCATTTTTTAAAGGTAACTTAAAAGTTACAATATTTCCATATATTTCTTATGGTTTTTGATTTTACCGATATTTTAAAAACTATATCTGATAACTCTCTTATATAAGTAACAGAATTAATTCTCGTGTTTCAAGCTCTTTATTTTCACTTCGCAGCTATCGAGAGGAATAACGCCAAGCTATCCGTTAGCTTCTAATCTAAAACAGCTCCATAACGCAACTAATGTAAAAGCAAATGGAAATCCCATCAGACTTCAATATCAGTTAGAAGCGGAGAACAGTTCTCCAATCCGAGATGTATTAGTAGTAACGCTACTACACATGCCTAAAAAATAAAGTTGTAGTTAGTAGAGTTGATGTTTCTAATGCTAGCGAATTTAGAGAAATCATCGTTTGTTTCCAATAAGTTTTAAATAAATAAGTTTTAAATCCCAAACAAAACAAGGCTTTTGATTTTTTTATGGTGTTTTATCATTTTTTTTAAAATATAAATTAGTAATTTAGTTATTTTTATAACTATTTACTAACCAAAACTAACTTTTATGAATTCAAAATTTACTTACTTAATGCGAATACTTTTAGGCATCATCCTTTTAGTTTTTGGTCTCAACAAATTTGTTCAGTTTATTCCTTCCTCAGAGTTGCCTGAAAACGCAACTGCTTTTATTACTTCATTGGCAACAACGGGTTATGTACTTCCGGTGGTGGGCGTTTTAGAAATACTGATTGGATTACTATTACTTACCAATAAATGGGTGCCTTTTGCCTTAGTTGTGCTGGTTCCAATTTCTGTAAACATTCTACTTTTTCATTTGTTTTTAGACATTCCAGGCATTAGCGGAGCGTTACTCGTTACAGTTTTGAATGGAATTTTAATGTATAAATTGTGGCCAAAATACAAACCGCTTTTTAACTAAATTCTAACATTTCATTGGTTATATTTGTGAATATCAATTTATTTACAAATGAAAAAAATCATCCCTATGTTTGCGATAGTTTGTGTTTTTTCTGTTCAAGCACAATCTAAGAAGTCAACGTTGTCTTATCCTGAAACAAAAAAAGAAACCGTTTCAGACACTTATTTTGGAACATCTATTGCTGACCCTTATCGTTGGCTAGAAGATGACCGCTCGGAAGAAACGGGTGCCTGGGTAAAAGCTCAAAATGAGGTAACGTTTAATTACCTTAGTCAAATTCCATTTCGTATTCAGATTAAAGAACGAATGGAAAAATTATGGAATTACGAACGTATTTCTGCTCCTTTTAAAGAAGGTGATTATACTTATTTTTTCCGCAATAATGGGTTGCAAAATCAATCGGTTTTATACCGAAAGGATAAATCGGGAAAAGAAGAGCTTTTTTTAGACCCTAATACTTTTGCCAAAGACGGCACCACTTCATTAGGGAATTTAGAGTTTTCTAGAGATGGTTCATTAGTCGCCTATTCCATTTCGGAAGCAGGAAGCGATTGGAATAAAATCATCATTATGGATGCGGTATCTAAAAAAGTATTAGAACAGCCTATTGTTGATGTCAAATTTAGCGGTATTTCTTGGTTAGGAAATACTGGTTTTTATTATTCAAGTTATGATAAACCAGAAGGAAGCGAGTTATCGGCCAAAACCGATCAACATAAATTATATTTTCATAAATTAGGAACTGCCCAGAAAGAAGATAAAGTCATTTTCGGACAACAAGAAAAAAGACGCTATGTAGGCGGTGGCGTATCAGAAGACGAACGCTATTTAATTATTTCTGCAGCCAATTCCACTACAGGAAATGAACTGTATATTCAAGATTTGAGTAAATCAGACAGTAAATTAGTTTCAATCGTAAACAATTTTGAAAGTAATAATTCTATCATCGACAATGTTGGCTCTAAATTATATATTGTTACCAATTTAAATGCTCCAAACCAAAAAATCGTAACGGTCGACGTTTCAAATCCTACTCCCGAAAACTGGAAAGAGTTGATTCCAGAAACCGATTTTGTTCTTGCACCATCCGTTGGTGGCGGCTATCTTTTTGCCAATTATATGAAAGATGCTATTTCACAAGTGATGCAATATGATTATGACGGAAAATTTATTCGAAAAATAAGTTTACCCGGAATTGGAACAGCTGGTGGATTCAGCGGCAAGAAAACAGCCAAAGAACTTTATTTTTCGTTTTCGAATTACCTTACTCCAGGTACGATTTTTTCGTTTGAACCAAAATCAGGAACTTCAAAAGTGTACGAAAAACCTAAAGTTGATTTCAAATCGGATGAATACGAAAGCAAACAAGTGTTTTACACTTCCAAAGACGGCACTAAAATTCCGATGATTATTACACATAAAAAAGGATTGAAACTAAACGGAAAAAACCCAACAATCCTTTATGGCTATGGTGGCTTTAATGTAAGTATTACACCTAATTTTAGTGTTACGAATGCCGTTTGGATGGAAAATGGCGGAATTTATGCCGTGGCAAATTTACGTGGCGGTGGCGAATATGGTCAAAAATGGCATACCGCTGGAATACAGCAAAAAAAACATAATGTATTTGATGATTTCATTGCGGCAGCAGAATATTTGATTGCTCAAAAATACACCTCATCTGATTATTTAGCGATTCGTGGCGGTTCTAATGGTGGATTATTGGTGGGAGCGGTCCTGACGCAACGACCCGATTTAATGAAAGTTGCTTTGCCAGCGGTTGGTGTTTTAGACATGTTGCGATACCATACTTTTACAGCGGGTGCTGGATGGGCTTATGATTACGGAACTGCTAATGACAACGCCGAAATGTTTGCCTATTTAAAAAATTATTCTCCTGTTCATAATGTTAAAAAAGGCGTCAATTACCCTGCTACCTTAGTGACCACAGGTGATCATGACGACCGCGTGGTTCCAGCACACAGTTTTAAATTTGCTGCCGAATTACAAGATAAACAAAGCGGAGAAAACCCAGTTTTAATTCGAATTGATGTAAATGCCGGACATGGGGCAGGAAAACCGATATCAAAAACTATTGAAGAAAATGCAGATATCCAAGCATTTACTTTATACAATATGGGAATCAAAAAGATTTAAAAATTGGATTTAAAAAAATAGGAAACCGTTAATTCTCAACGTAAAATACTGAGAATTAGCGGTTCATTTTTTATACTAATTTAATACGCAATCTTGCCTAGATAGCTCATTTGCTTCATTATAAAATTCTTTCGTTTATTGATATAGGAAGAAGAGTTTGATGCTTTAAATTTTCTAGGATTAGGGAGAATCACAGCAATTCCTGCAGCTTCACGCGGTGTTAAATTAATCGCATCTTTTCGATACCAAACCCGAGCCGCTTCTTGAGCACCATAAACACCATCACCCATTTCGATGCTGTTTAAATAGACTTCCATGATGCGTTCTTTTCCCCAGACAAACTCAATTAAAACGGTAAAATAAGCTTCCAAGCCTTTTCGAAAATAACTTCGTCCCGACCAAAGAAAAACATTTTTAGCGGTTTGTTGTGAAATGGTACTGCCACCACGCAATTTCTTGCCCTTTTTATTGGCTTCCATTGCTTTTTCAATTGCTTCAAAATTAAAACCATTGTGTGTGAGAAAAGTTCCGTCTTCACTCGCAATTACGGCTTTTTGAAGGTTGGTCGAAATCTCCTCTAACGGAACCCAATCATGGCTACACACCATCGGTTTGCCATCTATTTTTTGTTCTACCGAACGAATAATCATTAACGGAGTAATTGGAACTGGTACAAATTTATAAACGATAACCATGAAGATGGAAATGCCAAAAAACCAAAGTGCTACCTTTCCTAAAAAACGGAAAATCTTTTTTATCATCATACTCAATTTTGTTGGTCAAAAGTAAGAAGAAAATAGAAAAACACTCCTTTTTACAAAACTATTTAATTAACTACTTCCAATTAAATTTTCTAAGAAAAAAATTATAGCAAATCTGCTAATTCTTTACCTACTAAACTACCAATCGCAACACCCATTCCGCCCAAGCGAACGCCACAATAAACATGTGTTGACAGTTGCTTAACAATAGGGGTTTTTTGTTTGCCAACACCCATAATTCCGCTCCAGCGATGTTCAATTTCAAATTTTTGATTTGGTAAAATCACTTCTTGAAGTAATTTTTCTAAATGGTTTTGTATTTTTTCTGTTTGAGTCAATTCGATTGTAGTTTCACCATCAAAATCTAAATTTCTTCCCCCTCCAAGCAAAATACGATCTTCAAAATTTCTAAAATAATAATAGCCTTTGTCCAAATGAAACGTTCCTCTGATGTCTAAATTCGAAATAGGTTTTGTAATCAACACTTGGGCTCGTGCTGGTTTTACGTCTCCATTGGTTAGGTCGGAGGCAAAACCATTCGTTGCAAAGAAAAGTTTATTGGTTTGAAAAGAAAAGTCAGCTAGGATAACTTCAACACCTTTATTTTTTTCAACATAGGAAAGAACTGTTTGTTGATTTAGAATCAGAACATCATTTTGAACTGCCATTTTCAACAACGCTTGCATCATGTTTCCCGTATTTAATTGGGCTTCAAACGGGTTGAAAATCAGCTGTTCTTTTGTTTTTTCAAATCCAAAATTATTCTGTTTTACAGAAAAAACAGTCTCATTAAATAGGGGTTGTAGCAATTCGTTGACCAATGGCAATTTTTGCAAACAAGTTTCATAAGTGGCTTCCTCCTCTTTTAAAAAAAGCTCATAGCCTCCAAAAATTTGTAAATCTAAAACCGTATCTCCCAATCGTTTCCGAAGCAATTGCAATCCCTGATACCGTCTTTGAATTAAATCAAAAACCTCTTGTTCGCTATGTTCATTTAAATCATCTAAAATTTCTGACATTGAACCAAAACAAGCAAAACCAGCATTTTTAGTACTCGCTCCTTGGGGCAAAACTCCTTTTTCTAAAACTAAAATTTTAGCGGTTGGAAATTTTTCTCGTAGTCGCAAAGCACAATGTAATCCAACAATGCCACTACCTACAATAGTATAGTCAACTGCTGTAAACCAATTTTTATGCTCCCAAAAACTCAATTGCATTGAAGAAATATTTAATTAAAAATAGACATCCTAACCCAAAACCAGTCTATTATTTGTTTAAAAATACAAACAAAATCGGTACATTTATGCTTTAATTACAAGACAATGAAAAAAACAATTTTAATGCTCAGTTTGATTATGAGTGCAAGTTCGCTTTCGGCACAAAAAACACTAACTCCCGAAATGCTTTGGCAGCTTGGTCGAGTTTCTGCTTTAGGAATTTCTACTGATGGAAAAAACATCGTTTATCAAGTTTCTATCCCTTCTATCGAAGAAAATAAATCGACTACAAAATTTTATACGATTCCCCTCTCGGGAGGAAATGCAGTTGAAATAAAAGAAACTGAAACAAATTTAAAAGACAAAAACGTTTCGTCAAACGGGAAATTCAAACTTTCTCACGAAGAAATTAAAGTTGCCAACGTTTTGGGAAAAGATCTATATCCAGAACTAGAAAAGGCAAATGCTCAAGTATACAATGGTTTAGATTATCGTCATTGGGACACTTGGCGTGACGGAACCTACAACCACGTAGGCTATTCTGAAATTGGAAAAGAAAAATCTTTTATTGATATTATGAAGGGTGAATTATATGATTCACCACAAAAACCATTTGGCGGCGATGAAGATTACATTTGGTCTCCAGACGGAAGAAATATTGTTTATGTTGCTAAAAAAGAAGTGGGAACGGCCTATGCAACGTCTACCAACACCGATTTATACGAATATAGTTTAGAGCAGAAAACAACAAAAAACCTAACCGAAAAAAATTTAGGTTACGATACCAACCCTTCTTTTTCACCGAATGGCGAATTGACTTGGTTACAAATGAAACGCAATGGCTATGAGGCCGATAAAAATGACCTTATTGTTCGATTTAAAGGTTTCGATATGAATCTCACTGCCAATTGGGACGGTACAGTCGATGGTTATAAATGGAGTCCGGATGGTAAAAAAATCTATTTTACTGCTGCGATTGATGGAACCAAACAACTGTTTGAAGTTAATTTTCCAGGCGTAACCCGAATTGCCGTCACGGTAAAACAAGTCACCGATGGACCATTTGATGTCAGTGATATTGTTGGTTTTTCAGAAGGCAAAATCATATTAACTCGTACGGATATGAACCATGCAAAAGAAATTTTCTCATATGATATTAAGAAAAAAACGTGGGTTCAAATAACACAAGTAAACACCAAAACCTATAACGAACTGCGTTTACCAACCTATGAAAAAAGATATGTAACCACCACCGATAATAAAAAAATGTTGGTTTGGGTCATTCTTCCTCCAAATTTTGATAAAACTAAAAAATACCCAACGCTATTATATTGTCAAGGTGGACCACAAAGTGCGTTAACTCAAACCTATTCTTTTCGTTGGAATTTTTCGTTGATGGCTTCACAAGGCTATGTCATCGTTGCTCCGAATCGCAGAGGAATGCCTGGTCATGGCGTAGAGTGGAATGAACAAATTAGCAAAGATTGGGGCGGACAAGTTATGGATGATTACCTTTCTGCTATTGACGACGTTGCCAAAGAAACTTATGTAGACAACGCGAGAATAGGTGCGGTAGGAGCTAGTTATGGCGGTTATTCCGTATTTTATTTAGCTGGAATTCACAACAAACGATTCAAAACATTTATTTCACATTGTGGAGTATTTAATCTAGAAAGCATGTATGGAACCACAGAAGAAGTGTTTTTTACAGACTGGGATAGCGGTGGTCCGTATTGGGAAAAAGAAAATGCGGCTGCACAAAAAACCTATACTCAATTCAATCCGATACATTTAGTTTCAAAATGGGACACTCCTATATTGGTTATTCAAGGCGGAAAAGATTATCGGGTACCAATTGGTCAAGGGCAAGAAGCTTTTCAAGCGGCACAATTACGCGGTATTAAAAGCCGGTTTTTGTATTTTCCAGAAGAGAACCATTGGGTTCTAAAACCACAAAATGCGATGGTATGGCAACGCGAATTTTTTGGTTGGTTGAAAGAGACCTTGTAATTTATTTATAAAAACAAAAATCCCAAGTTGGCACTTGGGATTTTTTTTACTATATTTTGAGTTTATTCAGGGTCATTCATTTTAAAAGACTCCATGAATTTGGTTGTGTAATTTCCAGCCACATAATCTGGTTCATCCATCAATTGACGGTGAAACGGAATGGTAGTTTTAATTCCTTCAATATAAAACTCATCCAAAGCTCTTTTCATTTTACTAATTGCCTCTTCTCTTGTTTGAGCGGTCGTAATTAGTTTTGCAATCATCGAATCGTAATTCGGCGGAATCGTATAACCCGCATACACATGCGTATCCAAGCGAACTCCATGTCCACCAGGTGCATGTAAAACAGTAATCTTTCCTGGTGATGGACGAAAATCGTTATACGGATCTTCTGCATTAATCCGACACTCAATTGAATGCAATTTCGGCAAATAATTTTTGCCTGAAATCGGAACACCTGCCGCCACTAAAATCTGCTCACGAATCAAATCATAATCAATGACTTGTTCTGTAATGGGATGTTCTACTTGAATTCGCGTATTCATTTCCATAAAATAGAAATTACGGTGTTTGTCTACTAAAAATTCAACCGTTCCTGCTCCTTCATACTTGATATATTCTGCTGCTTTTACGGCTGCATCACCCATTTTTAAACGTAATTCGTCGGTCATAAATGGAGACGGCGTTTCTTCTGTCAGTTTTTGATGACGACGTTGAACCGAACAATCTCTTTCAGATAAATGACAAGCTTTTCCGTAGGCATCACCCACAATTTGAATTTCAATATGCCGTGGTTCTTCAATAAGTTTCTCCATATACATGCCGTCATTGCCAAACGCTGCTGCCGATTCTTGACGAGCACTTTCCCAAGCTTTTAACAAATCTTCTGCCTTCCAAACTGCTCTCATTCCTTTTCCACCACCACCAGCAGTTGCTTTAATCATGACTGGATAACCCATTTCTTTGGCAATTTCTTGAGCTTGTTCAAAAGATTCTAAGAGTCCTTCAGATCCTGGAACACAAGGCACACCCGCTTCTTTCATCGTGGCTTTAGCTGTAGCTTTATCCCCCATTTTTTCAATCATTTCTGGAGAAGCTCCAATAAACTTGATGCCGTGTTCTTGACAAATCTTTGAAAATTTGGCGTTTTCAGACAGAAAACCATAACCCGGATGTATTGCATCGGCATTCGTGATTTCTGCTGCCGCAATGATATTAGACATCTTTAAATAAGAGTCCTTACTTGGTGGTGGTCCAATGCAAACCGCTTCATCCGCAAACTTCACGTGAAGGCTTTCTGCATCGGCTGTAGAGTAAACCGCCACCGTTTTGATGCCCATTTCTCGACAGGTTCTAATCACACGAAGTGCAATTTCTCCTCGATTAGCAATTAATATTTTTTTAAACATCTTATTAAATTTTAAAATTACAAATCCCAAATCCCAAAATCCAAAAAATTGGAATTTGTATTTTGTTTATTGGAATTTCAAAAGAATTATGATGGATCTACTAAGAATAAAGGTTGGTCAAATTCTACTGGCGACATGTCATCGACTAAAATTTTAACAATTTTACCTGAAATTTCTGCTTCAATTTCATTAAATAATTTCATCGCTTCAATTACACAAACAGGATCTCCTTTAGAAATTGTAGCACCAACTTCTACAAACGGAGCTTTATCTGGAGCTGGTTTGCGATATAACGTGCCAATCATAGGTGATTTGATCATCACATATTTAGAGTTTTCCTCTGACTCGGCTGCTACTGCTGGAGCAGAAGTTGGAGCTGCTGCAGCTGGCATTGGTTGTTGTGGCATCATCTGTGGCATTTGTTGACCAGCAGGATAATGATGGAAATAGGAAGCTTCTGCTGCTCCTGCTTCTGTAGTTTTGATGGTGATTTTAAAATCATCCATTTCTAATTTTACTTCTGTAGCTCCTGATTTGGCTACAAACTTGATTAGGTTTTGAATTTCTCTAATATCCATAATATTTTTAGTTTAGTTTTATTTATTTTTTATCGTAAGCCCATTTTAAGTAGATTGCTCCCCATGTAAATCCACCGCCAAAAGCAGCAAAGATAAGGTTATCTCCTTTTTTAAATTTGCTTTCAAAATCATTTAATAATAAAGGTAAAGTTGCGGAAGTGGTATTTCCGTATCGTTCAATATTAATTAAGACTTTACTTTCATCAAGCTTCATTCGGTTAGAAGTAGCATCAATAATTCGTTTATTGGCTTGATGGGCCACCAACCAATTGATATCATCGTGCGATAAATTATTGCGTTGCATAATTTTTTCACTCACATCGGCCATTCCTGAAACAGCATATTTAAAAACGGTTTTCCCATCTTGATAAACGAAGTGTTTTCTTTGATCAACCGTTTCTTGTGAAGCAGGTAAAATAGAACCACCAGCTTCAATTTTTAAAAATTCTCTCCCGATTCCATCACTTCGAAGGAATTCGTCCTGAAGACCAAGTCCTTCCGTATTTGGTTCAAACAAGACTGCTCCAGCTCCATCACCAAAAATGATGCAGGTAGCACGGTCAGTGTAATCAATGATAGAGGACATTTTATCCGCTCCAATTAAGAGTACTTTTTTATAACGTCCGGCTTGGATATAGGCTGCGGCAGTAGACATCCCGTATAAAAAGCTTGAGCAAGCCGCTTGTAAATCATAAGCAAATGCATTCACTGCTCCAATTTGGGTAGCCACATAAACGGCTGTTGTCGCAACAGGCATATCAGGTGTTGCTGTGGCCAAAATAACTAAATCTATTTCGGCAGGATCGAGATTTTTTTTCTCGATTAAATTTTGAGCAGCTTTTATAGCTAAAAAAGAAGTCCCTTTTCCTTCTTCCTTTAATAATCTTCTTTCTTTTATTCCCGTTCTAGAAGTAATCCATTCATCATTAGTTTCCACAAGGGTTTCCAACATTTCATTAGACAACACGTATTCAGGAACATAAGCACCAACTGCGGTGATGGCGGCTGTTATTTTACTCATAGGGTTTGCTATTTTTTCTTTTGTCCATGAAGGATAAAAGAGGTGGAAATTACAAAAAAAAATCTAAACTTTGTCGATTTTAAATGCTTATTTCGTTAAAATATAGGTATAACAAAAAACTCTCAACAAGTGAGAGTTTATCTTTATGCTATAAAAAAAGTACTAAGCAACCGCTTCAGTTTTGTCAATCACAACTTGGCCTCTGTAATACATTTTACCTTCATGCCAGTAAGCTCTGTGGTATAAATGTGCTTCGCCAGTGATTGGACAAGTAGCAATTTGAGCTACTGTTGCTTTATAATGAGTTCTTCTTTTGTCTCTTCTAGTTTTCGAGGTTTTTCTCTTTGGATGTGCCATTTTACTATATTATTTATCCGTTAATAGTTTCTTTAATTGATCCCACCGTGGGTCTGTTTCTTCTGTTTTCTTTTCTTTCTTCGTTTCTTTGACTGTCAATTCTTGCAGTTTTTCGATAGCTTCTGATTGTAATGTTCCGTCTTTTACACCGGGATGAACTCTTTTTAAAGGAATGGACAAGACAATCATTTCATAAATGTATTGTGCTAAATCAATTTGAAATTCGCCATGAGGTAATATCAATATTTCTTCATTTTCATCATTAAAAGCATCTCCAAATTGCACAATAAGGTTGATATTTCCTTTTATAGGCAAATCAAATACTTCATTGGTCAAATCACAAGGCACCTTAATGGTTCCTTTGTGTTTGAAGTGTAACTCTAACAAGGTTGCTTTTTTTTCTAAAACAACCGTTGTTTTGATGCTACAGCTTTCAAAATCATCATATTCAAAGCGATCAAAGAACTTTTTATCTATTTGAAAGTCAAATTGATGTTTTCCTAGCTTTAATCCGACAAACGGAATTAAAAATTCATTAGATACTTTCATCTCCTCAACAATTTGTCCCAAAAATTGGGTTTGCAAAGATATAAAATTATCGCAAATCCAATACAGTTATAAACATTTTTTTGTTTAAAACTGTTTTTCTTTTGTTTTTAGGGGGTTTTCGGTAATTTGAGCATACTCAATTCTGGCTTTATAGATATCTATTGCTAAATAAACTGCTTCTTTAAACGAATTATTATCGGCTTGGTTTTTTCCCGCAATCTCAAATGCAGTTCCGTGATCGGGTGATGTTCGGATTTTATCTAAACCCGCAGTGTAATTTACGCCATGTCCAAACGAAAGTGTTTTAAACGGAATCAATCCTTGATCGTGATAACAAGCAATAACCGCATCAAAATTTTCATGTGCTTTTTGTCCAAAAAAACTATCAGCTGCATAAGGACCAAAAACAAAAGTCCCTTCGTCAAACATTTTTTTAAGTGTTGGCCGAATCACCTCATCATCCTCTTTACCAATTACGCCTTGATCTCCACAATGTGGATTAAGTCCTAAAACTGCAATTTTTGGTTTGCTGATTTTAAAATCTTGAACCAATGTGTGCTTAATCGTTTTAATTTTTTGACGAATTAATTTTTCTGTCAAATGTTTTGAAATTTCTGAAACGGGCACATGATCAGTTAATAAACCCACCCGCAAATTATCATTTACCATCAACATAAGGGCATCTCCTTCTAGTTCTTGATTAAGATAATCGGTATGTCCAGGAAATTTAAATTCTTCCGATTGAATATTGTATTTATTAATTGGAGCCGTGACCAATACATCAACAATTCCTTCTTTCAAGGCTTGGGTTGCGGCTACGAAAGACTTAATTGCATAATTTCCAACAATTTCATCGGCAACGCCATATTCTAAATTAAAACTTTCTTTCCACAAATTGAACACATTAATTTTTCCCGGGACAATTTGTTCCAATTTATCAATGCCATGAAGTACCGCTGTAGATTCAAAGCTTTTACGAAGAAAGGATAATATTTTTACATTGGCAAAAATCACAGGCGTGCAAAGCTCTAACATTCTCGCATCTTCAAAAGTTTTGAGTACCACTTCACATCCAATGCCGTTTAAATCGCCAATTGAAATTCCAACCAAGATATTTTCTGCTTTTTTAACCATGTCTTCCCGTAATTTATTGCTACTTTTGAAGTGCAAATTTAAGAAAATAAAACGCAAATGTTTACAGGAATCATAGAAACTCTTGGAATCATCCAAGATATTCAACGTGAAGGCAGTAATCTTCATCTATCTGTCTCTTCTTCTATTACCCCTTCTTTAAAAATTGATCAAAGTTTGGCACACAACGGCATCTGTTTAACCGTAGTGGCAATTAAAGAAGAAATGTATACGGTAACCGCCATTCAAGAAACAATTGATAAAACAACAATTGGTGATTGGAAAATTGGTGATATTCTAAATTTAGAACGAGCAATGAAGCTCGATGCCCGACTTGACGGCCATCTTGTTCAAGGTCATGTTGACCAAATTGGGCATTGCATCGCAATAAAAGAATCAGAAGGAAGTTGGTATATTACTTTTGAATATGATCCAGCTTGGAAAAACATAACCATTGAAAAAGGTTCGATTACAGTAAATGGTGTGAGTTTAACCGTAGTGAATTCTAAACAAAACGAATTTAGTGTCGCAATTATTCCATATACTTACGAACACACTAATTTTAAAAACTTTCAGATTGGGAGTAAAATTAACTTAGAATTTGATGTCATTGGCAAATATGTCTCTCGATTATATCAATTTAATCGATAACAAAAAAAAACTCTGAATTACTTCAGAGTTTTTTTTAGTTGAATATTTTTGAATTTATAAAAAGCAATCAGTAAACCCACAACAAAAAGAACTGGTATCCAATTATCAATTGGTGTACCTGGTGGTGGTGGCGTTGGTGGTGGTGGAGCATTTTGTGCTTGAACAGTATAACCTGAAATAAGCAAAAGGCAAACTCCTATTTTAACCAAAAATTTATTTGGGACAATTCTCATAGTGTGTAAAAGTAAATAAATTTTCTTTGTAACAAAATATTTTGACAAATAAAGTAAAAATCTCTATAAAACAAAAACTAAGTTGTTATTATTTTAAGCTCTTTCTACCAAATTCATAAATCATCGCCAAAAGTACATAATTTTTGATAATCTTAACACTTTGCAAAGTTATATTAACGTAAAATATATCTTTTTGGTTTGTTTTTAAAAAAAATTTTGAATTTTAAAATTATTTAATCGTATTCTGAGTCATTTTGTTCAAGTCAAAATTACCTTAATTCTTTTTTTGTTGAAAAGAAAAATGATGTAAACCTTCTTTAAATGAATAGTTTATTTTAATTGCATTCATTTCTGCAATTTCCTTGACAATCGCAAGTCCGAGACCAACTGAATAACTTTCGTGCGATTTCTTTTCAAAACGTTCAAAAATCAATTGCTCATTTAGCGGATTTGACTCACCCGTATTCGCTATACAAAAAATAGTGTTTTCTGTAAAAATCTTAATTTTACCGCCACGAATATTATGTCGAATAGCATTTAGAATCATGTTGTTTAGTAATATATAGGATAATTCTTCGTTTATAAAAAAGGCAAAATTAGAAGCAACTTTAATTTCTATTTCTAACTCTTTACTCAGCATGTATTCCTCTTGCTGTTCTATAATTTTAGTAATAATCGGCAGTAAAAAGACTTCGGTATCCGTTTCAAATTGACCATTTTCAATTTTAGACAACAGCAATAACGATTTGTTAATTTTACTCAATCGGCTTGTAGCATCGTCAATTGAGGCCAACAATTTCATTTCATATTCTGCTAAATTTTTTGACTGTAGCAGTAAATCAATTTTCGATTTGATAATTGCAACTGGTGTTTGAAATTCGTGCGAAGCATTTTCTGTAAATTTCTTTTGATTAGAAAAATCCAAAATCATTTTATCGGTCATCAACTGAATGGCTTTGTTTAATTCTTGAAATTCGTCAATAGATGTTTCTTTGAATACTACTCGATTTCCTTCTGAAACCCTGAATTTCTTTACACTTTTTAAGGTTTCAAAAAAAGGATTCCAAATACGTCTAGAAATTCTAAGATTAATGTAGATTATCGTGAGTAACAACAAAACTAAAAGACTCATGAATACAAAAAAGATAACCTCCAAAATTTCATGGATTTCGATAGAGCTTTTCCAAACTTGAATCCGGTAATTTTTAGCATTAATTCGCACACTTTTTTGCAGTGTTTTATAGGAAATATATTCAGATTCCGTTTCTGAAAACACTAAGGTGTCTGAAAACCGAGGTTCAATCAATTCATCGATTGCAATTTCTTTAATAAATAACTCTCTGTTTTCTTGAAATACACCTAAAATTAAGGAATCACCTTCTTTTAATTGTTTTTCAACCACTCGCATCCGCGAAGAAAGTAAGGCTTTATTGCTTTCTCCAATTTCATGCAACATAAACCAATAGCTAAAAAAAGCAGAAATTATAAAAACAGGCATCGCAAATAAAATATAATAACGACTCGTTTTAGTAATTAATTTCATACTTCTGTTTTAAATGAATAGCCAATACCATAAACAGATTTGAGGTAATCTGTGCAATGAGCTTCGATTAATTTTTTTCGTAAATTTTTAACATGATTGTAAATAAAATCAAAGTTATCAAATTGATCGGCATTATCGCCCCAAAGATGTTCTACCAATGCGTTTTTTTGAATTACCCGATTTTTATTGATGATGAAATATTCTAATAAATCAAACTCTTTACTTGTTAAAACAACAATTTTTTGATGTACTAAAACTTTTCGTTCTTCTGGAAAGAGTTCAATTTCGTTTAGTTTTATTGAAGCAGTTCCTTCAAAATTATTTCTCCGAATTAATGCTTTGATGCGAGCATTTAATTCTGCCAAATAAAAAGGTTTAGGCAAATAATCATCAGCTCCTAAATTTAATCCATGGATTTTATCGTCAACAGCGTTTTTGGCAGATATAATAATAATACCTGTTTTTGGTCTTCTGTTTTTTATTTCTTTAATCAAATCTAAGCCAGAACCACGCGGAAGCGTAATATCAACCAAAACACAATCATATTCATACAGGTGGATTTTTTCATAAGCTTGGTCATAATTGGTGGCAAATTCTACTAAAAATTTTTCCATTTCTAAATATTGACCAATGCTTTCTTGCATTTCAAGCTCATCCTCAATTAGGAGTACTTTCATTTTTTTATAAATTAATTTATCAAAAATCGGTCTAGAAACTGTATCAATTCTATTTATTTTAGTAAAGTGGTATCAAAAATACAGATTTGATACAGATTTGAGGTTGAATTTTGCTCTCAAATTTATAATGCATGAAAAATCTTTTTCAATTTAATAACCGTTATGCTTTATTAAAAGCGGCTAACCTATGGTTTTTACTCTTTTCGTTTTTATTGAGAATTATTTTCATGATTTGGCATTTTAATGAAGTTTCTTTTAAATTGGCTGATTTATGCTTGACTTTTGGATTAGGTTTTTTATTTGACTTGGGTTTGTGTGCCATGATTTCGCTTCCTTTTATCTTTTATATAGCTCTAATTCCAACTAAATGGATTGGAAGTGTTTTTGATAAATCAGTGATTTATTTCTTTTCTACGTTGACTTTGTTTATTTTAGTATTTGTCTTTTTAGCAGAAATTACATTTTGGGAAGAATTCAAAAATCGTTTTAATTTTATTGCTGTCGATTATCTTATTTATACGTTTGAAGTATTGGCTAATATTCAACAATCATACAACTTACCTTTACTGATTGGAACGGTGGTGGCGTTTACCGTTGCGATACTTTATTTTTTTTACAAAAAAAAGACATATTTTAACACATTCACCACAAAAGTATCATTAAAAACGCGTTTGCTAACTCTAGTGATTTGTAGTTTAATCATTGTTTTTTATGTCGCTTTTATTCCGAATAATTTAGCGGAGACTTCCAGCAATCGCTACAATACCGAGATTTCTAAAGCTGGAATTTATTCCTTTTTTGCTGCTTTTCGAAACAATCAAATTAGTTATCAAAAGTTTTATACCACTATCGACAATCAAAAAGCTTTTGGAATTATCAAATCGAAATTAAAAGAACCAAACTCAACGTTTACCTCCGTCAATTATCCAATTCATCGGTTAATTAACAACAAGAAGGAAGCCGCAATAACGCAAAAGAATGTCGTTTTTATTTTAGTTGAAAGCCTAAGTGCTAGTTTTTTGAAGAAATTTGGTAATCAAGAAAACATCACGCCTTTTTTAGACAGCTTGACCAACAATTCCCTGTTTTTTGATAATTTATATGCTACTGGAACACGAACTGTTCGCGGGATGGAAGCAGTAACTTTGTGCATTCCACCAACTCCAGGACAAAGCATTGTTAAACGTCCTGAAAATCAAAATTTATATACCATTTCCAATGTTTTTAAAGCCAAAAACTATCAATCAAATTTCTTTTATGGCGGCGATGGCTATTTTGATAATATGAATGCCTATTTCGGCGGTAATGGATTTGACATTTATGACCGTGGACGAGGAAGTGTTTTGAATGACAACATCAAAACCGCTAGACATAATATTGATGATGATGAAGTAACTTTTGAAAACGCATGGGGCATTTGCGATGAAGATTTATATGACAAAATGATTTCTGTTGCCGATCAATACCATCAAGAAAATAAACCATTCTTCAATTTTTTGATGACCACTTCAAACCATCGGCCTTATACTTATCCTTCAGGGAAAATTGACATCCCATCAGGTACAGGAAGAGCTGGTGCTGTAAAATATACGGACTATGCGTTACAACATCTTTTTCAAAAAGCAAGTCAAAAACCGTGGTTTAAAAACACCATTTTTGTAATTGTAGCCGACCATTGTGCAAGCAGTGCTGGAAAAAATGAAATCGATATTGCTAATTATCACATTCCCGCTTTTATAGTGAATGCCCCGGTTGCCAATCAAATTATTGCTAAACAATGTTCACAAATCGATTTGTTTCCCACTTTATTTGGCATTATGAATTGGAAATATGAATCTAATTTCTTTGGAAAAAACGTATTAAACGAATCTTTTGAAGAACGAGCATTGCTCGGCACATATCGAAAACTGACCTTGATGAAGCAAAATAAGGTGCTGATTTTATCAGACCAACAAAAACAAACATTTAATGAATGGGACAAAGAAACCAACAATTTAAAATCGTTACCAATGAATCAAGCTTTTTTGGAAGAGACAATTGCTTGGTATCAAACGGCTGATTTCTTGTTTACAAATAAACTTTTAAAATAGAATAAAAGAGGAAAAAAAACTACTTTTTGTCACCACTCTTGTTCCATTTTAAAGTTTTAAAAAATGTTAAAAAAAATTGCACTCAGCTTACTCTTATTGTCTAACGCCTTATTTTCGCAAGAGCAACTTAAGGATAGTTTAAAAACAAATCCGTTACATTACAAGGCTTTAATTGCTCCAACTATTTTGATAGGCTACGGAGTTATTGGAATTGAAAGTGATTTTCTTAAAGGATTTAATGCCGAAATTAAAGAAGAAGTAAACGAAAATATCGACAAAAGAATTACTATCGATGATTTTACACAATATTTACCTGCTGCTAGTGTTTATGGATTAAATGCAATTGGCGTTGAAGGAAAACATGATTTTAAAGACCGATCAATCATTTTGGCCACCTCTTACCTATTAGTTTCTGGAACGGTTTTAGGTTTAAAAAGCGTCACCAATGTCGAAAGACCAGACGGCTCGTCTAACAATTCATTTCCTTCCGGGCATACAGCAACTGCTTTTGCCGGTGCCGAATTTTTATGGCAAGAATACAAAGATCAATCCATTTGGTATGGTATTGCTGGCTATGTAGTGGCAACCGGAACAGGACTTTTCCGGATTTATAATGACCGTCACTGGCTAACAGATGTAGCTGCTGGAGCAGGAATCGGGATTTTATGTACCAAAACAGCTTACTGGCTTTACCCGAGTATTCAAAAAATATTGTTTAAAAAAGAATCGACGACCAAACTTTCGGCAGCACCATTTTATAACGGAAAACAATATGGAATTGGATTAAATTGTCGGTTCTAAACGATGATACTCAAACCAAAAAACAAAAAGCTTTCCAAATAAATGGAAAGCTTTTATTGTGGTCCCACCTGGGCTCGAACCAGGGACCACCTGATTATGAGTCAGGTGCTCTAACCAGCTGAGCTATAGGACCAGTTTAGAGAGTGCAATATTAGTACTATTTTTCCATTTACTCAAAATTAATTGCGTATTTATTACATCTATGCTCACCACTCTTTTTAATTTAATCTTAATTATCTGATTTAGAAATACTCAAAAAGTGCTTACTTTTGCTAAAATTTTCAAAATGAAAAAAATTTATTACCTCAAAACCTGTGATACGTGTAAGCGAATTATCCAATCTCTTCCAAACTTAGAAGGTTTTGTTTTTCAAGACATCAAAGAAAATCCCATCACGGTAAAACAGTTGGAGGGATTACATAAGCTTACACAAAATTACGAAGTCCTTTTTAGCAAACGGGCAAAACTTTATAAAGAAAGAGGTTTAAAAAATGAAACATTAACCGAACCGGATTATAAACAGTTTGTTTTGGAACATTACACTTTTTTAAATCGCCCTGTGATTGTCATTGACAACCATATTTTTGTTGGGAATAGTCCCAAAACAGTGCAAGCCGCCATTGAATTTTTAAGTCATGAGTAAACGGACTTGGGCCTTACTCGCTGCTACTTTGGTCTCTATCATTTACGGTGTTACTTTTACCATTGCCAAAGATATCATGCCTGCCTTTATCGAGCCTTTTGGCTTTATTTTGCTACGAGTAGGCGGTTCTGTTGGTCTGTTTTGGCTCATTTCATTTTGGGGACCAAAAGAAAAAATTGCAAAAGAAGATTTTCCTAGAATTATTGCTGCCGCTTTTTTTGGAGTTGCCCTTAATATGCTCTTGTTTTTTAAAGGGTTGAGTTATACTTCGCCCATAATGGGAGCAGTTTTAATGGTCACAACGCCTATGATTGTTTTGATTCTTTCAGCTTTTATGATGAAAGAAAGAATGAAAAAATTAAAAATTTTGGGAATCATTCTTGGTTTAGTTGGAACCATTTCACTCATCTTATACGGAAAATCTGTTATCAATGCTCCCAACGAAATGCTTGGAAATCTTTTGGTTTTTATCAATGCCATTTCCTACGGTTTCTACTTGATAATTGTTAAAAAATTAATGGACAAATACAATGCCTTTACGTTTGTAAAATGGATATATACCTTCGGCTTTTTGATGGTTCTACCGTTTGGTTGGAGTGAATTTGATGCCATAAATTGGGCTGTAATTCCAACTGATATTTATTTAAAAATAGGATTTGTGGTTGTTTTCTCCACCTTTTTAACCTATTTATTAAATTTAATTTCGATGCGTGAATTGAAGCCGACAACCGTAGCTGTTTTTATTTATTTGCAACCCGTTTTTGCTACTATTTTTGCCATTAGTTTAGGAAAAGATTCCTTGAGTTGGATTAAAGTCGGTTCGGCCGTTTTAATTTTTATAGGAGTTTATTTAGTCACACAGAAGAAAAAATAGTTTACAGTCGCAGTTTATAGTCACAGTAAAACAGTAAACTGCGACTGAGAACTGTAAACTTTTAATTATCTTTGAAAATATTTTTTACAAAAAACATGATACAATCAATGACTGGTTTTGGAAAGTCAACTTTACAGCTTTCCACCAAAAAAATAACAGTAGAAGTAAAATCGTTAAACAGCAAAGGATTAGATTTAAATGTCCGAATGCCTTCGATTTATCGAGAAATGGAATTGGGCTTACGAACCATCATTGCACAACAACTAGAGCGTGGAAAAGTAGATTTTTCAATTTATATTGAAGTTACAGGCGAAGAAACATCTTCAAAAATAAATGTACCGATTGTAAAAGGTTACATCAACCAAATGAAAGCGGTTATTCCAAATGCTGATGAAACGGAATTGATGAAAATGGCTGTACGAATGCCAGATGCCTTAAAAACAGAACGCGATGAAATTGACGAAAACGAGTGGAATGAAATCATGAAAGTGGTTGTTGAAGCGTTAAAAAATATTGGAACATTCCGCGTAGACGAAGGTAAATCACTCGAAAATGAATTCGTATCAAGAATAGATAACATCCGAAACTATATGAATCAAGCGGTAAGTATGGATGCAGAACGAATTGAAACGGTAAAAACCCGTTTGCGAACAGCTTTAGACGAATTAGAGGCCAATGTAGATGAAAATCGTTTTGAACAAGAATTGATTTTTTATCTTGAAAAATACGACATTACAGAAGAACGTGTTCGCTTAGAAAATCACCTAAATTATTTTATAGAAACCATCGCCGGTACTGAAGCTAATGGAAGAAAATTAGGTTTTATCACTCAAGAAATTGGACGAGAAATAAACACGATGGGTTCCAAATCGAATCATTCCGAAATGCAAAAATTAGTGGTCATGATGAAAGATGAATTGGAAAAAATTAAGGAACAAGTTTTAAATGTTTTATAGCGTAATTAGTGATTAGTGAATAGTAATTAGCCCTCTACTTACTATTCTCTAATTACTATTCACTAATCACTAAAAAAAATGAATAAAGGTAAATTATTAGTTTTCTCTGCTCCTTCGGGTTCAGGAAAAACCACAATTGTTAAGCATTTATTGGCTCAGGCCGATTTAAATTTAGAGTTTTCTGTTTCTTGCACCACAAGAGAAGCAAGAGGCGAAGAAATCGATGGAAAAGATTATTATTTCATTTCTTTAAAAGAATTTAAAAACCACATAAAAGCAGAAGGTTTTGTAGAATGGGAAGAAGTATATCGCGATAATTTTTACGGAACATTAAAAAGTGAAGTAGAACGCATTTGGGCAAAAGGGAAAAATGTTATTTTTGACATTGATGTTGCTGGTGGATTGCGAATTAAATCAAAATTTAAACAAGAAACTTTAGCCGTTTTCGTAAAGCCTCCAAGCATTGACGAATTGAAAATTCGATTAAAAAAACGTTCTACCGAAAGTGATGATAAAATCAATATGCGAATTGCAAAAGCATCGGTAGAATTAGCTACCGCTCCACAATTTGATAAGGTTATTAAGAATTATGATTTGGAGGTAGCGAAAGCAGAAGCCTATCAATTGGTCAAGGAGTTTGTTTGTGAATAGTAAAAAGAGTAATTAGCGAAAAATTAGTGATATAAATTTATCTAAAGATTTATTAATCTGGAAAAAAGGAATTACAATTGTGAAATTAGTATATGTACTTTCAAGTCAATTAAAAAGAGCATCTATTTCTATTCCCTCAACTATTGCTGAAGGTTCTGGCAGAAATACCGATCAATCTTTTAGTCACTTTCTAGATATCGCAAGAGGTTCTTTGCTTGAGATTGAAAATCAGTTAATTATTGCTAAAGAACTAGATTATACTACTAATGAAGAGATATACCGAGAATTATTAAACTAAATTGAAGAAGAATCTAAAATGATAAACGCTTTTTCTAAAACTTTGAAAAACTAATCACTAGTAACTAAAACAATGAAAATCGGACTCTATTTTGGCACTTTTAATCCCATTCACGTGGGACATTTGATTATTGCCAATCACATGGCTGAATATTCTAATTTAGATCAAATTTGGATGGTTGTAACGCCACACAATCCGCACAAGCAAAAAAGCACCTTATTAGACGATTACCATCGGTTAGAAATGGTTCATTTAGCGACAAAAGACTATCCAAAAATCAAACCTTCAGACATAGAATTTAAGTTACCTCAACCTAATTATACAGTAAATACGCTAGCGTATCTTCAGGAGAAATTTCCAACTTATGAATTTTCTTTAATTATGGGTGAAGACAATTTAAATTCCCTTCATAAGTGGAAAAACTATGAAGTCATTCTTCAAAATCATGAAATTTATATTTATCCAAGATTAAAATCAGGTGAAGTGAATGAGCAATTTAGAAATCATTCTAAAATTCATCAAGTTGATGCTCCCATCATTGAGGTTTCTTCAACATTTATTAGAGAAAGTATTAAAAACGGAAAAAATGTTCGAGCTCTTTTGCCAGAACATGTTTGGGAATTTGTGGACCACAATTTATTTTACAAGCATTAAACCACCTTTTGTTTAAATATAAATCATTTTTAAAAATAAAAACCTCCGATTGCTCGGAGGTTTCTTGTTTTAATTGCGATAGTTCGCTTTTCTTATTGTTTTACCACTCGAATAGTTTGGGTATTTTCACCTTGATTAACTAGTACATTGTAAACTCCTGATGGATAACCCTCGCCAATAGTTTGGCTAGATAATCCGTCTACTTTGATTTCTCTAGTTTCTAACAATCTTCCGGTCATGTCATAAATAGCTAGACTTACTGGAGTTGTATTGTTGGTTTTTAAATCAAGTGCAAAACTGTTGTTGAATGGGTTTGGATAAGCCACTGCTTTGAATTCGCCCATTAACATATCTGTTCCAACTGTAGTTCTAGTAATTGGTGTGATTGGTCTTC
>NZ_JAQVCH010000040.1 GCF_028689845.1 Flavobacterium sp. | reverse complement strand
AATATCTTCAATTATATCTAAATGAGTTTGTTTACAAGTTAAATAGAAGATATTTTGAAGAAAAACTATTCGATAGATTAGTAATTGCTGGCATTACAGGATTATGACAAAAAACGGACAATCAAAATTTAAAATTAGTAGAAAATGAAAACTGTACACACCTTATTAATCATTTTGTCGTTGCTGACAATCAGTCTTGTAAAAGGTCAGCAATATGAATTTGAAAATTCAAATGACTATTCTGCACAAGAAAAAATTACTATCGATTCAATTCGGTATTTTTATTATCCAAATTTAGAAGCCTATTTTGATACCAAACAAACTGTTTACATTTACAAAGTAGAGAGAGAATGGGTTCGAAAAGCAACAATTCCTTCCGATTATCGTGGCTATTGTATTTATAATAATCGCAAAGAAGCTTTAATTGGATTATTAGAGGAAACAAATCCAGAGAAAATGATTGATCAGCACAAAAAAGAATTTCCTCCAATTTTTACGGCCAAACAAATGAAATTTAAACTGGATAAAGATAAAGCGAGTAGAATAAGTTATAGTTCAGAATGAGTTTTGATTAAATAAAAAAATAAGCCGCAATTTTGTGCTTCAACTTTTGTTAAAGTCATTTAAAATAAAGATGCTTGCTAGTGTTATTTACTATATTTGATTTTTAATGAAAATCTATTCAATGAGTACACGCTTTTGTTTTCTATTTATTACGCTATTTTCTTTTTCTGTCTTAAATGCTCAACAACCGATAAAACCTTCGACAGTTGAGCTCTACAATCAAATTCAAAAACTCAACTTTCTTGGTTCTGTACTTTATATTGCCGCTCATCCTGATGATGAAAATACTCGATTAATTTCGTACATGGCAAATGAAGTAAAAGCTAGAACGGGTTATTTGTCGTTGACACGTGGCGATGGCGGTCAGAACTTAATCGGACCTGAATTAAGAGAATTATTAGGCGTTATTCGTACCCAAGAATTAATTGAAGCTAGAAAAATTGATGGTGGAGAACAGTTTTTTACCCGAGCCAATGATTTTGGCTTTTCTAAAATTCCGGATGAAACCTTACGAATATGGAATAAAAATCAAGTTTTGGAAGATATGATTTTCATCATCCGAAAATTCAAACCGGATGTCATTATCAATCGTTTTGATCATCGTTCTCCCGGAACAACGCATGGGCATCATACTTCGTCGGCAATGTTATCTATTGAATTATTTAATCAAGTTAATGATGTTGCTGTTTTTCCAAATCAACTTGCCTATACGTCAGTTTGGCAACCTAAACGATTGTTTTTCAATACGTCCTGGTGGTTTTATGGTGGACGAGATAAATTTGAAAAAGCGGATAAAAGCAAATTAAACAACATTGATATTGGCGTTTATTATACTTTATTAGGAAAATCAAATCAAGAAATTGCTGCACTCAGTAGAAGTCGGCATCAATCGCAAGGCTTCGGAAGCACTGGCACAAGAGGTGATGACATTGATTATTTAGAACTCATTTTAGGTGATAGTCCCTCTAATAAGAATAATCTTTTTGAAGGCATCGACACCACTTGGAATCGCGTAAAAGGTGGAGCTGCAATTGGTTCTCTTCTAGCAACGGTCGAAAAAAACTATGATTTCAAAAATCCTGCTGCTAGTATTCCTAAATTAGTGGAAGCCTATTCTTTGATTCAAAAATTAGATGAAGAACACTGGCGAACACTCAAAACCAAAGAATTGAAAAAAATTATTTTTGGTTGTGCTGGACTTTATTTAGAAGCCGTTGCAGAAACGCAAAGTACTACGCCAGCAAGTATTTTAAAAGTTAAAGTAGAAGCTGTTAATCGAAGTAGTCAAGTCATGATGTTGAAAAACATATTTTCAAAACCAGAAGGCAAAATTGACTTTGCTTCTACTGCTTTAGAAAACAACAAGCCTTTTTATCAAGAAATTGAACTCGCTATTCCTAAAACACAAGAATATACTTCGCCCTATTGGTTAAAAGAAAGCGGAACGGTTGGTATGTATACGGTTTCAAATCAGGAAAACATTGGAATTCCAGATATTATTCGCACGATAACGGTTACTTTTTCGATTGAAATTAACGGCATTACTATTCCGTTTGAACGTGAAGTGATTTATAAATATAACGACGAGGTACTTGGCGAAGTTTATAAACCGTTGGATATTGTTCCCGTGGCAACCTCTACCATTATTGATAAAGTAAAAATATTTGATTCCAATAAAACTAAAAAAATTGGTGTAAAAATTAAAGCAGGAAAAGATAATTGTGAAGGAATCGCCAAATTAGAAGTAACCAAAGATTGGAAAGTTACGCCAGCAGAAATACCTTTTCAAATTTCTAAAAAAGAAGGCGAAATCACGGTTTATTTCGAGGTAACGCCACCTCAAAAAAGCGATGAAATTACCGTTTCCAGCCAATTAATTATCAATGGGCAAAAAGAAGTTTTTGAACAAACACTACTGAAGTATTCTCATATTGCTCAACAACAAATTTTGTCTAAATCCGAAGCAAAATTCATCAAATTAGACATCAAAACTAATGCTGAAAAAATTGCTTATATTATGGGTGCTGGCGATGAAGTCCCTGTTTATTTGGCTCAAATGGGTTATTCGGTTACTGTTTTAAAACCAGAAGAAATTACAAAAGAAAATTTAAAAAATTTCCAGGTAGTCATTCTCGGAATTCGAGCTTATAATACAGTCGAAGAATTAGCTTTTAAACAACAACTACTTTTTGATTTTGTAAAGGAAGGCCACACAATGATTGTGCAATACAATACGACAGGAAAACTAGTAACCAAAGAGTTAGCTCCTTTTTCATTAAAAATATCCAGAGATCGCGTCACAGAAGAAGATGCCGAAGTACGCTTTTTGGCTCCAACACATTCGGTTTTGAACTATCCAAATACCATTAGTTCCAAAGATTTTAAAGGTTGGGTACAAGAACAAGGTTTATATTTTCCAGATGAATGGGACGCAACCTTTACGCCTATTCTATCATCTAACGATAGAGGAGAAAATCCAAAAAATGGAAGTTTGTTAATTGCACCGTACGGAAAAGGCTATTATATTTATACTGGATTAAGTTTTTTTAGAGAATTACCTGCTGGTGTTTCAGGAGCTTATCGCCTGTTTGCCAACATGATTTCCTTGGGTTCAAAAACGAATAAACTATGAAAGCAAATCAAAAAGACGAATTAAAGAATGTTTACATTTGGGTGATTTTAGCGAACATCCTTTATATCATTTTGTTTTATTTTATCATGACTTATTTTTCATAATCCATGCAAACACTCGATTGGCTCATACTTATTTTTACACTGCTTTTTATAGTAGTGTATGGTGCGTGGAAAACTAAAGGTAGTCAAAATGTTAAAGACTATATCTTAGGTAATAACGAATCAAAATGGTGGACTATCGGAATTTCTGTGATGGCCACACAAGCGAGTGCTATTACTTTTTTATCTACACCAGGCCAAGCTTTTCATGATGGGATGGGTTTTGTACAATTCTATTTTGGATTGCCTTTGGCGATGATTATAATTTGTATTTTCTTCATTCCGATTTATCATAAACTGAATGTTTATACAGCTTACGAATTTCTCGAAAATCGTTTCGACCAAAAAACGAGAAGCTTAGCGGCTATTTTATTTTTAGTACAACGCGGTTTAGCAGCCGGAATTACGATTTATGCTCCCGCAATTATTCTATCATCTATTTTGGGATGGAGCTTAAATTGGCTCAACTTTATCATCGGAGTTTTAGTAATAATTTATACGGTTTCTGGCGGTACAAAAGCAGTGAATGTAACCCAAAAGCAACAAATGTTCATCATCATGTCGGGAATGTTTATTGCTTTTTATTTAATTTTAAGCTACTTACCCGAAGAGGTTTCGTTTTCAAATGCCTTGCAAATTGCAGGTGTAAATGACAAAATGAATATTGTCGATTTTTCTTTTAATCCAAATAGCCGTTATACATTTTGGAGCGGCATTACCGGTGGATTATTTTTAGCATTGTCTTATTTTGGAACAGACCAATCGCAAGTACAGCGTTATCTTTCTGGAAAATCAAGTACAGAAAGCCAAATGGGATTAATCTTCAATGGTTTTCTAAAGGTACCTATGCAATTTTTCATATTACTAACGGGCGTTATGGTATTTGTGTTTTTTCAATTTAATAAAGTCCCCTTAAATTTTAATCCAACGAGTAAAATTGCAGTCGAAAAATCTATTTATGCCCAAGATTATAAAAATTTAGAAGAGAAATTAGCCGCTATTCAAGAAGAGAAAAAAGTTGTGACCCTAACTTATACACAACAACTCAATGTAGAGGTAGATAATCCTGTTTTGCGTAAACGGATCATTGCACTTTCGGAAAAAGAAAAAAATCTACGTGAAGAAGCTCAAGAAATTATCAAAAAAACAAATAATGAACCCAACGATAAAGACTATGTTTTTATTCATTTTATTCTGCATTATTTGCCAACTGGACTTGTTGGATTATTGTTAGCCGTAATTTTATCCGCTGCTATGTCGTCTACTGCCTCCGAATTAAATGCTTTATCTTCTACAACCACCATTGATATTTATAAACGCAATTTGAAGACTGAAAAATCAGATCAACATTATGTACGAGCTACTAAAGGGTTTACGTTATTATGGGGGGCGATTGCCATACTCTTTGCCTGTTTTGGAACGTTAGTTGAGAATTTAATTCAGTTAGTCAACATCATCGGTTCGGTTTTTTACGGAACAATTTTAGGGATTTTCTTAGTGGCTTTTTTCTTCAAGTTCATCAAAGGAAGTGCCGTTTTTTATGGTGGTGTGCTCAGTCAACTCATCATTTTTATCATCTATTATTTTGCTATTCATATTTATCCATCCGGCAAAGAATTGTTGGGCTATTTGTGGCTCAATTTTATTGGAGCAGCTTTAACCATAGGTTTATCAACACTTTTTCAACTCTTAAGAAGTAATAGAAAATAAAAAAAGTCCTATCTCGTTAAAAGATAGGACTTAAATTTAAATAAGTGTTGCTTTTATTTTTTACTCCATTCTGCAATACTGTCTTTGTTCATTTTTATATAATCTGAATTTCCTGCTTTTTCGGCAGCTGCTAACGATGCTTTCGCTGTTTCAATAGCTCCTTTTTTATCTCCAGCTTTCGCTTGGATTTGTGATTTTAAACGGGTATACCAAAATGGTGTTCCTTTTGCTGCAGTCATTTCAACCGCTTTATTAACATACTCTAATGCTTTAGCACTATCTCCATTTGATTGAAAATAATACTGTGCTGATGAAAAATAGTCTCCTGCAGTTGGTCCAGCCAAAGCTTTTTCAATATTAGCCATAGCTAATTTTTGTGTAGGAACTTCAAATTTTACCGCTGCTAAAGTTCTTTCCCAAGAAAATTCTAAATGAGCAGAATCATTAGTTACATTATTTAACGAAATAGTAAATGTTTCAACATTTCTATTTAATGTTTCTGGTTTCACAGTAGTACGAACCGCTACTTTAGCTTCGTCCCAATTTTCTGGAGTTCCCCAATTTTCAGTATCAGTATAAAAAATAATTTCCCAACTGTCCGCTTTTGGTGTTACAAAAAGTGCATATTTCCCCTTTTTTAACGTTTTCCCATCAATCATCACATCATCTCCAAAAGAAATCATTGAATTTTGATTAGCACCCGTTCTCCACATTTTTCCAAAAGGCACCAAATCACCAAAAACGGCTCTTCCTCGTGCACTCGGACGACTATAATCTATTTCAACATCGGTTAATCCAACCGCTTGTTCCAATTCTGCTCTCGGACTTGGAGCTGGTGTTTTTACTTGTGCACTCACTGCCATCGTAGCTAGAAAAAAAGTAGCTGTCAATAAAATTTTTCTCATAATATTCATGTTTTTTGTTTAATGCTCAAATTTAGTCTTTCAAATTGGCACAAACTGTTAAAGAAAATATAAATCAACTTTATTTTGTTTAATCTTTAACAGTTTTAGTTAAACAATTTTATATCTTTACCAAAATTAAAAGATGAAAATATATACGTTACATACCAAACAAAATTTACCCATTTCGGTGGATGAGGCATGGGAGTTTCTATCGAGTCCGAGAAATCTCAAAACCATTACACCTGATTACATGGGTTTTCACATTCTATCTGGTGCGGAGAAACCAATGTTTCCCGGACAAATTATTCAGTATATCGTAACACCCGTATTAGGAATTCCAACCAAGTGGGTTACAGAAATTACCCATGTGCAAGACAAACACTATTTTGTTGATGAACAACGGTTTGGACCTTACGCTTTGTGGCATCACAAACATTTTATTAAGGAAATTCCCGGTGGTGTTGAAATGGAAGACATCATCGATTATAAAGTTCCGATGGGAATTTTAGGCCAATTAGTCCATCCATTTTTAGTAAAACCCAAACTAAAAGAAATCTTTAACTACCGTCAGAAAAAATTAATTGAACTTTTTGGAGAATATAAAAACAATACAATATGAAAAAAATAATAGTAACGCTTCTTTTGGGATTTTCATCCTTTATTTGGTCACAAACTGAAACCTACCAACTCAGTTCACACATCTTAGATGTTTCAGAAGGGATTGGAGCTCAAGATGTCAAAGTTGCCCTTTTTAAACAAAATGTAAAAACATTAAATTGGGAACTCATCGATGAAAAATTGACGGATACAAACGGTCGGATAAAAGAATTTCTTCCACAAAAAAAAGATAATAAAGGAATTTATAAATTGACTTTTTACACCGAAGACTATTTCACGAGAAATAAAAAAAGTACATTTTATCCTTTTATAGAAGTTGTGTTTGAAATTAAAGACAACCAACATTATCATGTACCCATTACATTAACAGCTTACGGTTATTCAACTTATAGAGGAAATTAATGAAAAATATCTTATTAATTGGTGGGTCGTATGGAATCGGACTTGCTATTGCAAAAGAATTACAATACGATTGTAAAATCTTCATCGCTTCAAGAACGATGGATGATTCTAGTTTACTGAATTGTACCCATATTCTATTTGATGCCACAACCGATACGCTTGATAAATCAACTCTCCCAGAAGTTTTGGATGGTTTAATTTATTGTCCCGGTAGTATTAATTTACGACCATTCAAAGGCATTAAACCCGAAACATTTGAAAGTGATTTACACCTCAACTTTATTAGTATGGTAAAAGTCATTCAATCCGTTTTGCCACAATTAACCGCTTCTGAACAAGCGAGTATTGTACTATTTAGCAGTGTTGCAGTTCAAATGGGAATGCCTTTTCATACGAGTGTGGCCGCTTCTAAAGGAGCAATTGAAGGATTCGCAAAAGCATTAGCCGCCGAATATGCTCCTAAAATTCGAGTGAATGTAATTGCTCCATCACTAACCGACACACCTTTGGCCGATAAATTTTTGAACAACGATACGAAGAAAGAAAAATCCGCAGAACGGCATCCGCTTAAGCGATTTGGAAAACCTGAAGACATGGCTCACATGGCTCAGTTTTTAATTAGCGAAAAAAGCAGTTGGATTTCTGGACAAATTTTCCATGTAGATGGCGGCATGTCGACCTTACTCGTAAATAGTTAAATTAGCACATTAATTTCTTAAAAGATAGCATGACAATATTTTGGTTTCGAAGAGACTTGCGAGTCGATGATAATATCGGGCTTTTTCATGCTTTGTCAAGTGGTGAGCCAGTTTTACCTATTTTTATTTTTGATGAAGCTATTTTATCCGAATTACCTAAAGACGATGCACGTGTAACTTTTATTCACGATTTGCTAACGAATATTCAGATTGAATTGACGAAACAAGGAAAATCGCTCGCTGTATTTCATGGCGAACCAAAAGCAATTTTCGAGAAGTTAATTCAGGAAAATAAAATTACTACCGTGTATACCAATCATGATTATGAGCCATATGCACGGAAACGGGATAAGGAGATTTTCCAGGTTTTGAAAGCAAATGAAATTGAATTTAAAACCTGTAAAGACCAGGTTATTTTTGAAAAAAATGAAGTCGTAAAAGATGACGGACTACCTTATGTAGTTTACACTCCTTTTTCTAGAAAGTGGAAAGAACATTTCAAATCGATTACGCTATCGCATTATGAGTCTGAAACAAAATTGGCTGAACTCACTAAGCATTCTTATCCTTTTTTAAGCTTAAACGATATTAGTTTTGAAACCGCCACCATCAAAGTTGCTCCCTATTCTATTGCTACTAAATTAATCGACAATTACGAAGCCACTCGAAATTTTCCAGCACAGGAAGGGACTTCCATGTTGGGAGCTTATTTGCGTTTTGGAGCGGTTTCTATTCGGAAAATGGTAGCCAAAGCTATCGAGTCTAAAAATGAAACCTTTTGGAATGAGCTGATTTGGCGGGAGTTTTTTATGCAAATTTTATGGCATTTTCCGCATACAATTTCTAAAAGCTTTAAGCCAAAATACGATGCAATTCAATGGAACAACAACGAAGCCGATTTCAATAAATGGTGTGAAGGCAAAACCGGCTACCCGATGGTTGATGCAGGAATGCGAGAACTCAATGCCACGGGCCACATGCATAACCGAGTTCGGATGGTGGTGGCTAGTTTTTTGTGCAAGCATTTATTAATTGATTGGAAATGGGGCGAAACTTATTTTGCTCAAAAGCTTTTTGACTACGAACAAGCCAGTAACGTGGGCAATTGGCAATGGGCTGCAGGTTCTGGTGTAGATGCAGCTCCATATTTTAGAATTTTTAATCCGACGGAACAAATCAAAAAGTTTGATAAAGATTGGAAATACATCAAGAAATGGATTCCAGAAGTAGAAACTTCGGCTTATCCTAAACCAATGGTAGACCATAAAGAAGCTCGTGAACGTTGTTTACGCATTTATAAAGAAGCCGTAGGATAATTTATTAACCCACTTTTCATGACTGTTGTTTGGTTTAAAAAAGATTTGCGTTTAGAAGATCATGAAGCTCTTTTTGAGGCTTTACAACATAATGAGCCTATATTGTTGCTTTATATTTTTGAACCTTCCTTACGGGCAGACTACCACTATTCGCAACGCCATTTTGATTTTATTAAACAAAGTTTAAAAGAACTACAATCCGATTTAAAAGTTTTCCATACTGAAATTTTAATTGTAGAAGATGAAGTGGTGCCGGTTTTAAAAACCATACATCAACTTCAGCCCATCACCTCAATTCATTCACATCAGGAAACAGGCATTTACCTTACTTATCAGCGAGACAAATTGGTCACACAATTTTGTCGTAAACAAGACATCGTTTGGAAAGAATACATTACAAACGGCGTAAAACGAGGCCTTTCAAACCGTAAAACCTGGAAAGACGATTGGGAAGCTCTCATGCACGCTCCTTTTTTTCCTTTTCGTCCAAAGGAAAATTCGTTTGTGGCTCCCAAAATTTTCACGGCAATTCAAGCGGTTTTCAAGTTGGTTTGTTTAGAGTCCGCAAAGGAAACCCCTTTTCAAAAAGGAGGAACGTCGATGGGAAAGAAATACTTGGTATCTTTTTTAAAAAATCGTGTTGCCAATTACAGTCGGCATATTTCTAAACCTGACCTCGGGAGAAAAAGTTGTAGTCGCCTTTCTCCTTATATAACTTGGGGTAATTTATCAATGAAAATGGTCTATCAACGTTCTTTGGAGGCTCGGAGTGGAAAAAAAAATGTACGACAGATTGACAATTTTCTATCGCGATTGCGATGGCAGGCCCACTTTATTCAGAAATTTGAAATGGAATGTCATATTGAATTTATTGCAGTCAATCAAGGCTATCGGAATTTAAATCAAACCGTGAATCCTGCTTTTCATCAGGCTTGGATTTCGGGTCAAACGGGTGTTCCGTTGGTAGATGCGTGTATGCGTTGTTTGAACGAAACCGGCTATTTAAATTTTAGAATGCGGGCATTGGTCGTTTCATTTTATACGCATCATCTGTTTCAGCCGTGGCAAAATTGTAGTCCACATTTGGCTCAGCAATTTCTTGATTTTGAACCGGGTATTCATTATCCACAAATTCAAATGCAAGCGGGCGTCACGGGAATTAATACGCTACGGGTTTATAATCCGGTTAAGAATTCGTATGCTCATGACCCTGACGGTGTCTTTATCAAAAAATGGGTGCCCGAATTAACTACTATTCCAATTGAATTTATTCATGAACCCTGGAAATTAACCGCTTTTGAAGAAGTGTTTTATGATTTTAAAATGGGCGAAAACTATCCCAATCCGATTGTGAATTTAGAAGAAGCACGACGATTTTCGAGCGATTTTTTTTGGGGAATGCGAAAAGATAAAACGGTGAAAGCCGACAGTCCGAGGATTGTGGAAAAACATACCTTGCCTAATCGGGAAAACACTTAAGCATTATCTTAATTGTCTAATTTTCTCAAACGTCAATTCATTAAAATGGCTAATAACTTGATCAGCCAACGAATAATCTTGTAGTTTTGAGTGAACACTTTCATAACCCACACAATAAATGCCCGCTGCTTTGGCCGCCAGGATGCCATTGGTACTATCTTCAATTACAATACACTTTTCAATAGGTGTGTTTGCTAAAAAAGCAGCTTGTTGAAAGATGGCAGGATGTGGTTTTGACTTCGGAAAATCTTCACCAGAAACTTGATGTGAAAAATAAGGATGCAAATCAAATCGGTTAAAAATACGTTGGATGGTTACTTTTGCCGAAGAGGAAGCTAAAACCATTTGCATTCCGTTTTCGTTTAATTCTTTAATTAAATCTTCTACCCCTTCCAACAAATATAAATCTTGCTTTTGGTCAAAAGCCTCATTAAACAAGTTGCGTTTGGTTTCGACCAAGGTCTGAATATCTTGTGTTAACCGAAAAGTAGTGGTTAGGCGTTCGTAAATATTTTTTGTCGAATTGCCCGTAAAAGAAGCATACATTTCTGGAGAAACGTCAATCTTTAATTGCTCAAAATGTTGTTGATAGGCAAAATGGTGCACTGGTTCGGTATCAACAATTACGCCATCCATGTCGAATATTACGGTTTGTATCATGATTTAGGTGGTGGGATTTAGGTGGTTTGGTTATTGTTTTTCTTGAGTAAATATTTTATCGCTGTTTCTGCCGCGTAAAGTCCAAAAAGACAGGGCATCCAGCTATTGGTGCCGTAAAATGATTTTTTAAAATTTTTCCCATCAGTCATTTTAAGACTTGATTCATCTTGAATTTCAGAAGAAAAAACCACTTTTACTTTGTCAATTTGATGTTCTTTCAATCGGCGACGAATGGTTCTGGCTAACTTACAGTTTTCGGAATTATTAATGTCGGCTACTTTTACTTTTGACGCATCCATTTTCCCACCCGCTCCCATACAAGAGATTATTTTGACGCGTTTGCGTTTTGCCCCAAGAATTAAATTCAGTTTGGGCGTGACACTATCAATACAATCGAGCACATAATCAAATTCGGTAGAAACAATTTCAAAAGCCCGTTCAGGTGATAAAAATTCTTCCAAACAAGTGATTTTGAGTTCGGGGTTGATATCCAATAACCGTTTTTGCATGAGTTGCACTTTCGATTGTCCGATGGTGGAATGTAAGGCAGGTAATTGCCGATTGATATTGGTTATATCGACCACGTCGCCATCAACAATTGTGAGTTTTCCGATTCCGGCTCTCACTAAAAATTCGGCTGCAAAAGAGCCAACTCCTCCAACTCCAACCACTAAAACATTAGCGTTTTCTAGTTTTTGGATTCCTTCTGCTGTAAATAAAAGTGCTGCTCGTTCTTGCCACTTTGCCATAAATTTCAATTCATTATTGGTTATTCTACTTGCTGATTTTCAATTGGTAACTGGTTAATTTTGAGATTCTTCTCGCGTCGAAATACCGAGACTGCGGGAAAATACGTTTTCGAAATTAGCGGCTATATTGGTTTTCATTTTTTCAATATTCCAGTTTTTATAGTTGGAAGCCAAGAAATACACTTCTTCTATCGTTTCTTCTATGGTGTCGGTTTCTAAGAAAAAGCGATCGTTTGGAACAGCTTGAAAAACCGTTTTTAATGCTGGATTTCGGATTAAATATTTTCCAAACGAAAGATAAAAGCCGTTCTCGAGCAACTGTTTGGCGAGTTGTTCGTTTTTTGAAAAGCCATGAATAACCATTGGAACCGTGATTTGAAGTCGATTTTTGATTTCAATTACTTCCTGAAAAGCGGCCACACAATGCAAAATTAGTGGTTTTTGGAATTTTTCTGCTAAAGCGATTTGTTTTTCAAATACCATTTGTTGTACCGAAAACGGAATGTCGATTCGTTTATCCAAACCGCATTCGCCTAAAGCGAGACAATTACTGGTTTGTAGCTTTTCTTCAATTAGAGCTAAGTCCTGCTCGAGTCGCTCTTCGTTAATATGCCACGGATGAATACCAATAGAATAAACCGGAATGGCTTCGTTAAATTCCCATGGATATTGATTAACAAGTTCTAAAACAGCGGGTTGATTGGAAAATTGGTGCGTATGTAAATTAAAGAAATTCATTAGTCATGAAATTTTTTAACTCCGGCCTTGATGGCTATTTTTAAATCGTTTTCGGCTGGCGTAAGCGGACAAGAATACCGTTCGTTATAAGCACAATACGGATTATAACATTGATTAAAATCGATTACCCAGTTTAATCCTTCTTGAATTTCAATATCAAGATAACGGCCGCCACCATAACTTTCTACACCCGATGTATAATCGGTAAAAGGTAAAAATAAACTTTTTTTGTATTGTGGCATTTTGGCCATTTCTACATTTTGATAGACATTTAATTTGCATGCTACCCCATCTATCGTAAAATATAATTCGCCATATTTTATATAAATTGGCTTTCGCGACGTGGTGGTTGGCATCTCAAAAGGTTTTTCGTTAGCGGTTCGGATAAACTTGGCTTTGATAAAAAAATGCTCATCAATTGCGAAAAAATCTAATGCTTTAAACTGTTTTAAATCGTCTTTTTTCAACGGACTTGAAGCCGTATCAGCATAATGCTCATTTAATCCTTTTTGAAATTGAACGATGGAATCTTTCTCAAATTGTGATTGGCCGTAGCCTAGATGAACAAAAAACAAGAGGAAGAGTAGTTTTTTCATAAAGTTATTTTTACAAAAATAAGGAATGAAGCGTAAAGTAACGTTATGGAAATTGAAGAATTACTATTAAATTAAACTCCTTGCTTTTAATTTGCAAGGCCAGATAGCTAAATAAAATCCTAACAAAAAATTAGAAACACACTAGTAAAAATCGTAAAGACCGATATGATGGACAACAAAATAAAAATGAAGTACTGGATATCAAGCTCTTGTGATACAAATTCATCAAATAAAAATTATAAAAACGTCTATAAATAATAATTATTTGCATCGTAAAAAAAAAGGCGAGTTTCCTCGCCTTTTATGGAATCGTAATAGCATAATCTTAAAGGTAAATTACTTCAAAATTATAAAAATAGAAAAAGAATAAACTCTAACTTTAATTCTAGTTCACTATCCCTTGAACGCTAGTTACAATTCTAAAGTAATTTTTTTTGTTTTATTTTCATTATTCATCACAACTTGATAAACAATAAGTGGTTGTTGCTTTTGATTACTATATTGAATTTTACAATCAACTTTTTCAATACCCCAATTAGGATAGTCTTTTGTTAATTTTGAGGCTAAATCATAAGGTAATTTAATTCCTTTATAGTTTTCCAAGCATGTCAACAATTGTCCGTTTTTATCATATACAGCAGTGATATGATTTCCGCCTTCATCAAAATTCACAACATAGTTGTCATTACTTTTAGGTTGATAAATATCTGAAGCTTTTATATTGTAATTAGCTACTGCATTTTGAAAAGTTTGAATTTTTTTTGCGAAATCTTGATGATTTACGGTGTTAAGATACGCTGTGTTAAAAGCAACTTTACTAGTTGTGTTTACCGATTTATGAGAAGGTGTATAAGCTACCAAGTCATTTTGTTGAGCAATTGTTAGATTGTTTAGACCTACAAGTAAAAAAACCATTACATACGTTTTCATAAGTTTACTGTTTTAATTATTAATAAATTTGATTATAAAAGTTTTGAAATAACATCTCAAAATTTCATCAGGTGAACTGTGATTTTGATTGAGCAAAGTAAATTAAAAGTAGAGTTAAAACCGTGAAAGACAGATAGACAGTTAATATACATCCAATAGATAATTAATAGACAAGTTTAAAAAAACAGCCTGCAAAATTGAACCACACCTTTGATTATTAAATAATTATAGGTTTTGAATGAAGTCGTCCAAATCAACATCTTCAGAAAGATTCAATTTTTTTCGAAGACGATAGCGGCTTGTGTTAAGAGAAGCCAAGGTAATATTTTGTAAAGTAGCAATACTACGACTATCCATTTTTAAACGAATTAAAGAACAAAGACGGATTTCATTTTTACTTAATTTAGCAAATTGCCGAGTTAATTCGCTATAAAATGAATCACTTAATCTGTCTAAACGCTCATAAAATTCTTGTGTATCTGCATTAACCGTTATTTTATTATGGATATCGTGTTCTAATTCATTTATAAGGGCTACTTGTTCTTTTGAACTAGCTATTTTAATATTTTTCATCTTATCAGCTAATTCTTTTGCCCATTCTTGGTTCTGAGTCAAACTAATCGCAAAATCTGATAAATCTCTTTTTTTAGAAGCTATTTCAGATTGTAATTGTTTGTTTTCAAAATCAGTGAGTTTCAAATTTTGTTCGGCTAGTAATTGTTTGTTCTTTGCAAAAAGAATAAGTCCTTTTCTTCGTAGGTAAAGAGCAGTTAAAAATCCGATAATGGAAAGGGAAATAATGGAAATAATCCACAATTTAAACCGTTGACTATTTATTTTATTTTCATTAACTATTTTATCAATTTTAAAATTTAAGGCTACACGGTCTAAAGAAATGGTATTCAGTTCTTCTTGCCATTTTTTGTCTGCAATTTTAGAAACGGTATTGGTGCTATCTATTAAATCAATTTGTTTCAAAGCAATATCGTGAGCCAATTTGAAATTGTTTTGAGCACGATATATTGCTCCACGGGCTTTTAAAATTTCTAATTTAGAACTTGGTCCCATATCTTTTTTAAACTGTGGATTTTCTATAATTTTTTGTAGTCTTTTAAAGGTTTCCTCGGCTTGAATTAATTGGTTTAGCTTCACCTCTGTTTCAATTAGTTGCGTTCCTGCACTTATTAAACGCGGAATATCATAAACAGAAGTAATTTCATTTTTAATTACGCTATACAATTCAAAATTAGCTTTATATAACACCAATGCTTTTTCGGGTTGGTTCTTATCTGAATAAACATCAGCCATATTGTCTCGAATACTACCTAGTAATGAGTGGTTTGGAAATTTTTCTAACGTAATTTGATAGGCTTTATTAAAATAAAACAAAGCCGAATCTAGTTCCTTTTTATTCCAATAAAAAAACAAACCATAATTATTATAGGCAGAAGGATTATAGATATTATCATGACCTTTTATAAATTCAATATTTTTTTCATGTATTTTTGCCGCACTATCTAGCTTACCAATTCTGGCATAATTGTCTGCTAAGGAGCTATAGGAATAGGTAATATTTTCAAAAAAAATGTCTCTTTCTTTAGCTGACAATTTTGATGCATATAAATCATAATATTCAAAAAAAACGGTATACCATTTTATAGATTCTTCAGAAAATTCCATTGCTTTAAACCAGTTACCAGCGTGCAAATAACTATGCATTTTAAAGGAATAATGCTCTTGAATCAAAGGTAATAAGTCTAACCGTTTATAATGTTGTGATAAATAGGTTTGAAGTTGTTGTTCTGAAAACGACTCTCGTAGAAAAGTTTTATTTTCGTTGGCAGGAAAAGATTCTTCCATTAAAGCTGATAGCTCTTCATACGCTTTTAATGCAGCGTCACTTGTTAATGTTTTTTGAGCATAACATAAACAACTACCGACTAAACAAAAAACAAGAAATATATTCTTTAACAAAGTCACTCTTTTATACTATTATGGTTTAGTTAAAATGCCAATCCGATTCAGAATCATACTACGTGGCAAAATATAATCTTGCTCATACTCTATCTCTCAAATATATAACTATTTCTTTTGAAAATTATCGTGCCAACAAAAATTCTGGTAACGTTAGTTGGTTTTCAAAGCCTGAAAGGAATAATTAACAATTTATGTTTTTGCGGGATGAGCTAGGGTTTGTTGGATTTTTTTCTTTTCTCCTACCTTCATGGGTGGAAAAAAAACTGGGAAAATGGGTGTTTAATTTTTTGCGGAATTTACCACGGATGGAGCAGATTTTTTTATTCTTAGTTCGTTTTAATTTTTATTAAATAGCCACGAGAAAGGATTCTTGCGGCGGGGAGGATTCTTTCAAAGTAGTATTTTTCGTCCGCTTATCTACTTTTACTCTCAAGATTTTCAATTGCCTTGATTATTTTTTCCGTTTTTTGGTCGTCCGTTGCCACAGTCAAGATTTCGTTTAGAATTTCTGTCTGTTCTATTTTGAGCAATCGTTCAAAAACTTGTAAAACTTGTGCATCTTTAAAACATTCCAAAATTTCTGAACTGTTTTTCGGTTCGGTTTGATTTTCGAGATACAAAGTCACAATTACAGTGTCTCCACCATCTTTATTTATTGCGTTTCTAATTTCTGAATTTATGGACATTTTTTTGTCTGAATTTTTCAATGGCCCTAAATTCTTATTCTTTATTTGATAACCATCTATAGTTCCTGATACTTTTAAATCGCCCCATTTCCCTTTAATATTTTTTGTGTTTGGAATTATCAATTGATAAGTCCAAGCTCCATTTCCTGGGATATATTGAAGCGTTAATTTTTCATTTTCGACAATGTAATTCATTTTATTTTTACTCTTTCAATGGTCTTTAAGCATCAGTTTAGTTCGTTTTTTCAAATTAATACCAACGTTTTTGTATATGATTAGTGGCGTGTTTTAAGCACGGAATTTAGTAAATAATCACCAAATAGAAATCCGCAAGGATTTTCCAAGTAGTTGAGAAACAAGCAATTATTTTCACACGATGCTACCAAACGTTTTTTTTATGCTTCTAATATTCCTGAAATCAATGCCTTATACTTTTGAATATTTTTTTCAAATCTCCGATTTATGTCAACCCATAAAGCAATTCCTATAATTAATAAAATTCCTCCAACGATGAGCATATAAGAATTGTTATTTGTTTTGGAGATTATAGCGATTAAACTTAGACCTAAACCAGAAAGTATAAATATGAATAATATCAATTTCGTTAAAAAGTCTTGAGTAAAAGATATTTCTAAATCAGTTTCATTTTTCGTATTTGTTTTTATAATCTTTCCATTTACAATAATTTTATTTTGAAAAATAACTTGAAAAGCATAAAGACCACGTTTACGCAACCTAAATGCTAATGAATCATTTTTTACTTTCTTTATATTTAAAACAAATCCGTCAACAGTTCTAAGTGCGGATTCTAATTTTTCACTAATATTTTTAGTATTATTTTTTATTTTAAAATTCCATTTTTTCATAGTTTTTTTTTTAAATGTTTGGTAAACGTTTCGCCGCTTTGCGAGGTTGCGAACTTCGTAACCGAGTATTTTCTGTTACTACTAAATTTCTTGCGAAAGAAAAACGTGAATTTACCACATAATTCGCAATCTTGCAAAACGGCTGTTAGTGGCTGCCACTTTATTTAATAATTTACGATTTCAGATAATTTTCCATTTGTAAAATATAACTTTAAAATTCCTGTATATTCCCAAATTTCGATTTCTCCATTTGCGTTTTTTAATTTTTTACGATTTAATGTTATGCCATAAATGTCTGAACACATATCTTTTGACATTCCTATTGTTGTTTTCTTTTGGTAAACTAATTTTCCAAATTTTTCTCCATATTTTTTTATGTAAACATTTTCACTTAACTTATTTTTATTTAGATTTTCTGTTTTTAATTTCTCTAAATCTTTTTTTGTTAAAAGAACATTGTCAAAGTTCCATCTACTTCCTTCCAAATCAAAAATAACTTTATCTTTTTCGTTACTTAATAAAACGGCAAGTAAAGTTTCTTGGTCATTAGTTTCGTCAATATCTTCAGTTTTTAAATCCTTTTTTCTTAACAAAGTCAGTTCGGCTTTCCATTCAGTTCCTTTGTCAATGTATAAACTATAATCTGTTTTTGAAACTGGATTTTTTATTGCGTTAAAATCACTAATTGCAATAAAACTTTTTCCATTAATTAGTTCTTTCTTTTTTTCAAAAAATGGAACTAAAATAAATTGTGGATTAAATTGAGATTCAAAAACGTAAATTGTTTCATTGCTTATATTATCTTTTAATTCAAAAAGTATATCTGCATAAAAATCTTTACTTAAATTACTTTTAGCTTCATTGTATAATTCAGATTCGTCAAGAAAAGGATTTATACTAACAATGGTAAAATATTTATTACCAATTTGTGACCAATTTAAAGTTTCTATTTTATCAGTTTTCTTAAAAAAATGAATACTATTTTTTTTGTATTCATCAGAATATGTTGGATAATATATTTTTAAACCATTATACCTTTTGTAATATTCATTTTCATCACATTGTTTTTCTTCAAAAGGATTTTTACCGCTTCCGCTTTCAAGTATTTTGGTAACTTTAGCTTTATAATATTCAGATTGAATAATAAAGTTTTCCGAATTGTCATAAACAGGAAATGAAACTTTTGTTTCATTTCCTGTGGTTTTTTCAATTTTTCCCATTTCGATTTGTGAAAATCCTGAAATAGATGATAAAATGGTGATTGCTGTAAAAATTAGTTTTATATTCATTTCTATATTTTTTGATTGTCCGTTTTTTGTCATAATCCTGTAATGCCAGCAATTACTAATCTATCGAATAGTTTTTCTTCAAAATATCTTCTATTTAACTTGTAAACAAACTCATTTAGATATAATTGAAG
>NZ_JAQVCH010000011.1 GCF_028689845.1 Flavobacterium sp. | reverse complement strand
TGCTGTTTTATGATCTGGCATTGCAGGTGTTGATTTAAACTTCCCTTTTCCTGATAAACTCCAAAGTAAGCGGCTTACCAGGTGTAAAGCTCACTAAATCAATGAAGTTAATCGTATCATCTTCTTGAATTAAATCATAATCTGCTTCATTAGCAAATGTTAAACCTAACATTCCTTGTTTTTTTAGATTGGTTTCGTGGATACGAGCAAACGATTTAACCAAAACCGCTTTTACGCCTAAAAATCGTGGTTCCATCGCAGCATGTTCTCTAGAAGAACCTTCGCCATAATTATGGTCACCTACCACTACAGAAGGAATGCCTGCCGCTTTGTATGCTCTTGCCACAGCAGGAACAGCATCATAAGCACCACTTAATTGATTTTTAACTTTATTGGTTGCTTGATTAAATGCATTTACGGCACCAATCAACATATTATTTGAAATATTATCTAAATGACCTCTAAATCGCAACCATGGACCCGCCATAGAAATATGGTCGGTTGTACATTTTCCAAATGCTTTGATAAGCAATTTGGCACCTGTAATATTTTTGCCATCCCAAGGTTCAAACGGAGCTAATAATTGTAATCGATCTGAGGTTGGAGAAACGACAACATTTACGCCGCTTCCGTCTGCTGCAGGAGCTTGAAAACCAGCATCTTCTACGTCAAATCCTAGCTTAGGTAATTCATCACCATACGGTGTTTTTAACATAACCTCTTCTCCATTATCATTAATTAACGCATCGGTTATAGGATTGAAATCTAATCTTCCAGAAATTGCTAAAGCAGCAACCATTTCTGGCGAAGTTACAAAAGCATGCGTATTTGGATTACCATCGGCACGTTTTGAGAAATTTCTATTAAAAGAGTGAACAATTGTATTTTTTTCTTGCTTATCTGCCCCTTCTCTATCCCATTGACCAATACAAGGTCCACAAGCATTAGTAAAAACTTTTGTACCCATTTTTTCGAAATCGGCAATAATTCCGTCTCTTTCAATGGTGAATCTAATTTGTTCTGAACCAGGGTTAATTCCGAATTCTGCTTTGGGTGTAATGCCGTGCTCTACAGCTTGTCTTACGATAGACGCCGCTCTAGACATATCTTCATAAGAGGAGTTGGTACAAGAACCAATTAATCCCCATTCCACTTTGATAGGCCAATCATTAGCAGCCGCTACTTCTTTCATTTTAGATACTGGAGTTCCTCTATCTGGCGTAAAAGGTCCGTTGATATGTGGTTCTAATTCAGATAGATTAATTTCAATCACTTGATCAAAATAAGCTACTGGGTTAGCATATACTTCTTGATCAGCCGTTAAATAAGCAGCTACTTTATCAGCCGCATTAACTACATCTTGACGACCTGTGGCGGTTAAATATCTTCGCATGGAATCATCATAACCAAAGGTTGAAGTGGTTGCTCCAATTTCGGCACCCATATTACAAATAGTTCCTTTACCGGTACAAGACATAGAAAGGGCACCTTCACCAAAATATTCAACAATGGCACCAGTTCCTCCTTTTACAGTAAGGATATCGGCAACTTTTAAAATAACATCTTTAGGAGCTGTCCAACCAGATAATTTACCGGTTAACTTCACGCCAATTAATTTTGGGAATTTAAGTTCCCAAGACATTCCTGACATGACATCCACTGCATCAGCACCTCCTACACCAATAGCTAACATTCCTAAACCACCTGCATTGACTGTATGCGAATCGGTTCCAATCATCATTCCACCAGGAAACGCATAGTTTTCTAAAACAATTTGGTGAATAATTCCAGAGCCTGGCTTCCAAAAACCAATCCCATATTTATCCGAAACAGAAGAAAGGAAATCAAACACTTCTTTCGATTGCGAATTAGCCAAAGCTAAATCTGACTTCGCACCGTTTTTTGCCAAAATTAAGTGGTCACAATGAACCGTTGTAGGAACAGCAACTGTTTTTTTGTTAGCATGCATAAATTGCAATAAAGCCATTTGTGCTGTTGCATCTTGACAAGCAACTCTATCTGGAGCAAAATCAACATAATCTTTTCCTCTAGTAAAAGCTTGTGTTGGTTGTCCTTCCCAAAGGTGAGAATATAAAATCTTTTCCGATAAAGTAAGCGGTCTACCAACTAGTTCACGAGCTTTATCAACCCGCTCGGCCATAGTAGCGTACACTTTTTCAATCATTTGAATATCAAAAGCCATGGTATATAATATTTTTTTTGTTAGTGATACAAATTTACGAAAACAGAAGAACAATAGGAAATTAATAACGAACTATCTCTTTTAGATTTGATTTTTTGCAGAAAAGTCATTTTTTAATCGTTATTTTCATTAAAAACCAAAAAAGCGAATCAAAAATATAAATATGTCAATTAAAAAACAATTAATTATTTATCTCGTAAATCCGTCATGGGTTTTTCATAAAAACGATATAAAAGAGAACTAAAAAAGAAAGTGAGCACTAAATAAATAACCGTATAACCATGAAGGCTGTTAATGGCCATTCCTTCTGTTGGGAAATAATACTTCAATAATTGCAAAATAATACCGTAATGAAGCAAATAAATAGAATAAGAAATAAGGCTAATCCAAACAATTATTTTTTGAATAAACGGCCATTTTATACTTTTCCACTCCGATAAAAAGGGTAAAAACAAAGCAAATGAAAAAGAGGTTAAAGGCAAGTACCAAACATTCCAAAAAAATGGAAAAACCTCATAAGTAAGCTGAAAATAACCAATTCCTGCAAATAGGAAACCAACTAAACACGACCCAATAATTGCCAACATAATTTTACTTTTTTTCCAAATATTTTGATATGTAAGCGAAAACCAACTAAATAATACACCCATAAATATAGCATCTAATCGAAAAACCACGACCGATTTAATCGCCAAATTCCATTGCTCAATAGATGCAGGCGGATAAAAATAAGCCTTTACGATTTTAGTTGCTATAAAAAAGAGAATAAAACCGAGTATCACCCACAACAAAAAACGAACTTTATCAAAAGGCTTTACCACCACCGTTTTAATATACAAAGCAAGAGGCAACAACAAATAGGCAAATTCTTCAATTGACAAACTCCATGATTCTGTAAAAAAAGGAAGCATCGGCGAAGCAAAATTTTGCATAAAAATAAAATACCGCCAAAGGTCTTGAATCGGATAACCTATCCAAAAAGCAATGCCGATATTGATTAAAAGGACAAGGTAATAATTGGGTAAAGTTCTAAACCACCGTCTTTTTAAAAAGTGAAAGACATGCGTCAACTTAAAATCATCTTGCAAAAACAGCTGGTAAACTATTCTTCCTATTAAAAAACCACTCAACACAAAAAACAGTTCAACACCCCAATAACCGAACAAATGACCTACTTGAGTAATTAAATTAGTATTGGGCGGATAAATCCATAAACTATGTGAACTGAGCACCATCAAAATAGCAATCGCTCGCATAAGGTCTAATCCGAAAATTCTGTTTTTAGTATGCTGCATCAATTATTAAATAAAAATAGGTATTTTTGAATAAAAATAGTGAATTTGTTTAAATCAAAAGCGTTAAAATACAGTTTCCTTTTTCTTTTTATCGCCAGTCTGGGAAGTGCCATTTGGTATGCCCAGTTATCAAACCGCCATAAAGCCATTGTAAAAACAACTTTTTTGCATCAAACAGGATTGTTGGACAACAAATGGGATATTGAACAGGGCGTAAAAGAATATAAGATGTTATCACCCACGTTTTTGGTAGATAACATCTATAAATCGATGGAAGGACCAAAAGCCTCCAATCCGGTCATGCTTTCAAAAGATTCTACTGTTGTGTGGATTACGGGTTTTAAAGTTTCCGTCGAAGAGGCAACAACGGGCAAAAAGATGTCAAATGATTTTATTTGTCATTTAAATGTCGATATGAATGATGTAAAATACTATTCCTATTTTGGCTTAGAAAACCGAATCGGAAAGCAATATCCTCGATTAACTTCGCTTTCGCATGGCATGGAATCATTTAAGTTTCCGGAAGGTTTTGGCATTCCAATGAAAGGAAACGATTTATTATTTGTTACCACACAAACGCTCAATCATAATATAAAAGAGGCCAATTTTAAAGTCAAACACCGCGTGAGCATTGATTACCAAAAGGGAAATGCTTTAAAACCGCTAATGAGCAAAACCGCTTTTATTATGTTGCCATATGATCAATACGACCCTTATAAAAGTCCGATAGATCCAGGAGCTGATTTTTGTATTCCAGTCGAAACAAAAAACCATAGTTATGACGATGGAAAAGGAAATAAACTATCTGGTCATTGGGTCGTTCCAGTCGGAAAGAATACTTATCGGAGCAGTATCAATCACCAATTAGCACTCAAAGACAGTTTGCGATTGCAAGCCGCAGCCATTCACGTACATCCGTTTGCCACGCAAATTATGTTGTATAACAAAACACTTGACAAGCCTGTTTTTATCAGCAAAATAACAAATCACACCAAGAATATTGGTCTTTCTAAAATTGAAAGTTTCACTTCAACAGCAGGTGTTTGGTTGTATGCCAATCAAGAATATGAGATAATCTTAGAGGTAAACAACACATCTACAGAAAACCAAGACATGATGGGAAGCATGTTTTTGTTTTTCTATGATGGAGAAATGGATAGAATTTTAAAGGATAAAAAATTAATTTCAACAACGGTTAAATAAGCTTTGCTATAATAGCTTCAATGCTTAATCCTTCGGCATCTGCTTTATAGTTTTTCACAACACGGTGACGTAAAATCCCTTCGGCAACGGCTTTGACATCTTCAATATCGGGAGAAAATTTTCCATGAAAAGCAGCATGAGCTTTGGCTGCTAAAATTAAATTTTGCGAGGCTCTTGGTCCCGCTCCCCAATCAATATAGTTTTTAATAAAGTCGGAAGCTAAAGCACTATCTGGTCGCGTTTTAGTCACTAAGGAAACCGCGTATTCAATCACGTTATCTGCCACGGGAATACGACGGATTAAGTGTTGAAAATCGATAATTTCCTGAGCGGTAAACAGCGGATTTATAGTTGGCTTGTCGTCAGAAGTAGTACTTTTTACTACTTGAACCTCTTCTTCAAACGAGGGATAATCTAATTTTATGGAAAACATAAAACGGTCTAATTGAGCTTCTGGCAACGGATAGGTTCCCTCTTGTTCAATCGGATTTTGTGTTGCCAACACAAAGTAAGGCAAACTTAATTTATAGTTATGTCCTGCAATGGTCACTGCTCGTTCTTGCATTGCTTCAAGCAAAGCAGCTTGTGTTTTTGGTGGCGTACGGTTAATTTCATCGGCCAAAATAATATTTGAAAAAATAGGGCCTTTGATAAATTTAAACGTTCTATTCTCATCTAAAATTTCACTTCCTAATATATCAGACGGCATTAAATCGGGTGTAAATTGAATGCGTTTAAAGTCCAATCCTAAGGCTTGAGCAATGGTGTTAACCAATAACGTTTTTGCTAAACCGGGCACACCAACAAGTAAGGAATGTCCTCCAGAAAAAATACTCAATAAGACTTGGTCGACCACTAAGTCTTGACCAACAATAATTTTAGCAATTTCCTTTTTTAAAACAATTCGTTTTTGAACTAGATTTTCTATCGCAGTAACATCAGACATGAGGTTGTAAATTAAAAATTAGGAATTGGTTTTTACTTTTTTAACCAATTATTTGAAAAATCACAATTGCGATATTCGCCATTAATTCGGATATAGCTTTCTTGAATTTTCTCATTGGACCATTTTCCGATAGCATCAAATTGTTTTTCTTTTAAGGCCAACTCTTTGATTTTTACATAATCTACCGCATAATCAGCCACATGAGAATCAATTCGATTAGTAACCATAAATAACTTATACTTTTTCATCCCCTTTTGATCTTCATCTAAAACGGCTTGTGAAACTTGATTAGGGGTTAAATTAGATACTTGCGTATATAATCCCGGATCCATTTTTGTCAATTCAAAACGGGTATCTAATGTTTTTGGATTTAAAATAACCCCACCATTGTTTCGGGTTTCTTTTTCATCAGACATACTTCGAGCCGCTTCGGCAAAGGTTAATTCGCCTGCTACAATTCGGCTTCTAATCAGTTCTATTTTTTCTTTTGCTTCACGCAAATCTTCATCAGTTATTTTGGGTGTCATCAAAATATGGCGTAATTCTACTTCTTGTCCTTTAATTTTTTCTACTAATATAATATGGTATCCAAAATCGGTTTCAAAAGGCATCGAAATTTCACCTTCATTTAAACTAAAAGCCACGTCTTTAAACTCCTTAACAAAGGGAGTCTTCCGATTCATTTTATAAAATCCTCCTTGAGAACGTGACCCTGGATCTTGTGAGTACAACACAGCTCGAGTACTAAAACTTGAACCATTTTCGAGCACATCTTTTCGGATTGCTAATAGTTTATCAATTACTTTTTGTTTTTCTTCTTGGCTCACTTTCGGATCAATGACAATTTGTGACAATTCTAGTTCAGCTCCAAAAATAGGCAATTCATCGGTAGGAATTTTTTTGAAAAAGGTGCGTACTTCTTCCGGCGTGATTTCAACATTTTCTACCACTTTATTTCGCATGTCGGTCGCTAATTTGTTTTGCTTTAACACATCAAAAAAGAAAGAACGAAATTCCTCTTCACTTTTTTTGTTATAAAACTTAAGCAACTTATCCATAGAACCAATTTGCTCCATCATGTAGGTCATCCGCTCTTCCATCATATTGCTAATTTCTGCATCTTTAACCACAATGGTGCTATCTTGTAATGCTTGATGTGCATAAAGTTTGTCTTCCATTAATTTTCCTAAAAGTTGACATCGCGTAATGCCTTCAATAGAAACACCTTGACTAGACAACTCGATATATTCCATATCAATATCCGAATCTAAGATAATATAATCACCGATGGTTGCAATAACACCATCTACTTTTTTACGTTTAAAAACGGGCTTTACAGAATCCTTTTTTACTGGGGCTTCTTCTTGAATGACTTCTTGAGCTCCCACAGAAAAAGCAAACAGGCTAAAGATGGTGATAATAAGATTCTTCTTATTGATAAATTTCATAGTACTTGTTTTTGATGGCATCATCGGTTATTTCCTTCTCAAATTTGTGAATTAATTCTAATTTTCTTTGGCTAATGATTAGTTCTTTGAGCGTAACTTTTACATACTCATAAGGACTAATTTGATTTTTATCGATTACGTTTGTCACTTTAACCAAATAAACATTCAGTGAATCGGGTTGCTGAATAGTTTTACCAGGTAAGATGTAAGTGTCGCGATTATCTGGATTTATAAACGGTAATTTTCGATATACCTGATTCATGTCTACCCAAACAGAATCGTTCAAGGCAGAACTTTTAAACTGTAATTGATAAGTTTCCCAAAAATTTTTATCCTTTAGTTTAGAATCGAAAAAATTACTTTTTATCAATTCAAATTTAGGATGATCTTTTGGCAACTGAATATAACGCAAACGAACTAAAACTCCATTTGTTTTAAAATTCTCTTTGTTTTCTTTGTAATAATTCTGAATATCTAATTCTGTCACCGTCGTATCTACTTCGCGTTTAACGATTTCTTCAATATACGCTTTAGTGTATAAATCGATGCGGTATTGCTGAATTAGCTTATCAAATTCTTCTAGTTTTACGGCTTCAATATTTCGTTCAGCAGCATTAATTAAAATCTTTTGGGTTGCCCAACGATTAATAAAATTTCGCACAATTCCGATACTGTCTTCTTTACTTGTTCCCTCCGGAATTAAATCGACAATATCATTTTGGTATAAAAAACTCTCCCCTACTCGAGCAATAGCTTCTGGTTCTGCTTCGGTTTTAAAATAAGAACACGAGGCAAAAACAGGAACTAAGACCAAAAGCAAAAGGAGCTTATTCATTAGTGTTGCAGTTGTTTTTTTACGTTAGTAAAAACCTCTTGATTTACGCTAACATTGAATTCTTGTTTCAAATTACCTACCCAATTTTCTTCTAAATATTGTTGATAGTCATTAACCACTCTTCCTTTGCTTTCTGCTAAGGTTTTCGGGCCAGCTGCTTTCACATCATTTACTTGCACCACATAATAATAATTGTCTTCTTTAACCACATTTTGCAAGCCTTTTTTGTAGGTTACCGTTTTAGGCAATACCGTATTGTCTTCTTCAAAAACACCCGAAGTGGTCATAATATTCACCAAATCAGTGGTGTTTAATTCCTTTTTAATTTCTTCAATGGTTTTTCCTTTTTTCAATAGCTTATGAGCTTTTTTAGCCATGTCTTCTTTGGTGGACGAAAGAATCAAAACATCCACTCTTTTTTTCCATTGGTATTTATTCAGGTTTTGAACATAAAAAGCTTCTAATCCTAAAGTATCCGTTTTCGACTTTTCCCAAATTTCTTTTTCCATCAAGTCAAACAACAATAAACCATCGCGGTATTCATCCATCACAGCCGCAAATTCAGGAAATTCATTTTCTAAATCATCGTTGTAAAATTGGTTTAACTCCGCATCGACAAAATTTTGATAATAAAAATCAACTAATTTGGCAAGGGGTTTAATTTGAGATGGATTTTTTTGTTGTGAACTCAAATAGTTTAAAAACTTTTCACCACTCACTGTTTGGGTTGCAAAAGTGATAAATGTTGGAGTGAAGTCGTTCATGTTTTTAGGCAATTCCCAAGTAGAGTCATAAAAATTAGGCGTAATCGCTTTCTTTAATTTGGCATACATGGCTTCGTTTCTTTTCACGGGAAATTTAACTCGTAATTTCTCATTCAAAGATTCTGTAATTTTTCGAGAACGCTCATCGCGACTAATTTTTGTTTCCATGTCTGACTTAGCTTCTTCAAAGGTTTTAACAGGATGCTTTTCTACCAACATCATGATATGCCATCCAAATTGCGTTTGAAAAGGCTTTGAAACATCTTTTGGATTTTGAAGAGCAAAAGCAGTACTTTCAAATTCTTCTGAACTCAACTGTCCTGAGCCAAATCGATTTAAAACGCCCCCTTTAGCGGCCGATGATTTGTCTTGTGAAAATTGTTTAGCCAACGCTTCAAACGATTCTCCTTGTTGTATTTTATTATAAATTTCAAAAATAGTTGTTTTGTTTTTCTCCATTTCTTCCGGATTGTCATCGGTTGGATTCATCAACATAATATGAGCAACAGTTACTTCACCACGATTATCACGAATGTCATTTACCTGAATAATATGGTAACCAAATCGGGTTCGAATAGGTTGTGAAACTTGTCCTTTTGGTGTAGTAAACGCAGCCGTTTCAAAAGGATAAACCATTCGAAAGGCAGAAAAATAACCCAAATCACCTCTGTTTTCTTTAGCACTCGGGTCTTTGGAATATTGCATGGCTAACTGCCCAAAATCTTCTCCATTTAAAACGCGATTTCGCAATTCTACAATGTTTTTAAAGACAGCCAATGTATCTTCTGGTTTGGCATTTTCCTCTAAAGTTAATAAAATATGCGAAGCCCGCACTTCTTTTAAAGAACGATTATAGCCTTCTTCAATTAATTCGTTGGTCACCTCAGAATCTGAAAGATAATTTTTGGCTAATTGGGTTCGATACGATTTTAATTCGTTTTGATACTGCGGATTATTTTGCAAACCTAACGCATTGGCTTTGCTAACTTTCAACTTGTAACCGATAAATAATTCTAAGTATTGGTCTAAATCTTTTTGCGATTCATCTTTTACTAAATCAAGATTCTTGTTATAAACCCGAACAAATTCATCTGTATAATACGGTTTTTCATCAATCGTAAAAAGAACTTGCTTAGGCGTTTGTGCGTAAAGAGATGCTGATAGTAAAAAAGCAAATCCAAAACAAAATTGTTTAATTGTCATTTTTAAATGAATTTAATTAAATGATAGTTAATTTGAAACACAAATCAATATTTTTATGCAACCCACAAAATTAACAATTCATACACATTAAACAAGAATAGCTTCTACTATTAACAAAAATTTATTAACGGAAAATGTTTATACTTTTTTGGATAAGAAATGCTATTTTTGCACTCCTTTAAAAAGTGTTATGAATTTTATAGAAGAAATCAAACGAAGAAGAACTTTTGGTATTATTTCGCATCCCGATGCGGGTAAAACCACGTTGACCGAAAAATTGCTCCTTTTTGGTGGAGCTATTCAAGAAGCAGGTGCCGTAAAAAATAATAAAATCAAAAAAGGAGCTACCTCCGATTTTATGGAAATTGAGCGTCAAAGAGGAATTTCAGTAGCCACTTCTGTTTTAGCGTTCAATTATAAAGATATAAAAATCAATATCTTAGACACACCAGGACACAAAGATTTTGCAGAAGACACGTTTAGAACACTAACCGCAGTAGACAGTGTAATTGTAGTGATTGACGTGGCAAAAGGAGTGGAAGAACAAACTGAAAAATTAGTAGAAGTGTGTCGGATGCGGAATATTCCGATGATAGTATTCATCAATAAATTAGACCGAGAAGGAAAAGATGCGTTTGATTTGATGGATGAAGTAGAGCAAAAATTAAAATTACGAGTAACGCCTTTGAGTTTTCCTATCGGAATGGGGTATGATTTTCAAGGGATTTATAATCTTTGGGAAAAAAATATCAATCTTTTTAGTGGCGATAGTCGAAAAAATATTGAAGACACCATCGCTTTTTCCGATTTGAATAATCCCGAATTAGAAAAAATTGTGGGAACTAAAGCAGCCAATCAGCTGCGAGAAGAACTTGAATTAATTGACGAAGTTTACCCAGCTTTTGATCGGCAAGCTTATTTAAATAGTGAATTGCAACCCGTTTTTTTTGGTTCGGCTTTAAATAATTTTGGAGTACGCGAACTCTTAGATTGTTTTGTAGAAATCGCTCCATCACCAAAACCAAAAGATTCCGATACCCGAACAGTAGAACCAACCGAAACAAAAATGGCTGGTTTTGTTTTCAAAATTCATGCTAACATGGATCCGAAACACCGTGACCGATTGGCATTTATAAAAATTGTTTCCGGCACGTTTGAACGAAATAAACCGTACATGCATGTGCGACTGAACAAAAGTTTAAAATTCTCAAGTCCGAATGCTTTTTTTGCAGAGAAAAAGGAAATTGTAGACATTTCTTATCCAGGTGACATTGTGGGCTTGCACGATACAGGTAATTTCAAAATTGGTGACACCTTAACAGAAGGCGAAATCATGAATTTTAAAGGAGTGCCAAGTTTTTCACCAGAGCATTTCCGTTATATAAACAATGCCGACCCGATGAAAGCAAAACAACTTGACAAAGGCGTTGATCAGTTGATGGACGAAGGCGTTGCTCAATTGTTTACACTCGAAATGAACAATCGTAAAATCATAGGCACTGTGGGAGCACTTCAATATGAGGTAATACAATACCGACTAGAACATGAGTATGGAGCAAAATGTATATATGAAAATTTTCCAGCTCACAAAGCCTGTTGGGTTAAACCCGATGACATTAAAAATGCAGAATTTGCAGAATTTAGACGAATCAAGCAAAAATTCTTAGCACATGACAAATTTGGTCAACTAGTCTTTTTAGCAGATTCTGAATTTACAATTCAAATGACGCAAAGTAAATTCCCTTCTGTAAAGCTATTTTTTACGTCTGAATTTGAATAAATAATTGAGAGATAACACTATTTTTTTTTAATAAATGTTAAAAAATAAAAAAATAATCTTTCATTTATAAAAAGGATTGTTATCTTTGCCATTCATTCAATTTTGAAATATGAAAAGTTTATATAAATTTTACATTCTAGTTATCGTTTTGTTTTCTGATTTTATGTTGTTTGCCCAACCAGGTGACGATGATGGCTCAGGCGGATTAGAAGGCGACGATACTCCAGCAGCTCCAATTAACGGAAAGCTTATTTGGCTAGGAATTTTGGGCTTACTATTTGCTTTTTATTATTTTTCCAAAAAAAGACAAAACGCTTAATATATTAAACAACCCCGATAAGGGGTTTTTTTTATACCTAATCCTTATATAAAATAGTTTGTTTTTCTTCAAAAAAAAAAATCCACCACTACATGAATTAATCCCCAATGATTTTGTGGATATTCATTCACATCTCATTCCGGGAATTGATGATGGCTCAAAAAGTGTGGCTGATTCATTACAGATGATGGAAGGACTACATGAAATTGGTTTTTCACAATTTATTACAACTCCGCACATTTTTCAAACAGTTTGGAATAATACGCCCGAAATAATAAAGCGGGAAGAAGAAAACCTACAAAAAGTGCTACAAACAGAAGAACAGAATTTCCCACTAAAAGCAGCAGCAGAATACATGCTTGACATTTCAATTTCCACTCGATTAGAAAATGAAAAATTACTAACCCTAAAAGATAATATGGTTTTAGTAGAAATGTCCTACCTCAATCCGCCTATTCAATTATTTGATTTGTTGTATGAAATCCAAATTGCAGGATATATTCCTGTCTTAGCACATCCCGAACGCTATTTATATTACCATGCTCGTTTAGACCTATATGAAAAATTGAAAAATGCAGGTTGCTATTTTCAATTGAATCTATTGTCTACCGTTGGCTATTATGGTTTAGGAGTGGCTAAAGCGGCAGAAATCTTATTGAAAAAAGGATTAATAGATTTTGTAGGGTCAGATGTACATCACATCAAACACATCGAAGCTTTTAAACGGGAAATTACTATAAAAGAAATAGCCCCTTTAAAAGAGGCCATTCAACAAAATCAATTATTCCGATTTCTTTCGTAATATTTTTTTGTACCACGGTAATACGGGTTCAACATCCGCTCCGTAGCCATAGCCGTAACCGTAGCCATAGCCATAACCGTAGCCATAGCCATAACCATACGTTTTCAAAGGATCTGTTCCATTAAGCACCATCGCCATATTAGGCAATTTACCTTCTTTTTGTAGTGATTTTGGCACCATTAATGATTGTTTTCTCAAATAATTGGCTCGCACTACATAAACAAATACATCTGCAAATTTACTAACCAATAACGTATCGGTTACTAAACTAACAGGTGCGGTATCAACTACAATATAATCATATTGGGTTTTTAACTCTTCAAAAAGAGTCTTTAATTTAGTGCTATTTAAAAGTTCCGCGGGATTAGGTGGAATGACTCCTGAAGGCATTACCCAAAAATCCTTATGCTTCTCTTGCTTGTAAATAATATCTTCAATACTTAATTTATCATTAGACAAATAATTACTCAAACCAACATTAGATTTAATGGTAATGTATTCTGCAATTTTTGGATGACGTAAATCCATCCCAATCAACAATACTTTTTTGCCATATAAAGATAACGTACTTGCAATATTTACGGCTACAAATGTTTTTCCTTCTTTAGGAATAGTAGAGGTAATAAAAATAGTTTTGGCTTTTCCTTGTTCGGTAGATGCCAACATAAACTCTAAATTGGTGAGCAAAATACGAAATGATTCGGCTGTACTTGTTCTGCTTTCAGAAGTCATAATTTCGTCACTTGAATCAGACAAAGGAATATCACCTAAGAATGGTAACTTTAATTGCTTTTCAAGATCATGACGAGAATGAATTTTGGTGTCCAATAATTGAATTAAATAAATAATAGAAAAAGGAATCATTAACCCAAGAACAAATGCTATCAGATAAATATTTTGTTTATTTGGCGAAACTACTCCTATTGAATAAGCAGTGTCAATTACTTTTGCTTTAGGTGAAGTTACTGCCATGGTAATCGCTGTTTCTTCTTGTTTTTGTCGCAAATAAAGATAAAGTGCTTCTTTAATATTTTGTTGTCTTTCGATGTTTCGATATTTTCTATCTAAGGTTGGAACTTGAGAAACTTTACTGTTAAACTTAGACTCTTCCTGAATTAATTGCTTTTTTGCGATGACTAAAGAACTTTGAACATTTTTTAAACTCTGCTGAATAGTAGCCCGTAGTGCTCCAATTTGTTGGTTATAATTCAACACATTTGGATGATTCGCCGAAGTGCTTTTTAACAAGCGATTTCGTTCTAAAACCAACGTATTGTATTGCATTATCATTGCGTTTGAAGAATTTTCAGACGGTATAATATTTTCAGGGATAGTTTGTTCGTTCGTAGAATTTTTAATAGAATTGAGCATAAAATCAACTACAAGCAGTTCTTTTCCATTATTAGCTAAGGCTTTTTCATATTCTGATGATGTAGTAAGGTTAATTTCTGCATCACTAATCAAATTAGTTAGCTTATTTTCCTTTTTAAATCGTTCTGCACTTCGTTCTACGGTATCTAATTCACCTGTAATTATACTTAAACGTTCGTCAATAAAATCTTGGGTGTTTTTGGCAACTAAGTTTTTGTCATTTAAAGCATCTTCATTAAACATCACAACTAAACTATTCAAATAATCCATTCCTTTTGAAGGCAAAGGGTCGATTACAGAAAGTTGAATAATACTTGTTTTCTCACCAACTGGAGCAACAGTCAATTTATTTTTATAGGAAATAGCAGAAGACAAAATTGGTGTAATTTTAATAATTATATTACCCGAATTAAAATTAACTTTCGTTCGGTTAATTACCATATTTCCTAGGGAAGTAGGAATTTTTTCTCCAAATTTATATTCAACCGGTTTGGCAGATTCTGAAGATTGAAATTCAAATAAATCTTCTTGTATATATTTAAAATAATAAAGTGCGTTTTTAGTTAAGATTGCGTTTTCATCTTCAAAAACAACCTCAATCGGCGACTCATCATACAATTCAGGAGTTAAGATACGTCCTTCGGCAAAATAAGAAATATTAAACTTTAAGTCCTTTACAGAACTCTGAGACAAGCTCCTCGAACGAAACATCTCTATTTCATTTTCCAAATTGCTTTTCTTTATTCCTAAAATTCCTAAATCGCTAAAAGCATCTAATTCTGTGGCGTTTCCTTTTTTATCATCTTTAATTAAAATCGTGGTCGTTAATCCATATTGTGGCATTTGATACCGTAGATAAATATAAGCGATAGAAAGAGCGATTAAAGCACTTAACACAAACCATTTCCAATTTCGGATATAACGAAATATCTGTTCTGTAATGTTTATTTTGGTGTCAACCTCTTCAGTGGTTGTATTGACAAAGGAATTTTGCATGGCTTACTGAGTTAATAATATAATCGTGGTTAATGCAAATCCTAATACCGAAATTCCTGCCAAAATATTTGGTCCGATGGCTGTGGAATCAATTTTACGTTTGTTTGGTTCTACGTATAAAACATCATTTTGACTTAAATAATAGTGTGGCGAGTTAAACACATTGGGATCGGTCATGTCGATGCGATAACTTGTTTTTACTCCTTCTACTTCTCGAATTAATAGTACATTTTCTCTTCGTCCAAATAAAGTCATATCACCCGCTAAAGCTAAAGCTTCCGGAATTGTAATACGCTCACTAGAAATTGTATAACTACCTGGCGTATTCACTTCGCCAATTACAGAAACTTTAAAATTTATGATACGAATATTGATAACAGGATCTTTAGCAAGTTCTGAAATTTGAGTGTACAATAATGCTCTTAATTGATTTTTAGTCAATCCCACTACTTTCATTTTACCTAAAGTCGGAAAATGTATTTCTCCTTGATTATCAACTAAATAGGTAGAACGTTCTAATTGCAAAGCATTGTTAGTGGTTCCTGTTTGAACGTTTCCAATATTAAACGGTTCCGATGCCTCCGGATTAATAGTCGTTACATTGATATAGAGCACGTCATCTGTTTTGATAAGTGGCTCATAATTTGACTTCATTTCATTTGAAACAGAATCTATTTCTTGAAAATAGATGATAGTTTTTTTAGGCACACAAGAAGTGAATACGACAACGGTGAATAAAAAAATTAAAAAAGTGAGTTTTTTCATGCGATACAAATTCTATTTGGGTGCAAATATAAGTTAATAATTGGAAAGCGAATAGTTAGTTAAAAAATTATGTCAAGAACAACTTTTATTAAAAACAAACGAATGAATAATTGAAAATCATGAATCTAACTCTTGAAAAACAGAATTCATACTTTTAAATTCAGGGACAATGTGTTTCATCTTCGTTACTAAATCGTCATTTGATTCGTGGTGAGCACTGAGCATCAAATCTTCAATTAATTCACTAACTACTTTAAAATCGTCACAAATTTCTTCTGCAATCATAATTTTTTCATGATGCGTCGCCAAACTTTTAGCCGAATCGTTGAGTAATTCTTCAAACAACTTTTCACCTGGTCGAAGACCTACTATTTTAATTTTTATATCCTTATCTGGAGTAAAGCCGGCAAGGCGAATCATTTTTTTAGCTAAATCTATAATTTTAACAGGCTCTCCCATATCAAATATAAAAATTTCACCACCTTTTCCCATCGCACCCGCTTCTAAAACCAATTGACAAGCCTCTGGAATAGTCATGAAATAACGAATTATCTCGGGATGCGTAATGGTAATTGGTCCACCCTCTTGAATTTGTTTAGTAAACAAAGGTACAACCGAACCATTTGAACCTAATACATTTCCAAAACGTGTTGTTATAAATTTGGTGTGAATAGTAGATTCTGTTTTCTTATTTTTAAAATAGAGCGACTGTACGTACATTTCTGCGATACGTTTACTTGCTCCCATGACACTACTTGGATTCACCGCTTTATCAGTAGAAATCATGACAAAGCGTTCTACTTGGTATTTACAAGCCAAATCGGCTAAGTTTCTTGTACCCATTACGTTGGTATATACCGCCTGACAAGGGTTTTCTTCCATCAAAGGCACGTGTTTATAGGCCGCCGCATGATAAATCACCTGAGGCAAAAACAACTTAAACTTACTTTCTAAGAATTCATAATTACGAATATCGCCTACTAAATTAACTACCGGAGGAGCATTTTTTAGTCCGTTTATTTCAAGCGTTAAATGATGTAAAGGGGTTTCTGCTTGATCTAACAAAATAATAGAATGAGGCTCAAAACTCATCACCTGACGCACAATTTCACTCCCAATAGACCCCGCTGCACCCGTAATCATAACGGTTTTACCCCGTAATTGCGAAGAGATGATGCGTGTATCTAAAACAATAGGTTTTCTTTCTAACAAATCTTGGATTTCAAAATTCTTAATATTTTTTGAAATTTCTTTAACATTTTCCCAATCGGTTACTAAGGGAATAGTAAACACTTTATAGTTGTAATCGATGCATTCGTCCACCAATTGAGAACGCTCTTCTTTATTTAAACTTTTATCGGCAATAATAATAGCATCTGCTTTATTTAAACGCATAATGACGGGTACACGCCTTTTAAATTGAAGAATAGGCAAGTCCAAAATACGCTTGTTATTGTTTTGATTATTCTTATCAATAAATCCAACCAACTTGAATCGTTTAGGCACTTCGGTTTTTAAAGCATTAGCAACGGCTATAGAATTAGCATCTGTTCCGTAGATTAATGCTTTGATTTTTGGACCATCAACAACGGCTGTAAAATACCGTTCAAAAATTTGCTTAACCACAACACGATAGAAAAACAACAAACTGAATGACAATATCGCTTGGATAAATATACCCGTATTGAGGTAGACTTTTTCCCAATTGTTCATCACAAAAATAAAATTGATAACCACAAAAGTGGCCAAGGTTGCAAATTGTGAAAAGAATATTTTTAGAGCATCGATATAGGAAGAGTGCCTAATAATTCCTGAATAGGTTCTAAAAACCCAAAAGTAAAAAATATTGACAAATAAATAAACAGGCAAAGCAATACCAACATTGTTTAATTCAATGTAATGAAATCGTATCCCACTCAACAAAATGAAAGTGACCATGCCAGAAAAAAACACGATTGCAGTATCTAATAGTAAAACAACCCACCGCGGCAAGTAGCCCAAATTTTTAAAATTAAATCTCATCCTCAATTGAGAGTAATACTCGATAATCTCGTTAATAAAATTGGTTTCTTTCTTCAAAATGATTCAAATAGTGATAGTCAAACGTGTAAATGTAAGGAATTTTTATAAAAACCTTAAAATTATCTTAAAATTAATATGCACCACAAAATTATTTGATGAAATCAATTTAATGCTTGTTTTAGTCTATTGGTTAAAAACTTTTTTAATTAAAGACTGTATACGAAGTCGTTCTACATCCGTTAAATTTGAACCAGAAGGTAGGCACAAGCCATCGCTAAACAGATTTTCAGAGACAGAACTACCGTAATAAGGAGAGTTAGCAAATATCGGTTGCAAATGCATCGGCTTCCACAACGGTCGACATTCAATATTTTCCGCCTCCATAGCCAATCGTAAATCTTCGCGGGTAACGCCATTGGTTTTAGTAGAATCAATCACAATTGCACTCAACCAATGGTTTGAAAAATAATTTTCATTCGGCTCCGAAAAGACGGTCACACCAGGTATAGCTTTGAAAATGTCGGTGTAAAAAGCATGCATTTTTCGTCGCATAGCGATATGATCATCCAAGACTTCCATTTGACCACGACCTATTCCTGCACAAATATTACTTAATCGGTAATTATAGCCAATTTCACTATGTTGATAATGCGGTGCAGCATCTCGGGCTTGCGTAGCTAAAAAGACCGCTTTTTCTTTCAATTCTTTAGTAGAAGCAACTAATGCTCCTCCACCTGAAGTGGTAATAATTTTATTTCCGTTGAAAGACAAAACGCCAAGAGCACCAAAAGTTCCACAATGCTTTCCTTTGTAAGTACTTCCTAAGGCTTCTGCACTATCTTCTAACACCGGAATGTCAAATTTTTCTGCAACTGCTTTAATTTCATCTACTTTATATGGCATTCCGTATAAATGTACAGCAATAATCGCTTTTGGCTTCTTACCTTTAGTCATTCGATCTACAATAGCTAATTCTAAAGCTTTCGGACAAATATTCCAAGTTTCAGACTCACTATCTATAAATACAGGTGTTGCTCCTAAATAAGCAATTGGATTTGCCGAGGCAGAAAAAGTCATGGTTTGACAAATCACTTCGTCGCCGGGCTTAACATCCAATAAAATCAATCCTAAATGAAGAGCGGCTGTTCCTGAACTCAATGCGGCAACATAGTAATCGCCTTTCAAATAGTGTTCTATTGCTTCTTCAAAACCAGTGACATTAGGACCTAGTGGAGCTACCCAATTGGCATCAAAGGCTTCTTTAACATACTGTTGTTCCGTTCCGCCCATGTGAGGGGAAGACAACCAAATTTTTGAATTATTCATCGTGTTGATTATATTTTATTATTTTTCCTGGAATTCCAACAACCACAGCATAATCTGGCACATCGTGAATAACCACTGTACCTGCTCCTATGGTTGCCCATTTCCCTATTTTTATGCCTTGAATAACAGAAGTGCCAATACCAACATGCGTTCCTTCCCCAACGATAACATTGCCAGCCAAAGAAACACCAGGTGATACATGAGCAAAGTCGCCAATTTGACAATCGTGTTCAATAATTGCACCGGTATTTAAAATACAATGTCTTCCTATTTGAGCACTTGGATTCACGAGTACTCCCGCCATCACGACAGTTCCTTCTCCAAGAAATGCCTGTTTAGAAATGATGGCTGAAGGATGAATAGCCTTTCCAAAATGAACAGGTAATTCAGTGGCCAATCGTTTTCTCACTTTATTGTTTCCGATAGATATAATAACGGCATCGGTTGGATTAAGCACACTTTGAGAAGAATTCAAAATAGGAACATCAAATAGTTCAGCTTGTTTTGGATTGTCATCAATCAGGGCACTAACCTCAAATCCTGCGGTCTGCAAAATATCAAGAATAACTTTGCCATGTCCGCTGGCTCCAAACAAAGTAAATTTAGTTACCATCAAACGGTTCAATTGTGGCTGCATCTGCAGCATTAATACCCTCTTTTTTAATCACTTTCAAAACGGTTTTAAATAAGATTTTAACATCCAATATAAAACTAACATGGTCCACATACCAAACATCATACTCAAATTTTTTATCCCATGAAATGGCATTTCTTCCATTCACCTGAGCCCAACCCGTAATACCGGGTTTAACTTCGTGTCTTCTATTTTGAAAATCGCTATATAAGTGTAAATAATGAGTCAACAAAGGACGTGGTCCTATCAAACTCATATCGCCTTTAATCACATTGAGCAATTGCGGAATTTCGTCTAAAGAGCTCTTTCGCACAAATGACCCAACGGCAGTTAAGCGTTCGGAATCGGGCAATAAATTACCGTTTTCATCTTTTTTATCATTCATCGTTTTAAACTTGATGATGTTAAAAATTTTACCGTTCTTTCCAGGACGAGCCTGAATAAAAAAGGGTTTACCATCATTTGCAAAAAAAAGAAAAATAAAGATAAAAAGAAAAAAAGGAGATAAAAGCAATAACCCTAAAAATGCAGAAATAAAATCAAAAAATGGTTTAATCCCGTTTTGGTACATATTAATCGCTCGTTTGAAGCTACAAAAGTAAGGATATTTTTTTTGGAATGAAAAAACAGGACTTATTTCTCATTATTAATTGTGGTTGCAAATCGCTTATTGCTCTTTAGATTAAGCTAATTAGAACCCGTTTTGGATGTCATAAAATGATTTGTTCCAAAATAATCAACAATCAGCAATCGTTAATCATCAATTCACTGTTACTCATTTTTTGCATTAAAATGACAAATAAGCGAAGATTCCTCCTGCGTCGGAATGACAAGAACGTGAGCGTATTTCTTCTCCTATTATACTATTTTTCTTTTTTTTGTCATTCCGACGAAGGAGGAATCTCCGCAATCAATTCCGCAAACCTTTTCCTCCTCGTTTTGTCATTCTTTTTTTTGTCATTCCGACGAAGGAGGAATCTCCGCATTAATTCGCAATCAATTTCTCAAACTTTGAGATTCCTCCTGCGTCGGAATGACAGACGAGTGGTAAGGGAGTTTTAATTAAAGCAAAAGAAACCCCTATAATAAAAATCCGTGAAAATCCGTTTCATCAATTAAATCCGTGTTCCATCCTCCAAAATAATCAAAAATCAGCAATCGTTAATCATTCTGCTTGTTAGTACGTTTTGTGGAGATTGCTCCTGCGACGGAATTATAAGTGAGTGGAAAGGTTATTCGATTTATTATTACTCGTTTTATTATTTATCATTATGGAAATAAGCGAAGATTCCTCCTGCGTCGGAATGACAAGAACGTGAGCGTATTTCTTCTCCTATTATACTATTTTTCCTTTTTTTGTCATTCCGACGAAGGAGGAATCTCCGCAATCAATTCCGCAAACCTTTTCCTCCTCGTTTTGTCATTCTTTTTTTTGTCATTCCGACAAAGGAGGAATCTCCGCATTAATTCTCAATCAATTTCTCAAACTTTGAGATCCCTACTGCGTCGGAATGACAGACGAGTGGTAAGGGAGTTTTAATTAAAGCAAAAGAAACCCCTATAATAAAAATCCGTGAAAATCCGTTTCATCAATTAAATCCGTGTTCCATCCTCCAAAATAATCAAAAATCAGCAATCGTTAATCCACCCCTTCATATTCCTTCAACAACGCTTCCCAAACCACTTTCTGCTCATACCGATTAACAATCATAGGGCGAGCATTTAGTTGCAATTTTTCATAATAAGCCTTGTTTTCCTTCAAGGCAATCATCGCTTCCAATAGTTTTTTTTCATCCTTAGAGGGAATAATTACACCATTTTCATGTGGAATAATAATTTCATTACACCCATTAATATCCGAAACAATCGAAGGCAAACCCATCGCTCCGGCTTGCATCACCACATTCGGAAAACCTTCACGATAACTCGGAAAAACCAAACAATTGGCAATGGCAAAAAACAAGCGAACATCTTGTTGATAACCAACGGAAATAATTTCTTTTACATTTTCAATCGCTTCCAGTGTTGTGGAAAGCAAAGGGTCTAATGCGGTTTCTAGCGGCCCAACTAAAAGCAATTTTGCATTGGCATGATTTAGCTTTAGCTTTTTAAAAGCAGCGACTAATTCATTAATCCCTTTATCGGTGACTAAACGCCCCACAAAAATATAGACAAAATCGGTCTCTTTAATGCCCCATTGCTCTTTTAAGGCTTCTTTTTGAGCAAAAGTAAAATGGTTTGGAGAAAAATAATTTGTGTTTATACCATTAGTACTGCCATTAGCTAAAACTTTCAATTTTGTTGGTTTACAATAGCCATTCGCTAAAATAATTTCTTTTAATCCGTTTGAATTGGGATAAACTTTGGTTGCAAAGAAATAGGTTAGTTTTTCAACAAAATCTAAAATTTTTCTTTTTTTTCCTTTTTCTTCAAGTAGCGGCAAACCTGCCACAGTATGGAAACGATTAGGCACTCGAACTAAAAAAGCAGCCATCATGCCAACAATTCCAGCTTTAGGAGTGTGCGAATGAACAATTTCTGGTTTGGTTTGAATCAGAAACCAGGTTAGTTTTAAAAGAGCCAACAAATCTTTTAGTGGTGTAATTTGACGAGTCATTTCTAAATGATGCGTTTTTACACCTTCTCTTTTTCCGATTTTTTCCAAATAGTCTTTTTCAGATGAAATCGCAATCACGTTATAGTGATTTTGCATATACTTTAATTGCCCTTCTAACAATTTATCCAATGATAAAGGAACGGTGGTAATTCGAATGAGTTTTTTTTGAGTTGCTTCCAAGCTAGCTTTTATTTACGTTTTTTATTTCCCGCATGATCCACAGCAAAGCTACGGCCATAAAAGGAGCATACATTATTTTTGTTCGCATAAAAATACCCAAATTGGCATAGCGAAAAATAAAAATGAATCCGCAAAGTAACGTAAAAATTACGGCAGTATAAAACCACATTGGGAGTTGCAGTGCTTTTAATTTTGAAAAATTGCAAATAAGCAGCCCAATGGCCACAGCGTGAAAGAGTAAATAAATCAAATTATCGACACCAACTAATAGGGTTTTAAAATCATAGGCTTCCCATAAAAAAGGACGGAAGAAAAAAGAAACAACACGATAAAAAACGGTATAGGTTTCCATCGGAACATAGGAACCCGAATCATCAAAAGAGACTAATGACCCGCGATTAAAACGCAGTATGCGATCCCAATTAAAATAACGAATTTTACTAAGTTGTAACACCATATAAAATAACAAGAGGCCAATTGGAATCAACAAAAAAGCTTTTTTAGCTTTAGAAAAAAGTGATTCCTTTCCGGTTATTAAATAGGCCGTTGTTCCGGCTACTAACAACAATAAACCAACGTGTGGACGAATAGCAAACAAGACTAAAACAGCAATCCAAAAGGAAAAATTTCGAAATTGTTGTTTGGTGATTCCTAAAAAAAGAACGACTAAGCTCCAAAAAACAAGGGGTTCTTTTCCTAAAACAGCGGTCCAATAATGCAAATTAGGCCAAAAAAAAAGCAAAAGTAATATATTGAATGAACCCACTTGAAATCTAGTGCCAAAAAGCAAGCTAATCCATTCTACAAACTTCAAAATTGCAAAATAGCCCAGGATTCCATAGAGAAGAAATCCCCACCAAAAAGGCACTCCCAATTTAATAAAAGGATAATTGAAGAAAACTAATAAATCAGAACCATAATAAAAAAAGGAAAACCAAGATTTATCTGCAATAGTGTGGTTTTCTGCCCAATAAAAATGAGCATCTGAAATCCCTCTTTTAACCCGGTCATTCCAAGCTACCAAGACAAAAAGCAAATGCCAACACAACAACACCCCTTTAAAAACCAAACTTTGCGGATTTTGTAAAGAAATCCAAAAGGTGGAAAAGAAATTTTTGATAGCAGAATTTGTCAAGGGATTAAAGTTGTAAAGGCAAATTGGCCATACTGACCGATTGCATTCCGTATTGTTCGTTTAAAACTTGATATAAGAGGGCTATTTCCGTTAAGGCTTGCATCGATGCTTCGGGATAATCACCAAAATTATGCGGGTGCCACCACAAATGATAAACTTTATCTTGTTGAGCTGCGATAGTCATTTCGTTTTTTATCCGTTGTAAACGGAGTGTATTGGCTATCGAAAAACGATGATGTGGTCGCAAGAATCGGCTAGCAGGCTGAGCTGTTACCGTGGTTGTTTTTACGTGTTCTGTTCCATAAACCATGGAACTTAAAGGTAAATAGGCATCGCCTGTACGGAATAATTTGGTAACCAAAGACGCTTGATTAGGATTGTTCCAAAACCAAACAGCCGGATTGGAACGCACTTGTGTCAAACCCGATTGTAAACAGCTTTCTAAATAGGCTTGATTCCATTGGTTTCTAGGAAAAACAAGCGATTGCATACTTGTCTTTGCTTTTTTTGCCATTTTAATGACTAAATCTAAATCTTGTTCAAATTGCTCTTTCGTTTGTCCTTCTTCCAAACAATAGTAATGGGAATAGGTGTGCGAAGCTAGTTCTTGACCTGGTGTTTGTTGGATTGCTCTAATTAACTCAGGTGCAAAAAAGAATCGGTCTAAACCGCTTTTTTGATGATTTATACCGTAGGCATACGCATCTAAATTTAAATTAGAATAAGTGGGTTTTTGCTCAGGCACATGGGTCATCCATTCCTCCCAGTTTTCATTAAAAAGCATTCCTACTGTTGCCCAAGTCACTTCCATCTTATATTTCTCAAAACAGGCAAGCATTTTGGGTAATACGTTTCGTGTATTGTCAAAATAAGTCACTTTATCTGAAAGTGTAATATGGTCAAACACACCCCAAACCAATTCAAAATCAAGTGAAATAACTAATTTTCCTTTATTCATTTGCGGTTTGATTTAAAATTATAAGTTGTTGTTGTTTATCATATTGCTCTTGAGCTAAAAAGTAATAAATGACAAAAAAAGCAAAATACATCACCATCGATTTTTGTCGCATGATAATTCCTAAGTTAGACATTACAAAGGTCATGGCAAAGGAAGTCAGTAAAAACGCAATGGCAGACATCTTGACCATATACACCGATTTTCTGAAAAAGCGTAAAAATCGTTTGTTGCAAATTTTAGCGAATAAAATTAAATAGAGTAAATTTTCAAAGGAACTAAAAATTCCTAAAAATCCAGGTGAATCCACAAAAAGTGGCCGAAACCAAAACGTAAATAATTTGACAGGTAATGGATAATTTGTCATCCCCACACCAGAACCTGCACTTTCGGACAAACCAATAGAACGAGCATCTGCAAAAACCTCAAAATCAGTGATTACGTTTTCTGAATTCTCCAAATTAGCTACTGCTAAAATAGAATTACTTGCGGCGGCTAAAAAACCAATAGAAGCAACAATCATTAAAAATTTTAATCCAGAACTCATTTTAGCTTTTCCAAACCACAACCCAGCCATCACAGCAACCAACATAAAAAGCATCACGTGTGGCCGAACCATGTACACAAAAAAACCACCAATGATTAACAACGGCATGCGTTTAAAAGGCAATTTTACCGCATAGGTAAAAATCATTAACCCCATAAAAATAACGGATCCTTTTCCTAAAGAAACCGTCCAGAAATGCATATTGGGCAAAAACAATAAGACCGTAAGTAAATCATATTTGCCAAAAATTTTCACGTCGACAGGAATGTTTTCACGCATAAAAAGGTACGCATAAACAAATCCTACATAGCCAAACCAAGAAAAAATAAGCATTAACGATTCATACGAGAGTCCCGCTTGCACAAATGGAGAAGCTAAAAAATTAATAAAATTAGTCCCACTTTCAAACAATTCAGGCCAATCATTTCCAATTTTACTTGCTACATAATAATACTGTTTTGAATCGGAAGGACTAAATAATGTGTAGGTATAATAGACCAAAAAGAATAACAAATGATAAAAATATAAGTAGTTCAACATTTTCGTGTTCATAAACGGGTGTTTACGAGCTAAACTACCAAGCAGTACTTGTGTTAAGATGAATAAAACGATAAAAACAAGTAAAATATCCATGGCTTAAAACAATTCTAAATCGCCCATGGCATAATGCCAAGTTTGGGCTTGTTTTGATTTAGTTAAAATTTCTTTTTCTGCAGTTAAATCTCTACAAGTTAAAATTGGACCAATAGCTCCAAAATACTTCAAGGAGAACAAATTCTTCTCGGTTGTAGAAATAAGCAGGCATTTATTCTTCAAAGCTAAATGCGTGACTACGGCTTTTATTTCTTTTCGAGTTGCTTTAGTGTTACCACCAATCACTTCTGCAATTCGTAATTCTGTAAAATAACGATGTTTTTTTTGATAAACAGCCACATACCAATTATTTCCTGTCAAAATTTGATAGGGTTGCATTGGATTATTTTCATATCGCCAAGCCAAATAGGCAGGTGATTTTGGAGTAAACAGTTGACCCGTACCTTCTAATTCTTTATTATGTTTTTCACAAATTTTATCTAGTTCAGAAACAGACAAAGGTTGTAAATACTTCTTCCCATTATTCAAAAAACTGCCTAAGGTATAAACCAACGAAGGAACTAAAGCAATCGAAATTTTACCCAAAGACTCCCAGCCCATTTTCAAATAACCGGGTCTGCTTTTTTCGTTGGGTGTATTAAAAATAAAACAATCTTGTTTGGCACCCACATCAGCTAATGCTTGTAAAGTCAATTTTTTAAAAATCCCTTTTCCTTGGTGATTAGGATGTGTGGCCGTATCCACGGCACGATAAGCTTGCCAAACTTGCTTTCCAATTTGCCATTTCCATGACATAAATGCTCGAACGCCAATAAATTCTCCATTTTCTTCAGCAAGAAGAACATACGATTCGCCAAATGGATTATCCACATGTTTATAATCCCAAATAGTTGTAGATTTTTTAAGCAATGATTCGCCCAAACTCTCTTTCAATAGTTCAACAATAGCTGGTTTGTCTTCTATATTGGCTTGACGAATGATCATTTTGCGTAGTTGGTATATAAATTCTCTAAGGTTAAAATCATCGCATCCATACTAAACGAGGCAATCGCTCTTTCGCGAGCTGCTTTTTGTAAAGTGGTACATTTTGTAGTATCATTTTTTATCTCAATTACTTTTTCTGTCAACCGTTGCCATTGTTCAACTCCTACTACTACTCCATCTTGATTATCGCGAATTACTTCTTTAATTCCTCCTGCATCCGTAGTGATAATGGCACATTCCATACTCATCGCTTCCAACAAGGCAATCGGCAATCCTTCAAAAGACGAACACATCATAAAGCTATTCATCGCCTCATAATACGGTTTTACTTCGGTTTGTAATCCTGCGAAAAACACTTTTCCTTCTAAACCTAATTCTTTATGTTTTTGTTCAATTTCAGGTTGCAGCGGTCCAGCACCTACAATTATCCCATAGATATTGGCGTCTTTTTCAATCGCTTTTTGCATAATTTCTAACCACAAATCCAATCGTTTTTGAAATCGAAAAACAGCTACTGTTCCCACCACAAAAGCATCCAACGGAATGCCAAATTGGTTTCGTATCATCGAATTTTGAGTAGTTCCAACTCGTTTAAAACTATCCGTATTAACACCATTTAAAACCGTTTGCACTGGAATCGATGGGTTAATATTTCGAGTAATAGAATTGGTTACATCGTCCGAAACGCCTATTCCAAGAGATTGACTAGTAAAAGTCAATTTATTGATAAATTTAGTCAAAAAATGATAGCGTTCTTGCATATTATGCTCCGTATATAAAACTGGGATTCCACTCATCTTATGTACTAACCGACTCACAAAACCAGCCCAGGGCAAATGAGCATGAATCAATTGAATTTGGTGTTCTTTGCAATAGCGTATAATATTTTTGTATTGCAAAAGTAATTGCAAATTATTCTTGGCAGAGAAACAACTTACTTTTCCTCCTGCGTCTTCTAGTGCTTGCACCATTTGATTTTTCCAAGGCAAAAAGTAAATATAATGAAATTCAAAAACATCTTGGTCATGTTTTTTAAGCGTTTCGGGCAACAACATTTCTGCTCCGCCACGACCTAAGGATTTGATGATATGAAGAACTTTAATTTTTGTCATGTAAAACAGATTTATAAACTTGTTCAAACCGCATAGCAAGGTAGCTATTATTAAATTTTTCTACAACGAGTTCTTTGGCATTTTTAACAATAACCGAGGTGTTCGCTGTTTGTACCGCATCTAAAATTGCCTTGACAAAGCCGGCTTCATCTCCCTTTTCAAGTAGATAACCCGTTTCATTTGGGAAAACAATTTCTGAAATACCGCCTACATTATACGCCACAACGGGTGTTTCAGCGTACATGGCTTCCAACAAAACACCGGGCAACCCTTCAATAATGCTGGGCAGAAGCAGAACATCCGCTTGATGAATATAATCCATCACTTGGGAAGTAAAGCCATAAAATGTTACCGCATTTTGCAAACCCAATTGCGTGATTTTTTCCTCCATTTCTTTGCGAAGTGGGCCATCTCCTAACAAATGAAGGTGCGAATTCGGTTTTTCCTTTAAAAATTTTTGAAAAATAGAAAATAATCCCACATGGTTTTTTTCAAAGGAGAATCCGCCCACGTGAATTAGATTAATTTCGCTTTTAGGACTGTTTTGCCAAGACACCGGTTGTAAATTCGGTAGATTAATTCCTACAGGAATCACACTGGTTTTGGATTTAGTTTCTGGGAAAAGTTGGTTAATATCTTGAGCAGAAAGTTGCGACACCGAAATAATTGCTTTGGTTTTACGATACAAAAACCGATTAATCCATTTGGTGATTGGATTAGTAATGTAGGCACTCACCATACTCGCATTTCTAGCGATAATAGGGGTTTTCCATCTGTTTGTCAATTTAGACAACACGGCAAACTTTAAGGTATCTCCGGCATTGCACTGAATCACGTCCGGTTGGTATTGCTCAATTAATTTAGCCAAATTTCTCCATCCCTCTAAATCATTCCACCGTTTGTGTTGTGGTCGATTGAGTAGAATATGTTGTCCTAGAAAGGGCAACTGTGAATCGCCTGGAAAAAGTGATATCAAAAGAACATGATGTCCTTTAGCAGTCAATTCTGTAGCCAATTGAGCGGCAAACATTTCGGCCCCACGCATTTGCGGTTTTTGAATGAGTTGGAAAATCGTCATTTAGTAAAATTTTTAATGACTTGCGAATAACATTCGTTGTATTGTTCGACAACTTTTTCGATGCTAAATTTTTGAAAAGCTTGCTCTTTTGCTTTTTTACCTAAGTTGATAAAAGCAGTAGGATTTTCAAGTACTACTTTCATTTTCTCAACCAAATCAACAGGATTGCCTTTTGCAAAGAAAAGTACTTCTGAAGCAGTAGCACATTCTTTATTTTCATCAATATCCGAACAAATAATAGTACATTCACTCATCATGGCTTCAATTAATGCCCCTGGTAATCCTTCATAATGCGTTGGAAAAACGAAAGCATCTGCTAATTTTAAAAGGTTTGGAATATCATTTCTATTTCCCAATAATGAAATCGTATTTTCTAATTTGCTTTGTTTAATTGCAGCTTCTAATTGCAGACGAAATGGTCCTTCGCCAGCTATTAAAACGCGAAGATTTGGAAAACTAGGTTTGATTTTAGCAACGGCTTCAATTAAATCCAATTGTCCTTTCCTGTCTAACAAGCGACTCACATTTAAAAACACTTTATTTTCATCCGTTAAGTCAAATTCTGCTTTTAATGAATCAATTGCTGTTTTATCAACTGATTGAAACTTTGAAAATTCTCTACCTCTAAAAATAACTTTTATTTTATTCAAATTCAAACCTAAAACTTTCGCATTCGATTGTTTGATGGTTTCTGAGTTAGAAATAAAAAAATCTACTTTTTTGGCTGTCATTGCATCATAATACTGAATTCCATACAATTTTAATTTTCCAACAAAACCTAATTTTGAATAGCGTTCCGCTACATAGGAATTATTGACTAAGCTTGAAACTAACGGAATTGCAAAGTGATTTTTAAGTTTTCTGGAGATGATATCGGAACGAAAAAGTGTGGCGTGAATTAAATCAGGTTTCTCTTCTTCAATAATTGGGTTGAGTAATTGAGCTGCTTTAGAAAAACTATATTTATCTTTTAAATTGAGCTGATATACTTTGATACCTGCGTCTTCTGCAACAGTTGCGAGCGTATTACCTTCATAAATAGTAACAAAGACCGACTCGACAGCTTGGTTATGACGAGCGACATCGAGCAGGCTTTTTTCAGCTCCTCCTGTCTCAAAAGTATCGAGTATGTAGAGAATTTTTTTCAAAACATTTTTTATGATTCAATTGCTTTCATCAAGTGATTTCTGAATTGACTTTTCATTTCGTTCACTTTTTCTTTTAATGCGGATGCTTCAAAATCTGATAATAATTTAATGATTTTATTTTCAAAATCCACTTCTTTTGCATAAAATTGATGGTGTTCTATTATATCCATTTTAGTTAATAAATCAAAAATTTTACCTTTGTGAGCAGTAGGATATTTTTTGGTAGACTCTATAACTAAAAAAGGAATATTATTCTTCACACTAAAAATAGTTGAATGAAAACGGTCAGTCACACAAAAATCAAAATATTGATAACACGTTGCCCATTCTAACGAATTCAGTACATCAGAAAAATTAATTTCACAATATTTATTGTATTGACCAATTCCTACTAATTGTATATTATTCTTTTGGGCATAATTAAATATTTGCTCAGATGCTTTGTCAAATTCAAGACTATTAGAACTTAAATTCATGGCGAAGCGTTTTCTTTTAAAATCAACACCTACTTTAACAAGCTTTTCTTTGACTCCTTTTGCTTCCCATTCTACTCCGAAAGTTGGATCTGGAACCTGATAAACATCTATATTTTCATCAATTCCTTTTATCAAATTATAGGTATATTGATCTCTAGTTGCAATCTTATGAAAACCAGAAACAATGTCTTTTATTTCTTCTCTAGTTTTAGAGTCTTCTAATAACGAAGGCTTGGAGCCATTAGCGGAAGCGGCTGATGCTATTCGTTTTGCTTTTATTTCTTTTGGTAACCAATAAATATTTGGAAAATGTCTCGCAAATTTTCTGTCCAAAATCTTCCAAACTTCATCACTTCCAACAATAACGAAATCATAATTTTGCTTGTTGATAAAATCAGTAGCTTCTTTAAGATTATCTGATGTTAAATAATCTTTTGAAAGAGGAAGTAATTCTGAAACAAATTTTTTAAAACTATAATATTTTTTAATTTTAGAAAACCCATCTTTTTTTAATTTTAAAAGTGATTTAAAGGCCTCTCTTTTTTCAATTTTTTCAATCGATTTATGGCGATAATCAATTACCTCAACAATAGCATTTGGAAACAATTCATTCAGCGTATAAACATGCCCAAGTGTTTGTAAAACAGCTCCATCATTTATGACGTGGTGATACGTTAAAATTCCAATTTTCATTTTCCTTATTTTTTAAATTTATAAAAGTCGCCTGCCCAAGTTGCCGTATATAAGTTGCCATTTGCATCAATCACAGGAACCGATAAGGCTTTCGCATAATTTATTTCCCAAACTGTTTCTGCTTTTTCAGACAAACAAATAAGTGACCCTTTTTGAACCGTTTTTTTGGTATTGATTAGGATGTGGTCATTGGCCATTAATGACGGCGAAGTCCACAAACCTCTATCTTTAGAGGCAATAGGTTGCGAAAACAATTCGGCTCCAGTTGCCTTGTCCAATAGATAAACCGTTCCATTAAGTCCTAAAAAAACTACATAATTCTTTCGACTAATCGCGATGGAAGCTCTGCAACCAAATGGAAATTGTTGCTTCCAAAGTATCTTTCCGTTTAAATCGGTTTTATAGACGACACTTTTTTTATTATAGAAACTTTCTGAATGATAAATGCATTGTTCTTCTGGGTCTATAGAAGGATTTGCCCACGCATTGCTTCCTGAAAAAGCCTTGTTATTCCAAAGTAATTTTCCGTTTTCATCAAATAAATGCAAGCCACTATTTTGACCACAAACCGCAATTTTATCCATTCCGTTATCCGTTGTTACAGCAACTCCCGCCAAATGAAAAGAGGGACTACCAAGATCTTTTTGCCAACGAACAGCTCCAGAATTCTTATCTAACAAAACCAAACCTAATCCATAAAACACAAAAGCGATAGCATCTTTCCCTACTAAATTCGGGGAAGTCCACGTATTGATTTTCATGAATTTTTTAAATTCATAATCGTATTTCAAATAATTGAAACCATTGATGAACAATCGTTTCAATTTAGATTGTTTGGCAAAAGCCAAATAACCATCGTATTTCCAAACCAATTCTCCTTCTAAATTTAAAGATAATAAGGTTGACATGTTGCAGCCAATATATAACTTGTCATCAACTAACAGCGGACTAGAATACACTTTATATTCGGTCACAAATTGCCATTTGATTTCTCCTTCTGGACTCATGCAATAAATAGAACCATTATGCGAACCAAAATACAAATTACCTTTTTTATCAATAACAGGCGTAGACTCGGCACATCGAATAGGTTCTTGTTTAAAAGTAATTTTCCATTCTTCTGTTGGCTTTTCAGCGAAAATATGCTGAGAAGGAATTCGTCCAGTTTTTTCTTTATCGAATAAAAACATATTACTTTTTTATTTTGGATGTGATTTTATTCACAATTTGTATTACTGGTTCAAAATCTGCTTTTTTATAATTGAAAATCGCTTTTATAGGTATACCTGTCTCTTTACTGTAAAAATGTAAAAAGAACAAAGAAGCCAAGGAATAGGAAATCGTTGATGAAATCGCCGCTCCATCTGAACCATAACGAGGGATGAAATAAAAGTTTAACCCAATATTAAATACTAATGGCACTATCATAGCCTTCATGGCAATAAAAGGCTTTCCTTTGCCTGCCAAATCCATATTCATTACTTTAAAAACGGTTAGTAAAACAACACCTGGCAACAAAATTTGCATGGCAGAAACACTTTCTAGAAATTGATTTCCGTATAATAATAAAATAATTGGTTTTGACAAAATCATCAAAAATAAGGCGATCAATCCGACTGCAATTAAAGAAAGTCGTAATAAGTGAGCTACCTTTACAGAAAATGCATTTCCGTCTTTAGAAATAGCACTACGTGCAAAAACGATTGAACTAAATATCAATGGAATTTGCCATAAATATTGTACGATGCTTGCTCCTTTAGAATAAATTCCAAGTTCGTAAGAGGTACTTAAGTTTTCTAATAAAACGACGTCAATTTTATAATTCAAATTGATAATAAGTAATGCAAAAGCATAGACCAATCCAAGGGAAAGCATCTTTTTGATTACTTCGGTCTCAAAAGAAAAACTTTTAAGATGAAGATTATCTTTTTTTACGATTAGGGCAATAAAGATGGCTAAATGACCAAATAGATAAGCCAACATGGCTCCAAGAATTTCTAAATCTAAAAAATAGATTAACGAAATAGTGGTTATAAATGTGATGAGATTTGGAATCCAATTGATCTTATTAAATTCTTTAATTTCATTTTTCCCTAAGAAAATTCCAGAGCAATATGTATTATGTAAACTAAATGGAATACATGAAATAGACACAAAAACCAACGTATAATCCGGAATGTTTTTAGATAAAAAGACGAATAAAAAATAACAAATAACCATACTCACCAATGAAGTAATCAGCCAAATTTGGGTCACTGCATTTTTAATTCGGTCTAACGAATAAATTTCTTTTCCAACAAAATAGGTTGTCGACTGCCTGATTCCCATAGAACCCAAAACCATAAACAAGGAAGGATATACTAATAAAGTGGCTATAATTCCGTTTTGTTCAGGTGTAAGTAAACGTGCCGTGGCAATAGAAGTGCCTACTCCAAAAATAATTATATTCAATTTGGAAAATCCAACCCGCACTAAATCACTTAAAAAAGTTGCCATTTTATTTTACGTTGTAATATCCTTTATACCAATTTACAAAAGCGGCTACTCCTTCTTCTACAGAAGTAATGGGTGTGTAATTAAAGTCTTGAATTAAACCTGTAACATCAGCCCAAGTGCGTTCAACATCTCCGGGTTGCATCGGCAACATTTCTTTGATAGCTGTTTTTCCTGTGGCTTTTTCAATGGCTTGGATAAACGAAAGTAATGGAACAGGTTTGCTGTTTCCGATGTTATACAAGCTATAGGGAGCTGAAATTTTATTATTTTCGAAAGCTTCCGTAATAGTCATCATTCCGCCAACAATATCATTTACATACGTAAAATCACGGGAAAGGTTTCCTTCATTAAATACTTGAATCGGACGATTATTTAAAATGGCATCGGTAAACAAAAACATGGCCATATCAGGTCTTCCCCAAGGGCCATAAACCGTAAAAAATCGAAGTCCAACCATTTGTATTTCAAACAAATGACTGTATGTATAAGCCATTAATTCATTCGTTTTTTTCGTAGCTGCATACAAACTAATCGGATGATCTACATTGTCATGCACCGAAAAAGGAATTTTTTCGTTCAAGCCGTAAACACTTGAACTACTAGCATAAATTAATTTTTTAACGCCAAAATGACGACAGCTTTCTAGAATCGATAAAAACCCAGTGACGTTGCTGTCTACATATTGAAAAGGCTGCTCTAAACTGTAACGCACACCTGCTTGTGCGGCTAAATTGCAAACTAAATCAAATTTTTCAATTGAAAATAAATGGGCAATACCTTCTTTATCTTCTAAATCTAATTGGATAAAAGTACATTGATTGCCATGTAGCCTACTTTCAACCAGTACTTTTGGTTTAATCTCCGATTGGTTAAAACCCAGTTGCGTTAATCGTCCATATTTTAAATTGACATCATAATAGTCGTTAAGGTTGTCCAACCCCACTACATGATATCCTTGTGCGAGATACTGCTCGCATAAGTGGTACCCGATAAAACCGGCTGCTCCTGTAACTAATATTTTCATCTTTTTTATTTACGAATATTGTCGTTCATAGTACTGTTGGTATTCACCCGAAGTGACATTAGCCAACCACGCTTCATTGGCTAAATACCAATCAATGGTTTGCTCAAGACCTTCTTCAAAAGTAACCGAAGGCCGCCATCCTAAGGTGCTTTCAATTTTGGTTGCGTCAATAGCATACCGCAAATCGTGTCCGGGTCTGTCTTTTACATACGTAATCAATTGGACCGAGGTACCGGGTGACCGATTCAATTTGACATCCATTTTTTGGCATAACAACTTCACCAAATCAATATTTTGCCATTCGTTAAAACCACCAATATTATAGGTTTCGTGATTTATTCCTTCATGAAATACCAAATCAATGGCTCTGGCATGGTCTAAAACAAACAACCAATCACGTGTATATTTTCCATCTCCATAAACAGGCAAAGGTTTATTTGAAATGATGTTGTGTATAAAAAGCGGAATCAATTTTTCTGGAAAATGATTGGGGCCATAATTATTAGAACAATTGCTAATCACATAGGGCAAACCATAGGTTTCGCCATACGCTCGCACAAAATGGTCAGAACTGGCTTTGGAGGCTGAATAAGGCGAATTCGGATCATAAGCGGTGCTTTCGGTAAACAAACCCGTTGCACCCAACGAACCATACACCTCATCGGTAGAAATATGATAAAAACGTTTGCCAGCAAAATTATTTTTCCAACTTTCTCGAGCCGCATTCAACAAATTCATGGTGCCAATGACATTTGTTTTTACAAAAGCTAACGGGTCTGTAATTGAACGGTCTACATGCGATTCGGCCGCTAGATGAATAACGCCATCAAATTGGTGATGCTGAAAAAGAGCCTCAATAAAAGCAGCTTCGGTAATATCCCCTTTGATAAAGGTGTAATTCGGAGCCTGCTCAATATCAGCAATATTTTCTAAATTACCGGCATAGGTCAACGCGTCCAAATTAAAAATTTGGTAGTTCGGATAGTTCATCACAAAACGCCTCACCACATGTGAACCAATAAAACCTGCCCCTCCAGTAATTAAAATTTTACTCATCAACTTCTGTTTTTTATTTCTCAAAAACTACTCATAATTCAAAACTCATAACTAATTAAAGTTTCCCATCCACTCCGGACTTCAAAATGCCTTTTACATCATATACCACCGCATTTTCATTTTTTAAATTTTGTAAATCGAGCGATAAAAATTCTTTATGAGAAACGCCTAAAACAATTGCATCATACTTTTCAGTAGGCAATGTTCTTGAAGTGGTTAAATTATATTCATGTTTTACTTCGGCAGGATTGGCCCAAGGATCATATAGAGACACATCGATACCGTAATCCATTAAGGCAGCAATGACATCCACAATTTTGGTATTGCGAACGTCGGGACAATTTTCTTTAAAAGTAATTCCCAACATCAATAATTTGGCTTTATTAACAGTGATTCCTTTTTTAATCATCAACTTCACCACTTGCGAAGCGACATATTCGCCCATGCTATCGTTTAAACGTCTTCCTGCTAAAATAATTTCAGGATGATATCCTGCTTCTTGAGCTTTTTGAGCTAAATAATAGGGGTCAACGCCAATGCAATGTCCGCCTACTAATCCGGGTTTAAAAGGAAGAAAATTCCATTTTGTTCCCGCAGCTTCTAGCACATCATGCGTATCTATGTTTAAGATATTAAAAATTTTGGCTAATTCATTCACAAAGGCAATGTTGATGTCGCGTTGTGAATTCTCAATGACTTTGGCCGCTTCTGCTACTTTAATGGTAGGAGCCAAATGTGTTCCGGCTGTGATAACCGATTTATATAAATCATTCACAACTATTCCAATTTCTGGAGTAGAACCAGCGGTAACTTTTAAAATTTTTTCTACCGTATGTTCTTTATCGCCTGGATTAATTCGCTCTGGTGAGTAACCTGCAAAAAAATCAACATTAAATTTCAAACCGCTAAATTTTTCAAGTACAGGAATACATTCCTCTTCCGTGGCTCCAGGATATACTGTAGATTCATATACCACTATATCTCCAATTTTAAGTACTTTTCCAACCGTTTCACTCGATTTATACAAAGGCGTTAAATCGGGACGATTATTCTTATCAACAGGCGTTGGAACGGTAACAATATAATAATTGCAATTCTTTATGTCTTCTAAATTAGTAGAACAAAATAATCCATTGGATTGTAGCGGCTCCTTTACTAAAACAGATTTTAGCAAATCTTCTTCAATTTCTAACGTATTATCTAACCCTGAATTGAGTTCTTCTACCCTTTTTTGATTAATATCAAATCCTACAACAGGATACTTGGTGGCAAATAATCTCGCTAAAGGCAAGCCCACATATCCCAAACCAATTACTCCAATTTTTATACTCATTTTAATCTTGTTTTATGAACCAATTGCTTGGTATTTAAATCCAATTTGGGTTAGCATTTCTTTATCCAACAAATTTCTACCATCAAAAACAAAGGCTGGCTTATTCATATTTTCATAAATTTTTTGCCAATCGTAGTTTTTAAACTCGTCCCATTCGGTGAGTATTGCGATGGCATGAGCTCCTTCACAAGCTTGATAAGGATCTTGATACGCTTTGACTAATTTTTTATTCTCTTCTGGGATTCTGGTTTGAAGGTAGTCTAAATCAACTAACATTTGCTTTTCAGATACTTTCGGGTCATAAACCGCCAGTTTTGCTTGTTCAAACAATAAATCATTTGCTACATAAATAGCGGCAGATTCTCGGGTATCATTGGTATCTTTTTTGAAAGCCCAACCTAAAAAAGCAATTTTTTTATCGGCTACCGTATTGTATAAGGTCGTAACAATGTTTTTTGCAAAACGTGCTTTTTGATGATCATTCATGATGATGACTTGCTCCCAATAATCGGCAACTTCATGTAAGCCATATGATTTAGCAATATAAACCAAGTTCAAAATATCCTTTTGAAAACACGAACCTCCAAAACCAACCGAGGATTTCAAAAATTTTGGGCCAATACGGCTATCCATTCCGATAGCTTTAGAGACTTCATTGACATTCGCTCCTGTTTTTTCACATAATTCAGATATAGCATTGATCGAAGAAACGCGTTGAGCTAAAAAGGCATTAGCGACTAACTTTGACAATTCCGAAGACCACACATTAGTGGTTAATATCCGTTCTCTTGGAACCCAATTAGCATAAATAGACACTAATTGTTGAATTGCTTTTTCTCCTTCTTCCGAAGAATCTCCTCCAATTAACACCCGGTCTGGATTGAATAAATCATCTACCGCGGTACCTTCTGCTAAAAATTCAGGATTCGATAAAATTTGATATTTAACACCATTTCCAGTATTGTGTAAAATACTTTTTATCGCTTCGGCAGTACGAACGGGTAAAGTGGATTTTTCAACTACGATTTTATTAGTTTTTGATACACGTGCAATTTGACGAGCACACAATTCAATATATTTTAAATCGGCTGCTAATCCTTTTCCAGAGCCATAGGTTTTAGTAGGCGTATTCACGGAGATAAAAATCATTTCGGCTTCATCTATGGCTTTATCTACTTCCGTAGAGAAAAATAAATTTCGTCCACGAGCTTCTTTCACCACCTCACTTAGACCAGGCTCATAAATAGGAATATTTTCTACATTGGGATCATTCCATTTAGCTATTCTTTCTTCATTTAAATCGACCACAGTTACTTGAATATGTGGACATTTTTGAGCAATCACTGCCATAGTAGGGCCTCCTACATAACCTGCTCCAATACAACAAATCTTTGTAATACTCATTTTATTCTAATTGAAATTATTGTAAATTATGCCAATACCAATCAACTGCTTCTTTAAGTCCGTCTCCGAACGAAAATTGAGGATGGTAGTGTAATAATTCTTTTGCTTTTTCTATACTGGCCAACGAGTGCGGAATATCTCCTGCTCGATTTGGTCCATAAATAACATTAACTTCTGCAATCTTAGGGTTATAGTTTGCCAAATAGGTTTTTAACAAATTAACCATTTGATTTAAAGTTGTTCTGTCGCCATACGCAGTGTTAAACACGGTATTAATGGCTTGGGGGTTCAAAGTTAACATCGCCAATTCATTCATTTGAACCACGTTGTCAATATACGTAAAATCCCTAGAAAAAAGACCATCTCCGTTAATAACAGGGCTATCTTCTTTCATTAATTGCATAACAAATTTAGGAATTACTGCGGCATACGCACCATTAGGGTCTTGCCGACGACCGAATACGTTAAAATAACGTAGGCCAATCGTTTCTAAGCCATAGGTTCTACTAAATATTTCCGCATATAATTCATTGACATATTTGGTAATAGCATATGGAGATAAGGGTTTACCAATAACGTCTTCCACTTTGGGCAAGGCTTCAGAATCTCCATAAGTAGAAGAACTCGCCGCATAAACAAACCGTTTTACGTTTGCATCTCTAGCGGCTACCAACATGTTTAAAAAACCCGAAACATTGACATCATTTGTCGTAATTGGGTCGTTTATAGAACGAGGAACCGAGCCTAAAGCAGCTTGATGTAACACAAAATCTATTCCTTTAACCGCATCGTGACAAGTAGCCAAATTGCGAATATCACCTTCGATTAATTTAAAATTTGTATTTTTTAAAAAGGGCTCGACATTATGCCGATGTCCTGTAGCAAAATTATCTAAACAAGTTACTTGATATCCTTTAGTCAAAAAATGGTCACATAAATTGGAACCAATAAAACCGGCACCACCTGTAACTAATATGGAATATTGCTCTTTCATTATCTTTTCTTTTTAAAGTAATATTTAATTTTTTCCAGTACCGTTTTAGGCTTATAATCCTCATTATAGCCGTTGGAGTAATTGCCATAAACATAACTATAGCCATAGCCATAACCGTAGCCGTAACCATAGCCCGTTCCATATCTCGCTCTATTTTCAAAACCATTAAAAACAATACTAATGTTTTTCAACTCACCCCGTTGTAAACGATTATTCATTAAATTAATCATTTCCTTTTTAGTGTAATTTTGTCGAATGATATAAAGTGTTGCATCCACATAGGGAGCTAGCTCAACCGCATCGGCTACTAAGCCAACAGGTGGCGTATCGAGAATAATATAATCATACCTGCTTTTTAACTCTTTCATAAACTCTTCCATCGCTTCACCAATTAATAACTCTGATGGATTTGGCGGAACCGGTCCAGAAGATATAACATCTAAATAAGGAATGTGCGTATGCTGCACTACTTCATCGAAGGTATTTTGACCAATAAGGTAGTTGACAGCACCTAAATTATTTGTCATATTAAAATCGTCAAAAATTTTGGGTTTGCGTAAATCCAAACCTACAATTATAGTTTTTTTCTCACTCAATGCGAATACGGTAGCCATATTAATAGAACAAAAAGTCTTTCCTTCTCCACTAATTGAGGAGGTTAACATTAATGTTTTTGCTCCTTCAACTTTATTTTTCTTGTACATAAATTGGAGGGAAGAACGAATGGCCCTAAACGATTCTGACAGAGATGATTTTTGTTTTTCAAAAACGGCTAGATTTGAAGTTGTTTGTTTTATTCCAACAATTCCGATAACGGGAATTGTGGTTAGTTTACTAATATCGTCAATATTCAAAATAGTATTTTCTAAAAAGAAAATAGTTAAAATAGCAATCAAAGGAATAAATAATCCTAAGAAAAACGCCAAGACATAATTGACTTTAGTGTTCGGTCCAATTTGTCCAGCACCAATATCTTTTGCTGGGTCAATAAATTTAATATCGGCTAAATTTGCTGCTTTAACAATATTAGCTTCATTTCTTTTTTCGAGAAAACTGGTGAAAATTGAATTATTTAAATCGTATTTTCTTGTTATTTTCAGTAGCTCCTGTTCTTCTTCTGGCAATTTACTTATCGCCAATTCAGCCTCTTTGATTTTGTCTGTCACTAATTTCAAATCATAATCTAAAGTTGTTTTGACAGAAGCAATATTCTCTAGCAAAACTTTCTTTAATGCTTCAATTTCATTATCTAAATCTTTAAACATTTTTGGGTTTTTAATGGTATATTCCATTTCAGACCTTTGTGTAGAAAGCACAATTAATTTTGATACATTTTGAACTATATTTGGTTCTTTAATTCCCGCCACAGTTGGAGCTGGTAGCTTTGAAAAATCAACACTTTTTACCAAATAATTATTCAAAGAACTATAATAGGCCATTTGTCTTAACACCTCATCTTTTTGAATTTCAAAATCCAACAACCGTGTTGAAATTTGATGTCCTCCTGAGTTAATGCTATAATAGTCTTTGTTTTTACTAAATTGTTTTACTTCATCTTCATTTTCTTTTAACATTTTTTCCATGGCCAACAAGGTACTGTCAATAAAAGCAATCGTATTTGTGGCAAATTGGTTTTTCCGTTCTAATTGCAAGTTAATAGTAGAATTAACCGTTTCATTTAAATAGGCTACCAATCTATTTTTATTAGTCCCTTCTAAACTTAACTCAATAATAGACGGTGCATTTTTATTTACATTTGTAATAATCTGTCTATATTTTTGAACCGTTTCATCAAAATTATTAAATTTAAAAAAATAAGATCTTCCAACAAAATCACCCGCTGTGGGTGTTTTAATAATTTTTAAATTTAAAAATGGTAAATTAATTTCTTCATTAAACTTAAATATCTTTTTAAATTCACCCACATTAACTTGGGTAAAAGATTTTTTATTGGCTTCATAATTAAAGACTGCCACATCTGGATTTTCAAAATTTGAAGACAACTCAAATTCAGTTGCTGAAATAAATTTTATTCCAATAAGAGAACTTAACAGTTGCGGTTTAGATTTGTCAATTTTTACTTCAAAAGGCACTTGTCCATAAACATCTTTTAAATAATATTCGTCTTTTGCTAAGTAGTCTATATAAAAATCTAGTTTATTAACTACCATCTCATTATGCGAACGAGATTTTAAAGAAGCAGCAAGGTTTTGAATTTGGTCTGAAGTCCCTCCCCAATTAAAAACCAAACTCGTATTAGACGTAAAAAAAGGATTGTTCTCTTCTTTTAACGCAATTGTGGTTTCAAGTTTGTAAATTTTTTCTTTTCGAATATTTACATTATAAGCGATTATGAAGGCAACAATCCAACTGATAACAAACCATTTCCAGTAGCCAATAGTTTTAATTAAAAACCCTTTAAAATCAAATTTAATTTGATTTTCAAATATCGAAAAATCTTTAGATTCAAGCATGTTAGTAAACTATAAACGCGTTAAAACGATAATCGTAGTCGCTAATGAAAGTACAGAAATAATGGTGGTTAAAGATTGTAGCCCGGTAGTTCCTGTTCCCCAAGATTTTTGTTTGAGTGGATTAACCAATATGAAATCATTGGGTTGCAAATAATAATATGGTGATTCCAATGCTTTTTTATCTAATAAATTAATGGAATGCATCTCCACGCCATGTGGGTAACGCCGCACAACCATCACATTTTTTCTATCTCCAATTATAGTAATATCACCAGAATTAGAAATAGCATCCATAATTGTAGCATTCTCTACAAAAAGTGTATTTGTGCCCGGAATTTTAACTTCTCCATTAATGGTATATCGCAATCCTGCTAGCTTAACATTGACAAAAATATTTGCTTCCTTTTTAAAGTAATCTTCACCTAATTTTTTTTCTATATCAATCCTGATTTCTTCTGTTGTTTTTCCAATTACAGGTATTTCACCTAAAACAGGTATTCTGATGAGACCATGGTCATCTACCGTAAAACCTTCAAAAAACAAAACTTGTTCATTGCTAACATTTTGAGTCCTATCCGATGGTTTAAACATCGTATTCAACACAGGATCACTCGTTTTTATATTAACCATTAAGATATCATTACTTTGCACCCGATATGGTTTTTTTACTGATTGATTGACCATAATAGAATCATACACCTTTCCGCCATCTTGCAAATAGGTCAAATCTTTCGTGGGCACACAAGACGTGAACACCATAGTAATGATTACTAGTATGAACAGTACAGATTTATTCATTTTAAAAAATTTAGCAAACAAAGATAGTTTTTCAAATCTAATTTCAAAAAATTACTCAAAATATAATTAGTAATTCTTCATTGTGTTTTCAAAAGGAATCCGATTTAGAATACTTCTGCCAAGGGTAATTTCGTCGGCGTATTCTAATTCGTCACCCACTGCAATTCCTCTAGCAATGGTAGATGTTTTAACTTCATGCCCTTTGAGTTGTTTATAAATATAGAAATTAGTGGTATCGCCCTCCATGGTTGAACTCAACGCAAAGATAATTTCATTCACTTTTCCTTTTTTCACTTTTTCAACAAGCGATATTACATTTAACTGACTGGGACCAATGCCATCTATCGGAGAAATCTTTCCTCCTAAAACATGATAAACTCCTTTAAACTGCCCTGTATTCTCGATTGCCATGACATCTCGAATATCTTCTACCACACATATCAAGGCGTGATTACGACTTTCATTAGCACAAATTTCGCAAACGGAATGATCCGAGATATTATGACAAACGGTACAGAATTTTATTTCTGTTCGCATGCATGATATCGCTTCTGCCAAAAACTGGGTTTGTTCCTTAGGCTGTTTTAATAAATGTAAGACTAATCGCAGGGCTGTTCGCTTACCAATTCCTGGTAATTGAGCCATTTCGTTCACTGCTTTTTCTAATAATTTTGAAGAGAATTCCATTGGGTACAAAAATACATTTTTCAAAAGCAACTTTTTAGCATTTTTACACCATTTTTTTTTTGATGTTTGAAAAAACAATCAATTTTAGTTCACTTTTTGTAAATTGCAACCCAAATTCAATTTTTGCCCATGCAACCCATTCCGATTTTATTGCTCATCCTCGGTTATTTTAGTTTATTGATTTTAATTTCCTATTTCATCAGTAAAAAAGACGAAGGCAATGATGCTTTTTTTAAAGCCAATAAAAATTCACCTTGGTATTTAGTCGCTTTTGGCATGATAGGAGCCTCACTCTCTGGTGTTACTTTTATCTCTGTTCCCGGAAAAGTGGAAGCGTCGCAATTTGTTTATTTTCAACTGGTTTTAGGCTATATTGTGGGTTATTTTGTCATTGGAACCGTCTTATTACCACTTTACTATCGTTTAAATTTAACCTCAATTTACACCTATTTAGGTGATCGATTTGGTCGTAATTCCTATAAAACAGGGGCTTGGTTTTTTATACTCTCAAGAACGGTTGGGTCAAACTTGCGGTTAATGCTAGTAGCAGATGTATTGCAAACGCTCGTCTTTGACAAATTAAATGTGCCGTATTGGGTAACCGTAACTGTAACCATTTTATTAATTTGGGTATATACCAAAAAATCAGGTATCAAAACGATTATTTGGACAGATACATTGCAAACTTTATTTATGCTGATTTCTGTAGTGGTTTGTATTGTGATTGTATCCGAAGATTTAGGGTTGAATATTTCAACACTCTCTGGTTTTATTGCAGAAAGTGATTTCTCTAAAACTTTCTTTTTTGAAGATGCCAGTTTGCCTTCTTATTTTTGGAAGCAATTTCTGTCAGGGGCATTTATTGCTATTGTTATGACTGGATTAGACCAAGACATGATGCAAAAAAACCTAACGTGTCGCAGTTTAAAAGATGCTCAAAAAAACATGTTTTGGTTTACCATTGTACTTACGTTTGTCAATTTTTTATTCTTAGTCTTAGGTTTATTATTCACCGAATATACTTTAAAATATGACATTGACGCTCATAAAGATCAACTTTTTCCAATTTTAGCCAATGAATACCTTGGGTTAAGTGTTGCCTTCTTTTTTATCTTAGGATTGATTGCAGCGGCCTATTCTAGTGCCGATAGTGCCTTAACTTCCTTAACTACTTCGTTTAGCATTGATATTCTAGAAATTGAAAAAAAATATGATGCCGTTAAACAAATTGCAGTTCGAAAAAAAATTCACTTGCTGTTTGTTTTTATCTCCATTTTTGTCATTATCGGATTTAAATACTTTGTAGCCGACGTCAGTATTATTGATAAAGTCTTAAAATTTGCGGGATTTACTTATGGTCCGCTTCTTGGACTTTATAGTTTTGGTTTGTTTACTAAATGGCAAGTTCGCGACAATTGGGTACCATTTGTTGCCATAACCGCAGTTCTTACTTCAATTATATTAAATTTATACAGTGAAACTTGGTTTGGGTTTGCCTTTGGTTTTGAGATTTTAATTGTGAATGGTATGCTGACTTTCCTCGGTTTAATATTGATTCGTAGAAAGTAAAACTAAGGTACAAGCCTCTTCTACTTTTATATTATTGATTTTTAATAACGCGTAAAATTCAGGATTTTCAGTTCCTGGATTAAAAATTACTCGTTGTGGATTTAGTCCAACGATGTAATTATAATAATCGCGTTGTGCAATTGGATTCAGGTACAACGTAACGGTATGAATATTTTTAAACGGAATTTGCTTTGTTTGAATTTTAACACCTGCTACTTCTCCTTCGCGTTGGCCAATTGCCACAACGGGTTGTTCATGAGAAACTAAACGATTCATTGCCATATTAGAATAGCGTTCTGTATTGACAGAAGCTCCGATAACCAATGTTTTTTTCATCTTTTTTACTTTTATAGACTTCAAAAATACTGAATTTTTAGCAAGTTTCTTGTTTCTATATTAATTGAACAAGTCTTAATCCTTTATTAAACCTTCAAAAAAATAGAAATTGTTTTTTAATTTTATAAAAAAAATGCTAGTTAACACTTCTTACAACGAAAAAAAAGTAAAGGAAGCTATCAATGATTTAGTTGGAAAACCTTTTGGTTTTTTTGAAAACATTAAATTAAAAGGAATTGGTTCTCCTCGATTAGATATCCTGAAAACGAGTCATGAAATCGACCTATTACTTTCCTATGATAACAACCGAAACTTTTGCAATATCGAGCTTCGTCCGAAAGGAATAATTATTCGATTCCGGTCGTTATTAGAAACTTATTCCTTAGTGATTCCCTTTTATAAATTGGTGGTTTTTAAACCTGGAAATACCTATACTTTTCATATAGACAACCATTTTATTACGATTGATTATCCGCAAAGCAAAAAAGACATTGTCGCTTTCATTAATAAAATTAATCGATTAAAAATTGAAAATTCTCCACAATATATAGACGATTTATACTAACTTTGTTTTTTACAAAAACAGCTTCGGAATTTCCGAATTACATTTGTTAAAATAAATACATGGAATTATTTGTTTATGTTTTTGCCGCACTTTTTTCTGTACTTAATCCGTTAGGTGCTGTCCCTATTTTTGTTGGACTAACAATGGATTATTCAAAAACAGAACGTTCTCGTGTTTCACTTTGGACGGCATTGAATGTATTTATCATCTTAATCATTTCTTTTTTTATTGGAGAGTATGTTTTAAAATTCTTCGGCATTAGTATTGATGCGTTGCGAATTGCGGGTGGATTAATTATCGTAAGTTCCGGATTTTCTTTACTTACAGGAGAATTCAACAAAACGAGAGGAGTAAACAAAAAGGTTGAATCAGATGCACAAACTCGAAATCAAATTGCTTTAACGCCTTTGGCAATCCCAATGCTGGCTGGCCCTGGCTCAATTTCGTTACTTATTGCTTTTTATCAAGATTATACAAAACTTAGTGAAAAAATAACTGCTGTTTTCGCAATCTTAGCCGTCGCCATTGTTATTTACTTCGTACTAAAAAGTGCTCATTATCTGTCAAGAATTTTAGGAGCTTCAGGAATTGTTGCAATTTCTAGAATTATCGGATTTATCGTTATTGCAATTGGTGTTCAATACATTAGTAGTGCCGTGGTGAATATCTTCAAAATGATTTAACGATTGTTTAATCGTATTTCTACTTATCTTTAAGAAAATTTCTAAGTATGAGAATTCTTTTAACAGGAGCCAATGGTTACGTGGGCAGACGTTTATTACCTGAACTTTTAGCTCAAGGTCACCAAGTAATTTGTTGCGTTCGAGACCAATCTCGTTTAGGATTAGACAAAGCTACTTTAGACTTAATTTCTATCTGGGAAGTCGATTTTTTAAACGAGCTAACATTTGAAAACTTGCCTGAACCGATTGACGTGGCTTATTACTTAATTCATTCCATGAGCTCTTCTACCACTGAATTTGATGTGATGGAAGCCAAAGCAGCCGAAAATTTCAACCTTTACATGGGAAAAATTGGCGTTAAACAAGTTGTTTATTTAAGCGGAATTGTCAATGACACGAAACTATCCAAACATTTAAGTTCACGAAGTAATGTTGAAACCATTTTGTATCAAGGCCCTTTTAATTTAACCGTTTTACGAGCGGGAATTATTGTAGGTTCTGGGAGCTCATCTTTTGAAATTATCCGCGATTTATGCGAAAAACTCCCTATTATGATTACACCAAAATGGGTTTTAACCAAAACACAGCCCATTGCCATTCGAGATGTGATTCATTATTTAAGAGGCGTCTTATTGCGGGAAGACTGTTTCAATCAATCTTTTGATATCGGAGGACCTGATATTTTGACCTACAAACAAATGATGCAATTATATGCCAAAACGCGTGGTTTTAAAAATTGGATTTACACTGTTCCGATTATGACACCCAAATTATCATCTTATTGGTTATACTTCGTGACCTCAACTTCTTATAAACTGGCAATTAATTTGGTTGACAGCATGAAAATGGAAATTATTTGTAAGGATAACCGGTTACAAAAAATGTTAGATATTAAACCGATAACATATACAGAAGCGATTAAATTAGCTTTTATAAAAATTGAACAAAACTTAGTCATTTCCAGTTGGAAAGACAGTTTAATTAGCAGTGAATTCAAACAAAATTTAGCTGAATATATTCAAGTTCCAACTTTCGGTTGTTTAAAAGATGAGCAATCCGTTCAATTAAAAAACCCAGAGAAAACCATGGAAAACATCTGGTCAATTGGAGGTGAAAAAGGTTGGTATTACGGCAATTGGATGTGGCGAATTCGCGGAGTTTTAGACAAATTTTTTGGTGGTGTTGGTTTACGTCGAGGTCGCACGCACCCTACTCAGTTAGACAATGGCGATTCGTTAGATTTTTGGCGAGTGATTTTAGCCGATAAAGAACAGCGTCGTTTATTGTTATTTGCTGAAATGAAAATGCCTGGTGAAGCTTGGCTTGAATTCCGAATAGACAACGACAACACTTTACATCAAATTGCCACCTTTCGACCAAGAGGACTTTGGGGAAGATTGTATTGGTATTCTTTGGTGCCGTTTCATTTTTTCATCTTTGGCGGAATGATTCGCAATATTGCAAAAGAACTAAACTGATTGGACAAATAAGATTAATGCGTACTAAAAGTTGGATGTGTTTTTGAGAAAGTGAAGAGTAAAAGCTCAGCGTTTATCGCTTGACAATTTTTACTGTTTTTTCTATATTGTCGACTGATTTTATTTTCAAAATGTAGTTGCCTTTTGCCAAAGTACTTAAATTTAGCGGTGTGCCATTTTGTTGCAATACTAAAGAACTCATAATTAATTTTCTGCCAGCATAATCGAAAAGAGAAATGCCGACCATTGTTTCGCTAGAAGCGGTTATGGTAATTGCATCAGAAAAAATAGTTGGATAAACTACATACTCTTCATCAGCAGAAAAATTGATTGTATTTAGCAAACTTTCATCGATGATGCGTGCCATTGCAAAAAATTGCTTAGTTGGATTGGTGCTAACTGTTGCCGTACCCGCTACGAGAATTTTATTATTCTCAATAAAAAAACTAAACGGAAAATCACCTGAACCCGCAAAATCTGTGAAGAAATAACCGTTAGAACCAAAATCAGTGATTAGTTCGCCATTTGCGTTGCACTTTGAAATCGCAAAATCTTCACCACTAACTCCAACCACAGCCGAAGCTCCTACGGCATAAATATTTTGGTTATCATCTAAAACAAGTTTGTTAATAGCTCCGCTTCTTCCAAGAAAAAAATTAACTGCCACACCATTATTAGCAAAAGTAGTATCAATAGCTCCAAAAGCATCTAATTTCACAAGTGTAAAATTATTGATAACACCACTATTATTTGGTGTGTACGATGATCCGCCCAATAAAACACTACCATCATTAAATGTGATATGTGAATTAACTGTTGAGCCACCTTGTGTTCCTGGATTAAAATATCGGTACCCTACTGTAGCAAAAGTTGTATCTAAAGATCCGTTAGGCAAAAGTCGCAAAACGCACATTCTACCTTGATTGGAACCAGTGGTCAAAGTAACAGAGCCACTACAAACAATTTTCCCATCATCCATCAAATCAACCGTTCGTAAACTTTGCCGATGAGTAACCATTTCAAGTGTAAAAATCCCATCTGTATTAAAACTTGTATCATACTCGCCGTTTGGCAATAACCGAATCACCACATGTTGCGTAAGTGAATTAGGGCCAAAGGTCGTATTGCCAACCACAATAATTTTTCCGTCGGATTGTAAGGTTATACCACTTGCATTATCATCACTTTGATAACCAAAACCGAGTTGTTTGATTCCATTGGTTCCAAAGGTCGAATCTAAGTTTCCATCACTATCTATCTTACCCACAATAAAATCAGTGTTACCTCCAAATGCAACAATAGAACCTGCAAAAAAAAGCTCATTATCCGATTTCTTTGCAAAAGCAACTATTGTTGTAAAAGGCAATAGGATATGCCCTTCATCTTGAAAGCTAGTGTCAAGTGTTCCATCCTGATTATAACGCAACACATAGGCGTTCGTATTATCTGAACCTCCAACTAGTATTTTTTGATTGGGAACTTGAAGTATTGCATTGATTCTATGGAAATTAGCATTTTGATTAATGTTGGTTGTAACTTTTCCAGAAACACCGAAATTTTCATCTAATACTTGGGCATTCAACGGAATAGTCATCGCAAACAACGATAAAAAAACAATCACTACGTTCTTCATTTTAACCAACTTATTATTTAAATAAAAGTATCTAATTTTTCTATTCTCGAGGCAAGAAAACCTCTGCCATCATACAACGAGCACTTCCGCCACCACAGGCTTCGATGGTGTCAAGACTAGAAGAAATAATTTCACAGTGTTGTTCAATTTTTTGAAGTTGAGCTTTAGTCAAACTTTGGTGAGCCGAATTACTCATCACCAAATACCGTTTGTCATCTTTTCCTTTTACTTGCAACATATTGCCTGCAAAATTATTCATTTGGTCTTCGGTAATCAAGATAATATCTTTTTCATCTGCTTTTAGGTTATCTAAAACCATTTTTCGTTCTTTCTTATCATCGATACATTCAGCACAAATAACGGCAAAGGTTTCGCCCAAACACATCATGACATTCGTATGATAAATCAATTTTCGTTCACCATTTACGGTTTGAAAGGCTTCAAAAATAACTGGAGCCAAATCATAATCTTCACAAAATTCGATGAATAATTCTTCATCCGCACGAGGGGAAAGAGCACAATAGGCTTTCGCATTATCGCGGTCTAATAAAATACTTCCGGTTCCTTCTAAGAAAAAACCATCTTCTTCGGCCGAAGTATAATCCATGATTTCATTGATAATAAATCCTTCTTCTTCTAGTTTTTCCAAAATATCTTCACGACGTTCTAAGCGTCGGTTTTCGGCAAACATAGGATACAAAGTGACATCGCCATTTTCATGAAACGAAATCCAATTGTTAGGAAAAATACTATCTGGTGTATCCGGTTCTAACGTATCGTCAACCACAATGACATTAACGCCTACTTTTCGCAATTTATCAACAAAAGCGTCAAATTCTTGTTGGGCTTTTGCATTTACGGTAGCTGGCGTAGTGTTTTCTAACACTTTTTGATAATAATTATTTACGGCAGTTTGCTCATTCATTCGAAAGGCAACTGGTCGAATCATTAAGATGGAGTTGGTGGTTTGGTTCATTGTTGTTAGAATTTTTAAGTTGTGGGTTGTGGGTTGTGGGTTGTGGGTTAAAAATTACGCTTTCCAATTTTCATCTACAAATTTTATAAAATTAAATAGTTTTGCACTTAACTCATTATACCTTTCAATTAGTAAATCGTTACCATCATAACAATCTGGATACAATTTAGTTATTTTTTCAACATGAAAAACAGTTTCCAAACAGCTAGCCCGAGAATAAGTAAGAAACTTTACGAAATCTGCTTTATATCTTTTTCTACCATATCCTTCAACAATATTTGTTGGAATTGAATCAGCTGATCTTCTTAATTGGCCTCCTAATTCATACAATTCGTCTTTCGGGAGTTTTAAAGAAAACCCGTGAGCTAAATAAAATAACTCTACGCTTAAATTGTAAACTTCTAAATCTTTATAACTTTTCATAAACCGTTATTTTTAAATGTATGAACGGAAAAACCTACAACATATAACACATAACAAATATAATTACAATCTGATTAATGGTAAAGTTGAACAACGTAATAATCCTTCTTGTTTAGCAATTTCAGCATACGGAATTTCTTCAACCGTAAAGCCTTGACTACGCAACCAATTGTTTAATCTTGTGAAATTCTGTTCAGAAACAACAACGTCTGGAGCAATAGAAAACACATTGGAATTCATGTGATACATTTCGTCACGGGTGATGTGAAATAGATTTTCTTTTCCAAATAAGTTAACTAAATAAACATAATCCGCTTCTTCGCGAAAACCACTTTTATAAATAATTCCTTTATTGTTTCCTACCGGTTGAAAGCAACAATCAAGGTGCAACGCATTGTCTCTTGCTTCTATCTTTGATTTGACTAAATCGAATTCTTTTACGATTTTGTTTGGAAATAAATCTCGAATATATTGAACGCCTTGCATGTTGGTTCGGGCTGTTATGTAGTCTTTATAATCAGACCCTTTGTATGTTCCTATAAAAATATAGTCATTCCAAAGCATCACGTCGCCGCCTTCAATATGGACTTCTTCAGGAGGACGAACTATTTTTTTTGGATTAATTAAATCCAAAACATATTGAATTGCATCTAATTCTCTTTCTCGTTCGGGAAGAATATTTGCTTTAATAAAGATATCCTCAATAACAAAACCAATATCACGCGTGAAAATTTGATTATAATTTTCTATAATTTCTGGACGATAGACTTTGACATCATATTTTTGAAAAACACGATGAAAAGCTTCCATTTCGCTAATCATATCCGATTCAACTGGATAGGTTCCCGCCAAAATATGCTCTAATGATTTGGGATCATAGGCTTCCTCTTTCGTTGGTGTTGGACCGCTGCTAATTGCAGTGCCTAATACAACTGCCCTTAATCGGGAAGTTTCATTTTGTACGTGAATGGGTAGCATAGTATTGTTTTTATGGCTTTTGACAAAGATAAAAAAAGGGGTTCCAAAAGCAAGAGTAAATGTTGTATTAAAAATGCATTCCGAAACAGTAACGAATTACTCCACTTTATCATAAAATAGAACAATTAAAAAGGTTTAATTTCATCAATATACCGTTTAAATATCGATTTTTTTTAACTTAAAAGCCTTCTTTTTAGAAGGCTTTTTGTTTAAAATGTTTTATCTTTTTTCTACTGGTTTAAAATCCCGTAATGGCGAACCGATATACACTTGACGTGGTCTTCCGATAGGTTCTTTATTTTCTCGCATTTCTTTCCATTGAGCAATCCAACCTGGTAAACGGCCAATGGCGAACATTACGGTAAACATTTCCGTTGGAATTCCTAATGCTCGGTAAATAATACCTGAATAAAAATCAACATTTGGATATAAATTTCTTTCTTTGAAGTATTCGTCTTCTAACGCTACTTTTTCTAATTGTTTGGCAATATCCAATAATGGATCTTCTACTCCTAAGGCTTCAAGCACATCGTCTGCAGCTTTTTTAATAATAGTTGCTCTTGGGTCAAAGTTTTTATAAACCCGATGACCAAATCCCATTAAACGGAAGGAATCATCCTTGTCTTTTGCTTTTAACACATATTTTGCTACATCTCCTCCGTTTTTGTGAATTTCTTCTAACATTTCTAAAACCGCTTGATTGGCTCCACCATGCAAAGGTCCCCAAAGTGCTGAAACTCCAGCAGCAATAGAAGCAAACAATCCCGCATGAGAAGAACCTACAATACGAACAGTAGAGGTAGAACAGTTTTGTTCATGGTCTGCATGTAGAATAAATAATTTATCTAAAGCATTAACAACAACCGAATCAATTTTATAGGGTCCAGTTGGCAATTCATACATCAAATGCATAAAATTTGCGACATATCCTTTGGTGTTGTCATAATAATTTAAAGGATAGCCCATTGATTTTCGATAGGTCCAAGTAGCAATGACTAAAAACTTAGCCATAATTTTACATACCGCTTCGTACATTTCTTTTTCATTGTGCGGATTAACCGATTTTGGATTAAATGCCGTTAACGCACTAGTTAAAGAAGCCAAAACGCCCATTGGGTGAGCGGTTTTTGGAAAACCATCAATGATGCTTTTCATTTCTTCATTCACTAACGAATATTTTTGGATGTCGATTTCGAATTTTATTAGCTGCTGTTTCGTTGGTAATTCTCCAAAAATCAACAAATAAGAAACTTCTAAGAAGTTAGCTTTATCTGCTAATTCTTCTATAGAATACCCGCGGTAACGTAGAATTCCTTCTTCCCCATCTAAGAACGTAATAGCACTTTGGCAAGAGCCTGAATTTTTAAATCCGGGATCTAAGGTAACAGCACCTGTTAAGGCACGAAGTTGTTCAATGTCGATGGCGGCTTCATTTTCGGTTCCTACGATGATAGGAAACTCATATTCTTTACCTTCGTACTTTAATATGGCAGTTTTTGACATGTTTTATAAAAATTTAATAGGTATATACTTTGTTTGTTGCGAATTTACAAAATATAATAGGAATGTTAAAATTTAATACCACACGTTTTCGTTAAATTTTGTATAAAATTATAATTATTATATACATGCCAAAATATAAAAAAACACACGCTAACTAAACGTGTGTTTCCAACTTTAAAAATAAGCTTAACTTTCTTATTTTATGATCAATTTTTCTATTTTAAATCCTTTTTCAGTTTTGATTTTTAAGAAATAAATTCCACTGGATTGAGCCGAGATATCAATAGAAATAGAATTTTCATTTCTGATTTTTGTCCACAACAACCTTCCTTGCACATCATAAAGTTCAATAGATTGAAGCAACGAATCACCTTTTATTGTCACTTCATTTTGGGCAGGATTTGGATATACCGTAACTAAATTATCAACTGGAAAGACATTTACGGACAAATTTTCAAAAGTAGTATTGGCTATTCCAGTATCAACCGGAAAGTTGTAATCAAAGTAAATATCAGCTCTTTTAGAAACGGAATCGCCAGATGCTAAACTATTTTTTGTTTTAATTTTTAATAAGATATTACCGTGTCCACCGGTGTCTAACGCTATATTTTGAAAAATAAATTCCATTATATTTCCGTTTTTTCGAATAGCTACCGAATGGGAAGCTTTTATTATTTTAATACTCGAAACATCAAATTCGACTGAATTGACGTCAATTTTAACGACTACATTTTCAGCTTCAAAAGTTCCGGTGTTTTCAAAACGAACGTTATAATGCAAATAATCACCAATGGTACTGGGCGAAACTACATCGCCTTGCAAACAAGTAATATCATTTGGATCATAAGACCCAACTACGGTTTGATTGAAAATAAACAAATTATTCATTGTGTTTTCATCGCCATTTTGCGGTAAAATAGAAGTGGTAAAGGTTAAAACATCACCAATATTGACAGGGAAAGTTAAATCTGTGGGCGGATTAATGTTAAATGTTAGTGAAAAAGCCCTGCTTTCAAAAGGTTTTAGATTGGCATAATCCCAAGATAATGAGCCTTCGCCAGCGGAAGAAGTTGGTTCTGAGGCAGCAACAAAATTCATTAAATTTTCATTATAGAAAAAGTTTATCCCGTATTGTTGCGAAAGGGTTTGATTTCCGATGTTGCGGTATACAATCTGATAAGTGGCCTCAAAACCAGGACGAGCGGGAATAATTGGAGCAATAACAATTTCTAAATCGGGATGCACGCCATTCGCTGTCACGCAAAAGTTTTGGGTAAGAACTGAATTATCAATGACCGTAATAGGAACAACTGCTGGATTAGGAGAAACCGTAAAATAGGTCGGATTTTCTATATCTGGCACTAATTCATACGTTCCGGTTTGGTTGGTGTAAATTTGATAATTGCCCATTTCATCAGCAAAAACAGATGAATTTGTTGAAACTGCATCGAGGTTGATATCAATTTTTAAATAAGGAAAACTAAAATCCGAGCTTTCACAACCATTATTATTTTCATCAAACTGTGTTTGTCCAGCAATCGTATTATAGTCGCCGCCAGGCGTAAAAGAACAATACGTATTTACCTGACAGCCGAATAGTTGAGCCTGTTCAATTCGTTCTAACACACTTTCATATTGCATTTCATCACAGCAGACATATTCCAAATTTGGGCTACAACAAAATAATTCAAACCAACTTCCATTATCCATGGTTGTGCTTTCATCTACACCATTTTTGATGAATAAATATTTTAAAATGGGCGATTGAATAGAAACATATTCTAAATTGGGATTGTTATTACAGTTTAATGTTTCCATTTGGTTGCCCCCACAATCCAAAAATCGCAATTGAATTAAATTATCTAGCGTTAATTCCGTTAGGTTATTTGAACTTAAACTGAGTTCTTCTATCAAATTATTTTGTGATAAGTCAATCGTTGTCAACAAATTCGAATAGGCTTGGAGTTTTTTCAAATTCGCAGCTGTTGAAACATTCAACCCTGAAATTTGATTTGATGCAAAGTTTAAATCACTAAGTTGATTCAAGGCATTCAAATCTAAATTACCTGAAAGTGAATTTGATTGACATTGTAATTTTTTTAGGTTTGAAAAAGATTGAATTCCCATTAAATCTGAAATATTTGCAAAGGAAACATTTAGCGAATCTATAAGTAACGCTTCACTTTCTTGAATATTTCCATCTAAATTTGTGTCGATTTTAACCATCGAACCGCCAGCAAATGCAATGGAATTCCCACTATCTGCTTGCAATAATTTTGCTTTAAAAGCAATATCTGGAATGTTAATGATTTGTGCCTGTCCAAAAAAGGACCAACAGAGAGCGAGTAGTAGTATACTTTTTTTCATGGTTTTTTTTTATAAAATTAGGTACTTCATTGTAAACACAAATGCTAAAATGAGCATTCGCTGTTTTTCAATTAGAATTTACAGTGTTTTTAATATTTCTTGTAAGCGTTCTTTTTTTCGTTGTGAAATGGGTAAATGTGAATTATCACTCATCACCACATAACCGCCGTCTTTTTTGATATAGGATTTTAGATACGCTAAATTGATTAAATGTGATTGATGAATCCGTTCAAAACCGTGCTCAGTCAGTAATTCCTCATATTCTTTTAAAGTTTTAGAGATTAAAACGGGTTTGTTATTTTTGATAAAAAACTTGGTGTAATTATCTTCGCTTTCACACCGAATGATATCACTCACCTCAAACAAATGAATGCCATCTGAATTAGATAAGGCAATTCGTTTAAATTTGTCGACTTTTTTTCGAATGTTTTCTAAAAGCAAATCAATATGACCAAAATCATCATTTTTGACGACAATATTTTTAATTTTTTCAATCACTTTTTGCAATTCGTCTGGATCAACTGGTTTGAGCAAAAAATCTAACGCACTAAACCGGAAAGCTTTAATGGCATATTGTTCGTGAGCTGTAATAAAAACAATATGGGCGGTCGATTTTCCATTTCGCAACGCAATTTCTTCTAGCACGTCGAAGCCAGTTCCATCTGTCATTTGAATGTCTAAAAAAACCACTTGCGGCTGTAGTCTTTCCATCGTTTCTACACCCGTTTTGACACTATTCGCTTCTCCCACAATTTTAATATCAGGAGCATATCTAGCCAACAAACTTTTCATGCCTTGTCGCAAATTATCGTCGTCGTCGATTAATAGGGCTGTAATCATCTTTATTTACTGTATTGTATGGGCAAATTCAAAAAAACTTTCGTTCCTTGAGTTTCACCTTTTTCGTTTTTTACTTCTTTTATTTCCACTTTCGCTTTTTGCGAAGTAGAAGCTTCCATCATTTCCAATCGCTTTTTGGTAATATCCAACGCCATCGATTTATGAACTGACACCAAATTTTGTTTGAATTCTTTTGAATTTTCTACACCAATTCCCGTGTCCTCAATTGTACAAGACAAGCTGTTTTTTTCAATAGAAAAATGAATCGATATTTTTCCTTTTTCTGCTTTCGGAATCAAACCATGTATAATTGAATTTTCCACAAAAGGTTGTAACAATAAAGGAGGAAGTGCCATATCGTCTTCTATATCTTTACTTTTAGTGATAATAAAGTCAAATTTCTGATTAAACCGAAGCTGTTCTAATTCTAAATAATTTTGAAGACTTTCAATTTCTTTATCGATGGGAATGAGTGGTTCTTTAGAATATTCTAATGTTAAACGCATCAGCTTTGAAAATTTGGCTAAATATTTTAAAGCAGAATCGGTTCCGTTCTGTACGATAAAACTAGATATCGAGCCTAAACAGTTGAATACAAAATGAGGATTCATCTGCAAATGCAACGCTTTTTGTTCATATTCTGCTAATTCTTTTTGTAAGGTCAGTGTTTTTTTCAACTGCATCCGACTATAGAGTAGAAATACAATTCCGAAAACAAATAGGAGTACTAATACTACGAAAAAAGTGATTAAATGTTGCCGTTTTGATTTTTCGTTGGCTAGTAATTCTCTTTTTTCAATTTCTTTCTTTTGAATTGCTTCTTTTTTATCGTATTCATAATTTAATTCGACTTGTAAACTTTTTCGAATACGTTCATAATTCATCAAGCTATCTTGAGCAATTTTAAATTGTTTAAAATGAAAAAAAGCTGCTTTTTCATCTCCGAGCTTTTCAAAAATAGTACTCAACTGTTTTTCCGCTAAAGTCAATCCTTCTAAATTGCCGATTTCTTTTGTTAATGCGGCTGCTTTTTGAGCAAAAGGTAAGGCTTTTTGATATTCTGCTTGTTCTTCATAGAATTGAGAAAGGTATAAATTGGTGTCTGCTTTACCAAATTGGTCTCCGATTTTATCAAAGTTTGACAAAGCTAAATTCCAAGTAGTAACCGCAAGTTCATTTTGATTGGTTGCTTTATAATACAAACCAAGATTATTGTATAACTCGCCTAAGCCCCTGTAATTTGGATGTTTTTTAAACAGTTGCTCCGCTTCTTGATAAATAGCAAATGCTTTCTCATAATTTTTCTGTTTTAAATATAAATTCCCAATATTGGTGGTGGTGATTCCGACTGTTTTATCTTGAATTTGTTCTTGAATTTTTTGTGCTTTACTAAAATAATCCAACGCTTTAAAATCCTGATTTTGTGCCCGAAAAACTACCCCAATGTTATTATAAATGCGAGCCATTTTTTCTTTATCCTGTAAATCTTCATAAAGCTGAAGAGCTTTTAAATGATTTTGGAGTGCTTTTGCGTAATTATTTTGTTCTGAAAAAACAATTCCGATACTTCCATACGTTCGAGCCAAACCACTTTTTATAGCTGTATTTGTTGAAGTAACTAGTTCATTTTCAAAAATAACGCTCGCTTGGTCAAAGAAAATGAGGGCCGCATTGTAATCGCCCAAAATAATTTTAGAAGTCCCAAGATTAACAAAGGCATTGGCGGCTTGGACGTTATCTTCAATTTTCTGAGAAAGTTGTAACGCTTGTTTAGCATAATCGGCCATTTTATTTGGATCGATGGCTTTGTATTGCTCGGCTATTGCGTTCAATAAAATTGTTTTATCATGGTCACTTTTTGCTTTTTGAAGAAGCGATTGCAAACTATCCACTGCTTTATTTTGCGAAAAAAGAAACAGTGAACTCAAAAGAAAAATAAACGTAATGGAAGAAAATTTCATTCGAATTAAATTGAAAACCAAATATAGTATTTCCATTTAGTATAATTTTACTGAATTAGAATTTGCTAGATTTGATTTAGAATTTGCAAATTTTCAAAAGCAGCATTTTTATTAATCAGTAAATAAAATGCTCAAGCAAAAGCATTATTATTTTACTCTTGCTCAATGTCGGGTAAATGTCGGGTCAATTGTCTTAAAAATAATTGGTCTAAAAAAAGAAGGTTTGTAGTATTGCCTTAAAATTAATAATCATTGTATGAGACAACCAGAACTCGGTAAGATTTTAAGTAACTTACGCAATTCAAAAGGACTAACTCAGGAAGAGTTAGTAGAAAAATGTAACATCAGCGTTCGAACCATTCAACGGATTGAAGCTGGAGAAGTGACCCCCAGAAGCTATACTATTAAAACTATTTTAGCAGCTTTAGGTGAGAATTTAGAAAATTTCAAAGATATTTTCGTCCTTGTGGAAACCCCTTCTTTATCCGTTTCCAAAAAGCAAATGCAGTTTCTTAACGCAGCATTTTTTGTTGGTATCATTTATTTCTGTATTGGTTTTGTAGAATTTTATCTTGATGCTGATTTGGAATTTGAACGGAATTTGGTTATTTCCACACCATTTTATGTAAGTGTAAAAGTAATTTCTTTCGTTTCAATGCTCTTTTTTTATGGCGGCTTTATTGTCTGTGGCCAACTTTTTAAAAATTATTTGCTTCGAATAAGTTCGCTACTCCTGATGATTTTATTTGGAATGGCGACTATTTTTGCTATTTACACGTGGTTTTCTCCTACTGCGTCAGATGATTTTCTGTGGGTTACGTTGTGCATTTTTATAGGCTGTGTTTTGGTTGTGCATGGCATTAGCTTATTACGACTCAAAAAGCATCTTGGTTCAACACTTTCAACCATTACAGCAGTGTTTGTGATTACAACTGGAGCAACTTTTATAAGCGTTTTACTCTTTTTATTGGGTTTGATTTTTTTAATTCCAGTCAGTATTTTACAATTGTTGTTACTCTACAAAACACGAGAACTGGCAAAGCAGTCTGATTCAAAATAAAGTAATTGCTACTTTAAAACCCTAGCCTATTTGGTGGTTGCTCGATACAAACGAATTCTATTTCCATAACGTTGATGACAACCTCTTTTTCTTTTAAAACTCATCAATTTGTTAGCGTTGCTCTTTTTGCGTGAGGGATTGTAGTGGAGCTCTTTTTGAGAAAAACATTTCGTTTTTCTCAAAAAAGCGGGAACGAAAAGCCCGACCTTGTTGCCACTACGATTACTAATGGAACGGATAAAGTTGTGCAACAAGGGCACGCCCCATTAAAAAACCCTGCTAATACATGAAATAGTAGCAGGGTTTAAAATTAAAAAAATCAATTATTTTTGTTTAAACGCTTTTTCTCCTGGAAAATAGGCTGTAGCTCCCAATTCTTCTTCAATACGAAGCAATTGGTTGTATTTTGCCATACGGTCTGAACGAGAAGCCGAACCGGTTTTGATTTGTCCGCAATTTAATGCTACCGCTAAATCGGCGATGGTATTATCTTCTGTTTCGCCCGAGCGGTGACTCATTACCGAAGTATAGCCTGCATTGTGAGCCATGTTTACGGCTGCAATGGTTTCTGTTAAGGTTCCGATTTGGTTTACTTTTACTAAAATGGAGTTTGCAATTCCTTTGTCAATTCCTTTTTTTAGTCGTTCTACATTGGTTACAAATAAATCATCACCGACTAATTGTACTTTATCACCAATTAAATTAGTTAAATATTTCCATCCATCCCAATCGTTTTCATCCATCCCATCTTCAATAGAAATAATAGGATATTTTTTAGACAATTCGGCTAAATATTCAGCTTGCTCGGCAGAAGAGCGAATCTTGCCTGTATCTCCTTCAAATTTTTTGTAATCGTAGTTGCCATCCACATAAAATTCGGCAGCGGCACAGTCTAGGGCAATCATCACATCACCTCCAAAAGTATAACCCGCATTTTCAACTGCTAATTTAATTGAGTCAAGTGCGTCTTCGGTACCTCCTGCTAAATTTGGAGCAAATCCACCTTCATCGCCTACCGCAGTGGACAACTTACGATCGTGTAATACTTTTTTCAAATTGTGAAAAATCTCTGTACCCATTTGCATAGCATGGGTGAAACTAGTTGCTTTAACTGGCATAATCATGAACTCTTGAAAAGCAATCGGAGCATCAGAATGCGAACCACCATTGATGATATTCATCATTGGCACCGGAAGCGTGTTGGCAGAAACGCCACCTACGTAACGGTATAAAGGCATCCCTAATTCATTTGCAGCTGCTTTGGCTACAGCTAATGAAACACCCAAAATTGCATTTGCTCCCAAATTTGATTTGTTTGGAGTTCCATCCAATTCAATCATCGTTTTATCGATTTGATTTTGCTCAAACACGGAAGTTCCAACAATTTCATTTGCAATAGTGATATTGACATTTTCAATTGCTTTTAAAACTCCTTTACCCATATATGATTTTCCGCCATCACGAAGTTCAACCGCTTCATGTTCACCCGTAGAAGCTCCAGAAGGAACGGCTGCTCTACCTAAAATTCCATTTTCTGTAATCACATCCACTTCAATGGTTGGGTTTCCTCTTGAATCTAAGATTTGTCTTGCATGTACTTTAATAATAATACTCATGGTCTATTTTTTTATTGAATGATATACAAATTTAAGGATTCTATAAGTGCTTTTTATAAAATCTAGTCAAAGTTATAAACGCAATCGATTTAGTTATTTTATTAAAAAATTCAGAAAAGAATGGATAACTTTTAAATTCTATGCTGTTTTTTAAGCATTTTTAATATTATTGATAAACTCGTCAAATAAATAGGAAGAATCGTGAGGTCCTGGGCTAGCTTCTGGATGGTATTGAACTGAAAAACAATTTTTATTTTTCATTCGCATTCCGGCAACGGTTCCGTCATTTAAATGTTCGTGTGTAATTTCAAAATCCGAATTTTTCTCCAAATCTTCTTTAACTACTGCAAAACCATGATTTTGAGAAGTAATTTCACCTTTTCCGGTCAATACGTTTTTAACAGGATGATTTATTCCACGGTGACCATTAAACATTTTATAAGTAGAAATGCCATTGGCCAAACCGATAATTTGATGTCCCAGACAAATGCCGAACAACGGTTTATTTTGAGCAATAATTTCTTGAGCCACTTTAATTGCACTTGCTAATGGTTCTGGATCACCTGGTCCGTTAGAAAGAAAATAACCGTCCGGATTAAAAGAGCTTAATTCTTCAAACGTGGCATTATATGGAAATACTTTAATATAACAATCTCTTTTTACCAAATTACGGAGTATGTTCTTTTTAATTCCTAAATCGAGTGCCGCAATTTTATAAGTTGCCGATTCATCTCCAACAAAATAAGGCTCTTTAGTTGACACTTTCGAGGCCAATTCAAGTCCTTTCATACCAGGCACTTGAGCCAATTGTGTTTTTAAGGTTTCGATTGGTGTATCATCGGTACAAATCACAGCATTTTGTGCACCGTGATCGCGTATGTAGCTCACTAATGCTCTAGTATCAACATCGGAAATACCGATTAGCTTTTCTTCGTTAAAATAATCGAATAAACTAGCAGAAGCATCAGGTCTTGAATAGTTAAAACTAAAGTTTTTACAAACAAGTCCAGCAATTTTAATTGAATCAGATTCTACTTCATCCTTATGCACGCCATAATTTCCAATGTGGGCATTGGTAGCCACCATGATTTGACCAAAATAAGAAGGGTCTGTAAAAATTTCTTGGTATCCTGTCATTCCAGTATTAAAGCAAACTTCACCAAAAGTAATTCCTTCTATTCCGATTGATTTGCCGTGAAAAATAGCTCCATCGGCAAGAAGTAGAAGAGCGGGTTTTCGAGTAATGTATTTCATTGTGTTGTGTTGTTTTGCAAATTTAAAACAAAAAAAAAGATAAGCAATGCTTATCTTTCTAATCTTATAATGTATTGTAATGCCTAAACATAGTCATGACATCTGTTTCTTCTCCAAAAGACAATTTATTTTCTTTAGCATAAATTTTAATTTGCTCCGCTTTATCACCAAAAGCACTTAATACATCTTTCTTTTTTAATTTAATTTCAAGAAATTGCTCTCCTTTTAAATAATAATATTTATTTTTTTGAGCATAGCGATTTGGTGTAGTATACTGTTGTGTTAATGGGCTAATTACACCATCAATAACTGTAACATAAAAACCTTTCAATAGCGATATTTTAGCACCATAAATTAGCTCTTGATAAAGCTCATTATTGATTACTTTATAATTTCTATTAAAATTTTTAATGTAATCAATTTTAGAAATATCATATTGAAACACAGAATCTTTACTCATGACTGTTTCTAATTTTTTTGAACTTAAATTATAATTTAAATTATATAATTTATATTTATTTCCTTCTTTAGAAGTAATTTGAAAATTACCTTCCCAAACGGGAAACAAATAAGGTGTTCCTTGAATAGAATTATCTAAAGGCTTCGAAACTGTCCACATACCAGCACCAGCATATGCACTTGAAGCTGATTGCATTGAATTTGTGTTATCAACGGTATCTTGTGCAAATGATGAAAAGCTAATTAGAACTAATAAAAGGTTGAAAATTCTCATAAATATATTTTTTTGCGAATATATTGAAAGATATACATAGACAAGAAATTTCGTCTGTTAAAAAAAATATAAATAATCTAAAAAAAAAGGATAAACACAATAATGTTTATCCTTTTTATATTAGTTTGAAGTGGTTGCTTATTCTGCAGCTTCTGTATTTTCAGAAGAATCAGCGGCTGGAGCTTCAGGTGCTTTAGCTTCAGGAGCAGTTGTTTCTGCTTTTTTAGCTTTACCACCACGACGGCTTTTTGCTTTTTTCTCTTCTTTTTTACCACCGTTGTAAATTTCGTTGAAATCTACTAATTCAATCATCGCCATATCAGCGTTATCTCCTAAACGATTTCCTACTTTAATAATACGCGTATAACCGCCTGGACGATCACCCACTTTTGCAGCAACATCTCTAAAAAGTTCTGTTACGGCATATTTATTTCTAAGGTAAGCAAATACTACACGTCTGTTGTGTGTTGTATCTTCTTTTGATTTGGTTACCAATGGTTCAACGAATTGTTTTAAAGCTTTTGCTTTAGCAACTGTTGTATTGATTCGCTTGTGCTCAATTAAAGAACAAGCCATATTAGCCAACATCGATTTTCTGTGACCTTGTTGTCTACTTAAATGATTTACTTTTTTTCCGTGTCTCATCGCTATCTTTCCTTTAATTTCAATTTAATGAAATTAGATTATTCTTTATCTAGTTTATATTTTGACAAATCCATTCCGAAATGTAAGTTTTTAATTGCCACAAGCTCATCAAGCTCGGTCAATGATTTCTTACCAAAATTACGGAATTTCATCAAGTCATTTTTATTGAATGATACTAAATCACCTAATGTATCTACTTCAGCCGCTTTCAAGCAATTTAACGCTCTTACAGAAAGATCCATATCCACAAGCTTAGTTTTAAGCAATTGTCGCATGTGTAATGATTCTTCATCATAAGATTCTGTTTGTGCAATTTCGTCAGCTTCAAGTGTAATTCTCTCATCAGAGAACAACATAAAGTGGTGAATTAAAACTTTTGCAGCTTCTGTTAAAGCATCTTTCGGATTAATTGAACCATCAGTTTTAATTTCGAAAACTAATTTTTCATAATCTGTTTTTTGCTCAACACGGAAATTTTCGATTGCATATTTTACATTCTTAATAGGTGTAAAAATAGAATCAGTAAAAATAGTACCGATAGCTGCGTTTTGTTTTTTGTTTTCTTCAGCTGGAACATAACCTCTTCCTTTTTCAATTGTTAACTCCATATTGAGGTTAACTTTTGCATCCAAGTTACAGATTACTAATTCAGGATTCAAAACTTGAAAACCTGAAATAAATTTTTGGAAATCGCCAGCAGTTATTTGTTCTTTTCCGGAAAGGGAAATAGTTACCGTTTCATTGTCAACATCTTCGATTTGACGTTTGAATCGAACTTGTTTTAAGTTCAATATGATTTCAGTTACATCTTCTACTACTCCAGAGATGGTTGAAAACTCATGATCTACACCTTCAATACGTACAGATGTAATTGCATATCCTTCAAGAGCGGATAACAAAACTCTTCTAAGTGCATTACCAACGGTCAATCCGTAACCAGGTTCTAAAGGTCTGAATTCAAACTTACCTTCAAAATCGGTGGAATCGATCATGATAACTTTATCGGGCTTCTGAAAATTAAATATTGCCATAATTACGACTTCTGTCAATTATTATTTGTTGTATAACTCAACGATTAGTTGTTCTTTGATGTTTTCTGGGATTTGTAAACGTTGTGGAACGGTTACAAAAGTACCTTCTTTAGTATCATTATTCCAAGTAATCCATTCGTATACTCTACTAGCGTTTGCTAAAGAACTATTGATAGCTTCAACTGATTTTGATTTTTCACGAACAGCTACTTTATCGCCTGGTTTTAAATGGTAAGAAGGAACGTTTACAATTTCACCATTTACGGTAATGTGACGGTGTCCTACAATTTGACGAGCTGCTCTTCGAGAAGGTGCAACTCCCATTCTGTAAACTACGTTATCTAAACGAGCTTCACATAATTGCAAAATAATTTCACCAGTTACCCCAGAGGCTGCTGCTGCTTTTTTGTATAAATTTCTGAATTGTTTTTCAAGAATTCCGTAAGTGTACTTCGCTTTTTGCTTTTCCATTAACTGAATTGCATATTCAGATTTTTTTCCTCTTCTTTTAGCCATACCGTGTTGGCCTGGAGGATAATTTCTTTTTTCGAAGGCTTTGTCTTCTCCGAATATAGCTTCACCAAATTTTCGAGCTATTTTAGTTTGTGGACCAGTATATCTTGCCATTTTACATTGTTTGAAGATAGTGATTATGAATTCAGGTCAAATCCTTCGATAATCAGTTTCTATCTTGGTTATACTTAATTAAATAAAAAAGGGCATATCCCGATGAATCGGGATAGCCATAATTAAACTCTTCTTCTTTTTGGAGGTCTACATCCGTTGTGAGGCATTGGAGTAACGTCAATAATTTCAGTTACTTCAATTCCGCTGTTATGAATCGAACGGATAGCAGACTCACGTCCGTTTCCTGGTCCTTTTACATACACTTTAACTTTCTTTAAACCTGCTTCTAGTGCTACTTTAGAACAATCTTCTGCTGCCATTTGAGCTGCATAAGGGGTGTTCTTTTTAGATCCTCTGAATCCCATTTTACCGGCAGACGACCATGAAATCACTTCTCCTTTTTTGTTGGTAAGAGAAATAATAATATTGTTAAAAGTTGCACTAACATGAGCCTCGCCCGTTGATTCAACGATAACTTTACGTTTTTTTGTTGTTGCCTTAGCCATATTATTACTTATTATTTAGTTGCTTTTTTCTTATTAGCAACAGTTTTTCTTTTACCTTTTCTAGTTCTAGAATTGTTTTTCGTTCTTTGTCCTCTTAATGGAAGACCTGATCTATGACGAATTCCTCTATAACAACCAATGTCCATTAAACGTTTAATGTGAAGTGATACTTCTGAACGAAGTTCACCTTCAATCTTATAATAAGATACGGCGTCACGAATTGCTCCGATTTCCTCGTCATTCCATTCTTGAACTTTCTTGTCTTGACTAACTTGAGCTTTTTCTAAAACCTCAATAGCTCTACTTCTTCCTACTCCGAAGATATAAGTTAAAGCGATAACTCCTCTTTTGTGTTTAGGTATATCTACCCCTGCGATTCTTGCCATAATTATCCTTGTCTTTGTTTAAATCTAGGATTCTTTTTGTTAATAACGTACAATCTGCCTTTTCTGCGAACAATTTTGCATTCGGCACTTCTTTTCTTTACTGATGCTCTTACTTTCATTGTGAATAGCTTTAATATCTATAAGTAATTCTTGCTTTTGTTAAGTCGTATGGGCTCATTTCTAGTTTCACTTTATCACCAGGTAATAACTTGATATAATGCATTCGCATTTTTCCAGAAATATGAGCGATCACCACATGACCATTTTCTAATTCTACGCGGAACATCGCATTTGATAATGCTTCAATTATTGATCCGTCTTGTTCTATTGCTGATTGTTTTGCCATAAAAATTAAGCTACTGCTTTTCTATTTTTACCACTTTTCATCAAACCATCATAATGTCTATTTAACAAATACGAATTGACTTGTTGAATAGTATCAATTGCCACCCCAACCATAATTAGTAATGAGGTTCCTCCAAAAAACATCCCCCAACTTTGTTGAACGCCCATTAAATTAACTACTACTGCAGGAAAAACGGCAATAAGAGCTAAGAATACAGAACCTGGCAATGTAACTAAGGACATAATTTTGTCTAAAAAGTCGGAAGTTTCAACACCTGGTCTAATACCAGGAATGAATCCACCACTACGTTTTAAATCATCTGCCATTTTGTTGGTTGGTACTGTAATCGCTGTATAAAAATAAGTGAATACTATAATTAACAAAGCGAAAACTAAGTTATACCAAAAACCGAACATATCACTAAAAGCACCGGTTACAGATTGAGCTGTTTCTGTTTTAGAAAGCCCTGCAACGGCAGCTGGAATAAACATGATTGCTTGAGCAAAGATAATTGGCATTACACCCGAAGCATTAAGCTTCAAAGGAATGAACTGTCTGTTTCCGCCCATCATATCTTGTTCAAAATCTCCACCTGCAGTTCTTCTTGCATACTGAACTGGTATTTTTCGTACGGCCATTACTAGTAAGATACTTGCTATGATTACTAATAACCAAAGTATAATTTCAAATACTAATAATACTAATCCACCATTATCTTGTGTTACAGTTGAAACAAACTCTTGCAAGAATGCTTGTGGTAAGCGGGCGATAATTCCGACCATGATTAAAAGAGAGATTCCATTTCCGATACCTTTATCGGTAATTTTTTCTCCTAACCACATGGCAAAAATAGTACCTGTTACTAAGATCACTACTGCTGAGAACAAGAATGAGAAAGAGTTGAAACCTAATAAAAATGCTTCTGATGGTAAAGTTCTGTATAAGTTATAGATATAACCAGGACCTTGAACTAAAGTGATTGCAATGGTTAACCAACGTGTAATTTGATTGATTTTTTTCCGACCACTCTCACCATCTTTTTGCAGTTTTTGAAGGTATGGAACCGCAATTCCCATTAATTGTACCACAATAGAGGCTGAAATGTAAGGCATAATACCTAAAGCGAATACCGATGCTTGAGAAAAGGCTCCACCTGTAAACATATCTAAGATTGAACCAATCCCTTGATCTGTTTGAGAGGCTAACCCACTCAATTTTGTAGCATCAATACCTGGTAAAGTAACCTGTGCTCCAAAACGATATACTAAAAGTAAACCTAAAGTAACTAAAATTCTATTTTTTAGTTCTTCTATTTTCCAAACGTTTGTGAGTGCTTCAAAAAATTTCTTCATACAGTTAGTTCATTATAAAGTTACGGCTTCTCCACCTGCAGCTTCGATAGCAGCTTTCGCTGTTGCTGTAAATTTGTGAGCAGTTACTTTTAATTTGGCTTTTAATTCACCTCTTCCTAAAATTTTTACCAATTCGTTTTTAGTTGCCAAACGTGTATCTACAAATACTGAAAAATCTACAGTATCGGTAACCACTCCGTTATCTACTAAAGCTTGTAAAGAATCAAGATTTACACCTTGATAATCCACTCTATTGATATTTTTAAATCCAAACTTAGGTACACGTCTTTGAAGTGGCATTTGCCCTCCTTCAAAACCAATCTTTTTTGAATAACCAGAACGAGATTTTGCTCCTTTGTGACCACGTGATGCAGTACCACCTTTTCCAGAACCTTCTCCTCTACCTAAACGCTTATTTTGATTGTGCGTTGACCCTTCAGCTGGTTGTAAGTTACTTAAATTCATTTTTGAATAGTGTTATTTAGTTTCTTCTACAGAAACTAAGTGTTTAACTTTATTTACCATTCCAAGGATAGCAGATGAGTTATCATGCTCTACAACTTGTCCTAATCTTTTAAGACCTAAAGAAACCAATGTTCTCTTTTGTGTTTGAGGACAGTTAATTTGACTTCTTACTTGTTTTACTAAAATCTTTGCCATAATTTCCTTGAATATTAACCTTTAAATACTTTCTCTAAAGAAATTCCTCTTTGTTTAGCTACTGTATATGCACTTCTCATTTGAAGTAATGCATCAAAAGTTGCTTTTACCACGTTATGTGGATTTGAAGAACCTTGAGATTTTGATAATACATCGTGAATCCCTACTGATTCAAGTACTGAACGAACAGCACCACCAGCAATTACTCCCGTACCATGCGATGCTGGCATAAGAAATACACGTGCACCACCAAATTTTCCTTTTTGTTCGTGAGGAACAGAATGACCACTTAAAGGAATTCTAACTAAGTTTTTCTTTGCATCTTCTACTGCTTTTGCAATAGCTTCAGAAACATCTTTAGATTTTCCTAATCCGTGTCCAACTACTCCGTTTTCATCACCTACAACAACAATAGCAGAAAAACCAAATGCTCTACCACCTTTTGTTACTTTGGTAACACGATTTACACTCACCAAACGATCTTTTAATTCAAGACCACTAGGTTTTACTAACTCTACATTTTTGTATTGACTATACATAATTTCTTAGAATTTAAGTCCGGCAGCTCTCGCTCCTTCTGCTAATGATTTAATACGACCGTGGTATAAGTATCCTCCTCTATCGAAAGTTACTGTTTCAATACCCGCTTTCAATGCTTTTTCAGCAACTAATTTACCTACTGCATTAGCAACTTCAACGTTTGTTCCTGTAACATCTACTCCTTTATCTCTAGAGGAAGCGGCTAAAAGGGTTACTCCGTTCAAGTCATCTATTAATTGTGCATAGATTTCTTTGTTACTTCTGAATACAGAAAGTCTTGGTTTTGCAGCACTACCGCTTACAATCTTTCTAATTCTGAACTTAATTCTCTGTCTTCTATCAGATTTTGTTAATGACATAATCTTAAATTTTAAGCTGATTTACCTGCTTTTCTTCTTAATACTTCACCTACGAATTTAACTCCTTTTCCTTTGTAAGGTTCTGGTTTACGGAAGCCTCTAATTTTAGCGGCTACTTGACCTAAAAGTTGTCTATCGTGAGAGGTTAACTTGATGATTGGGTTTTTTCCTTTTTCAGAAACTGTTTCTAATTTTACTTCTGGAGCAATATCTAAAACAATATTATGAGAGAATCCTAATGCTAGGTCTAATCGTTGACCTTGATTAGATGCTCTATAACCAACACCTACTAACTCTAATTCTTTTGTAAAACCTGTTGATACACCATTAACCATATTATTGATTAAGGCTCTGTATAAACCATGTTTAGCTCTGTGATCTTTATGGTCAGAAGAACGTTCTACTAACACCTGACCGTCTTCAACTTTCACTGTTACGTCCGAAAACTCTTGTGATAATTGACCTAATTTTCCTTTTGCTGTGATAACACCATCGTTAACTTCTAAAGTTACTCCTGCAGGAATCACAACTGGATTTTTACCTATTCTTGACATCGTTCAGTATTATTTTAATTAGTATACGTAGCAAATTACTTCTCCACCTACATTTAATTGTTTAGCTTGCTTTCCGGTCATTAAACCTTTAGAAGTTGAAACAATTGCAATACCTAGTCCGTTAAGGATTCTTGGCAAGTTTGAAGAACCAGCATATTTACGTAAACCTGGTTTACTAATTCTTTGGATATCTCTAATGACAGGCTCTTTCGTAACTTTGTCATATTTAAGTGCAATCTTGATGGTACCCTGAACGGATGTGTCATCAAACTTGTAACTTAAAATATATCCTTGATCAAATAAAATCTTTGTGATTTCTTTTTTAAGGTTAGAAGCAGGGATTTCAACCACTTTGTGATTTGCAGCCACTGCATTTCTAACTCTTGTTAGATAATCGGCAATAGGATCTGTATACATATGTATAAATTTGCGGTAACGGTTTTCAATAGAAACGCTTTCTTTTGAACCTGAAACCAGTTAAAAATTGTTTTTTACCAACTTGCTTTTCTAACACCTGGAATTAATCCTTGGTTAGCCATTTCACGGAATGTAACCCGAGAAAGACCAAATTGTCTCATATACCCTCTTGGTCTACCAGTTAATTTACAACGATTGTGTAAACGTACTGGAGAAGCATTTCGTGGTAATTTTTGTAGGCCTTCATAATCTCCAGCTTCTAATAAAGCTTTTCTTTTTTCAGCATACTTGTCTACCGCTTTTTGTCTTTTTACCTCACGGGCTTTCATTGATTCTTTAGCCATAACTTAGTTCTTTTTAAAAGGTAAACCTAATTCAGTTAATAATGATTTTGCTTCCTTATCTGTTTTGGCATTAGTTACAAAAGTAATGTCCATTCCAGCAATTTTGTTTACTTTATCAATATCAATTTCTGGGAAAATAATTTGTTCCAAAACGCCAAGGTTATAATTACCTCTTCCGTCAAAACCAGTTGCTTTAATTCCACCGAAATCTCTTACACGTGGTAAAGAAGATGTAATCAATCGATCTAAGAACTCATACATTTTCTCTCCGCGTAAAGTAACTTTAGCACCAATTGGCATACCTTTTCTTAATTTAAAAGACGCAACGTCTTTTTTAGAAATAGTCGCTAAAGCTTTTTGTCCGGTGATTTTTGATAATTCGTCTACTGCATAATCAACCAATTTCTTGTCTGATACAGCAGCTCCGACACCACGGCTAAGTACAATTTTTTCCAATTTTGGAACTTGCATTACATTTTTGTAGCCGAACTCTTCTTTCAAAGCAGGAATAACTCTGCTTCTATATTCTTCTTTTAATCTAGGGATATAAGCCATTACTATAGTACTTGATTAGATTTTTTTGAAAATCTTACTTTCTTATCTCCTTCAATTTTATAACCAACTTTAGTTGCTTTTTTCGACTTAGGGTCGATTAATGCTAAGTTAGATATTTGAATAGGAGCTTCTTTCTTTACGATTCCACCTTGAGGGCTTTTTGCACTTGGTTTTGTGTGAACAGAAACCATGTTTGTGCCTTCAACAATCGCTTTGTTTGCATCAATAAAAACGCGTAATACCTTACCTTCAGTGCCTTTATGGTCACCTGCAATAACTTTTACGACGTCTCCTGATTTAATTTTTAATTTTGTCATCATCAATCGATTTAAAGCACCTCTGGTGCTAATGATACAATTTTCATGAATTGTTTTTCACGAAGTTCTCTTGCGACAGGACCAAAAACACGAGTTCCTCTCATCTCACCTGCAGCATTCAAAAGAACACATGCATTGTCATCAAATCGGATATAAGAACCATCGGCTCTTCTCACTTCTTTTTTGGTTCGTACAACAACTGCAGTTGACACCGCTCCTTTTTTAACGTTACCGTTAGGAGTTGCATCTTTAATTGAAACTACAATTTTATCTCCAACAGAGGCATAACGACGTTTCGTTCCCCCTAAAACACGGATAGTCAAAACTTCTTTTGCTCCTGTGTTATCTGCTACTTTTAATCTAGATTCTTGTTGTACCATAATTACTTCGCTCTTTCAATGATTTCAACTAATCTCCAACATTTTGTTTTACTTAAAGGTCGTGTTTCCATGATCTTTACAGTATCACCAATGTTGCAATCGTTTGTTTCGTCGTGTGCATGATATTTTTTTGTCTTTAACACGAACTTACCGTATAATGGGTGTTTTACTCTTCTTGTTTCAGAAACAACGATAGATTTCTCCATTTTGTTGCTAGTAACAACACCAATTCTCTCTTTTCTTAAATTTCTTTTTTCCATCTTTCAGCAGTATACAATTATTGTAACTCTCTTTTACTTAGCTCAGTTTCTATTCTCGCAATTGTTCTACGCGTTGCTCTAATTTGCAATGGGTTTTGAATTGGAGAAATAGTATGAGTGGTTTTTAGGTCGGCATACGTTTTTCTTGACTCACTAAGTTTCTCTTGTAACTCAGCTGCAGATAGACTTATAATTTCTGATTGTTTCATAATAAATAGGATTATGCTTCGAAATCTCTAGCAACAACAAATTTAGTTTTAACAGGAAGCTTTTGAGCTGCTAAGCGTAATGCTTCTTTTGCAACTGCCAAAGGAACTCCTCCTACTTCAAACATAATTTTTCCGGGTTTAACAACAGCAGCCCAATATTCAACGGCTCCTTTACCTTTACCCATACGTACCTCAAGAGGTTTCTTAGTTATAGGTTTGTCTGGAAATACATTAATCCATAATTGTCCCTCTCTTTTCATAAAACGAGTTGCAGCAATACGAGCTGCTTCTATTTGACGAGAAGTTAAAAACATTCCTGTTTCATGTACAGATTTAATTCCAAACATTCCACTTGAAAGTACATGCCCTCTTTGGGAATTACCTTTCATTTTACCTTTTTGTACCTTACGGTATTTTGTTCTTTTAGGCTGTAACATTTTTCTTTAATTTAAAAAATTACTTTCTTTTACGTGGGTTTGATTTTCCGTTTGGTTTTCCTCCTCTAGGAGCATCACCACCTTTGTTTCCTCCACCGGATTGTTTTTTATCCATTCCAACAAGTGGAGAAAGATCTCTCTTTCCGTAAACTTCACCTTTCATGATCCATACTTTGATACCCATTCTACCATAAGTAGTATGAGCTTCAGCTAAAGCATAATCGATGTCGGCTCTGAAAGTCGATAGAGGAATTCTTCCTTCTTTGAAACCTTCTGAACGTGCCATTTCAGCACCATTCAAACGACCAGAAATCAAAACCTTAATACCTTCTGCATTCATACGCATTGCTGCTGCGATAGCCATTTTAATAGCTCTTCTGTATGAAATACGGCTTTCGATTTGACGTGCGATACTTGTTGCAACTAAATAAGCATCAATCTCAGGTCTTTTAATTTCAAAGATGTTAATTTGAACCTCTTTGTCCGTAATTTTCTTAAGTTCTTCTTTTAACTTGTCTACCTCTTGTCCGCCTTTTCCGATAATAATACCAGGTCTAGCAGTAGTGATAGTAACGGTTACAAGTTTTAAAGTTCTCTCGATGATTACTTTTGATACACTAGCTTTTGATAAACGAGCATGAATATACTTTCTGATTTTATAATCTTCGGCGATTTTATCACCGTAATCATTTCCACCATACCAGTTTGAATCCCATCCTCTGATGATCCCAAGTCTGTTTCCAATTGGATTTGTCTTTTGTCCCATCTTAATTATTAATTGCTTTGTGTGTTATTACTAGCTCCAAGCACGATTGTAACGTGATTAGAACGTTTTCTGATTCTGTGTGCACGACCTTGAGGTGCTGGACGAAGTCTTTTTAACATCATTCCACCATCTACTCTAATCTCTTTTACAAATAAAGCAGCTTCTTCAATACTTGCTTCTGCATTTTTTGCTTGCCAGTTGGCAATTGCAGATAACAACAATTTTTCTAATTTTCTTGAAGCTTCTTTTTGACTAAATCTTAAGATATTTAGTGCTCTTTCCACTTTCTGACCTCTTACCAAGTCTGCAACCAAGCGCATTTTTCTAGGTGAAGTAGGGCAGTTATTTAACTTTGCGAAAGCAATTTGCTTGTTAGCTTCTTTTCTCGCGTCTGCTGTTTCTCTTTTACGAACTCCCATTGCTTCTTATTTTTTACCTTTATTTTTAGCACCGGCATGACCTCTAAATGATCGTGTTGGTGAAAATTCTCCTAATTTGTGTCCTACCATGTTTTCTGTTACATAAACTGGTACAAACTGACGACCATTGTGTACTGCGATAGTTTGTCCTACGAAATCTGGAGTAATCATAGAAGCTCTTGACCAAGTTTTGATCACTGCTTTATTACCTTTCTCAATGTTTTCGAGTACCTTCTTATCTAATTTATAGTGTACGAATGGTCCTTTTTTTAATGAACGTGCCATGTCTATCTAATTATTTCTTTCTGCGTTCAACAATATACTTATTACTCGGGCTCACTTTAGAACGGGTTCTATATCCTTTAGCAGGAATACCGTTTCTAGAGCGTGGGTGTCCTCCAGAAGAACGTCCTTCTCCACCACCCATTGGGTGATCAACAGGGTTCATTGCAACTGGTCTTGTTCTTGGTCTTCTACCTAACCATCTAGATCTACCCGCTTTACCGGAAACAATTAATTGGTGGTCAGAATTTGACACAGCCCCAATTGTAGCCATACAGGTCAACAAGATTAATCTTGTTTCACCAGAAGGCATTTTGATAGTGGCATATTTTCCATCTCTTGCCATTAATTGAGCGAATGTTCCAGCTGAACGAGCAATAATAGCTCCTTGACCTGGTCTTAATTCGATACAAGAAATAACAGTTCCTAATGGAATTTTACTTAAAGGAAGTGCATTTCCAATTTCTGGACCTGCTTCTTCTCCTGAAACTACGGATTGACCAACGTTTAAACCGTTTTGAGCAATGATATAGGTTTTTGCACCATCCACATAGCTTAACAAAGCAATAAACGCAGTTCTGTTTGGATCATATTCAATTGATTTCACAGTAGCTGGAATTCCAGCTTTTGTTCTTTTAAAATCAATCACACGATACTTTTGTTTGTGACCACCGCCTGTATAACGCATGGTCATTTTTCCTTGACTATTTCTACCTCCAGAGTTTTTTTTCGGTGCCAATAATGACTTTTCCGGCTTATCAGTTGTAATGGCGTCAAAACCATTAACAACTCTAAAACGCTGACCCGGGGTAATAGGTTTTAATTTTCTAACTGACATTTTCTAGATATTATTATAAAAATCAATTGTTTCTCCTTCTTGTACTTCTACAATTGCCTTTTTAAACGCATTTGTTTTTGCACTAATCATTCCACTTTTAGTGAATTTTACTGATCGGTCTGGTCTAACGTTCATAGTGTTGATAGCAACAATTTTTACACCATAAGCAGCTTCAACTGCATTTCTGATTTGAATTTTGTTTGCTCTCTTATCCACTACAAAACCATAACGATTAAATAATTCACCTTGCTTAGTGATTTTTTCAGTTATGATAGGTTTAATTATGATACTCATGGCCTATTATTTACTTAAATTTTCTTCAATTCCTTCTAAAGAACCTTCTGTTAAGATTAACTTATTTGTATTTAAAATAGAATAAGTGCTTAATTCAGAGCTAGTTACGACTTTAGAACCCTTTAAATTGCGTGACGACAAATATACATTTTTATTTGAATCACCCAACACAAATAGCGATTTTTTATTTTCTAACCCTAAGGCATTCAGAATTGTAATAAATTTCTTAGTGCTTGGAGTGTCAAAATTAAAATCTTCTACCACTATCAATTCAGACTCTTTTACTTTTTGAGAGAAAGCAGATTTACGAGCTAATCGCTTTAATGCTTTATTCAATTTGAATGAGTAACTTCTAGGTCTTGGTCCGAAGATTGTTCCACCACCTTTAAACAATGGATTCTTGATACTACCCGCACGAGCTGTACCAGTTCCTTTTTGTTTCTTTATTTTTCGAGTACTTCCTGTTACTTCAGCTCTTTCTTTAGCCTTGTGAGTACCTTGTCTTTGATTAGCAAGATATTGTTTCACATCTAAATAAATAGCATGGTTATTAGGCTCGATTGCGAAAACAGCGTCAGAAAGTTGAACTTTACGACCTGTATCTTTTCCATTGATATCTAAAACTTTTACTTCCATTACTTCTGAATGATTACATAAGAGTTTTTGTGTCCTGGCACACAACCTTTTACTACTAAAAGATTTTTCTCACCAACAACTTTTAAAACTCTAAGGTTTTGAATTGTTACATTTACTCCTCCCATTCTTCCGCCCATACGCATTCCTTTGAATACTCTAGATGGATAAGAAGAAGCTCCAACCGAACCTGGTGCTCTTAATCGGTTATGTTGTCCATGAGTTGCTTGTCCAACACCACCAAAACCGTGACGTTTAACAACACCTTGGAAACCTTTACCTTTTGATACACCTTGTACATCAACAAATTCTCCTTCGCTGAAAAGATCTACAGTGATTAAATCACCTAAATTATACGTTGTTTCAAATTCTTGGAATTCAATGACTTTTCTTTTTGCAGAAGTTCCCGCTTTTTTAAAGTGACCTAAGTCAGCTTTTGTAGCGTGTTTTTCTGTTTTGTCATCGAAACCAAGCTGAAACGCTTCATACCCGTCAACCGCTTTGGTTCTGACTTGGGTAACGACACATGGACCTGCCTCAATAACGGTACAAGGAATATTTTTCCCGTTTTCGTCAAAAATACTAGTCATGCCGATTTTTTTCCAATTAACCCAGACATATTAAACTATTTATAAATGATTAAAAAATTCTTTTTTTGTTTTGCATGAAGACATAAGTATTAAG